>DAINRH010000160.1:0-9240 GCA_036741905.1 Methylobacter sp. | reverse complement strand
TAACCAGATCGGAATCCTCAAAGCCCCAGCCTTCAAAAAGCTCATCAAAACCATTCACCCGTAAAAAGTCGCTTTTCCATAACGCCAGATTACAGGTCATGGCTTTTTGCCACTTGTTGACCTGCAACTTCCTTAAAAACCCCAAAGGCAGTCGAATAAAGGCGGAAATCCGGTTGATCTTTTTTTGTAGCCACAGGGAAATGAAATAGCTCAGCGGTTTTTGATGCAATGGAATAGTTTTTTCAATGACTTCCCGAGTAAACGACTCACTTAACAATACCCTGTTGCCCGGCACGAAATACCCGGACTCCGCCAGCTGCCGGTGCCGTCCGATAAAATCAGGTCCAAGCACGCAGTCGCCATCGATAAACAGCAAATATTCCCCCTGACTGCTCGCAACCGCCTTATTCCTGATGGTTCCCGCCCTGAATCCCAGGTCATCATGATGCATATATTGAATCGGCACCGGGCTTTTAGCGCAATAGGCTTGAGCCAAGGCCTGATGGTCAAGTGTAGAGCCATCGTCGGCGATGACGATTTCAAACGCTTTGTCATGTTGGGCAAACAAGCTGTCCAGACAGAGTTCTAATGCGGCCGGCCAGTTATAGGTGGTTACGATAACGGAGATTAAATTCATTGTTAACGGGACTGCCGGTTTTGCAGTTCCAGTAATTTAAGATACTTATAATAAGCGCCTTCCGCATTGGAAATCGACAGCATCAGCCCTTCCCGCCCGTCCAGAATGGCGGCTTTAAGCCAATAGGTGCGTATGAATGTCCAAAACGCTTTTAAGATGGCCTTGCTCAAAGACGAGCGAACGCCCCGTCGATAAAGCAACTCAGCACCCAAGGTCGAATAGCAATTCACTTTATGCAAAACCTCATCCAGGTTTATAAAAGCATCGTGCAGCAACGGAGTGGTTAACTGCCCGATTTGCCCCTGAACAATAATACGCTCATGAACGACTGAATCAGTAAACTGGCCGCAATCACGGCGAAATAACCTAAGCACATGATCCGGCCACCAGCCGCCATGGCGCATTTGCCGGCCGCAATAGCTGGAAAGACGCGGGATCTCATAGCCGTTATAACCTTCCTGCCGGAGCGCTGTTTCGATTTCCGATCTTAATTCCGGGGTTACAACTTCGTCGGCATCTATAGATAAAATCCAGTCGCCGCCGGCTTTATCGACAGCGCGTTGTTTCTGAATACCGAAGCCGGGCCAGTCTGTTTGATAAACCTTATCGGTGTATCGACGACAGATCGCGACCGTATCATCCTCGCTGCCTGAATCCAGAACGACAATCTCGTCGGCCCATGAAATTGACTCCAGACAACGAGCGATATGCCCGGCTTCGTTTTTTGTAATGATGACTACGCTAAGCATGGCGTATCGATAGAAGAATAAGTTGTTAGCGCCATAATTGATAAATGTGTTTTCGCTTAAGCTTTTCCCAATTGAACAACAGGCGCTGTAACCAGACAGGCGGGGCTTTTTCGACAGCGCTCATAAACAAGCCGGCCTTACTGCCTTGCTCCACCACGGGTTCTTCGAGCCACAGCATGCTGATTCCCAGTTCCCGATCGATTTTTTCAAACTGATTGTCTATCGGCAATGAAACCTTGTTGCGGGTAATCCAGTCCAGCCGTTTTTGTGCCGTGTTGCAATCAATAATATAGGAATCGGTAAATCGACCGCGAGAACCCACGTACAAGTGCTGACCGGGTTTTCTAAGGCTTTTCGGCGTATAAAAGTTGCCGCCGCAACCGATAAAAATGACTTTCGGACCGTCAAAGCGAGGGCTTTCTGTCAACGCATGATGCAGGCCTTCGTTAAACCTTGGGGAAAAAATGGCATCATCTTCCAGAACCAATGCCTGTTGCTGTTTGTTTGCAACAATGCTTTCCAGGGTCATGATGTGTTTTAGAGCGCATGACATTTGGTTGGGCGATAAGTTGTCGCTAATAAAATACTTATTAATAATCTCGGCTGTCAGCTCGTCGGCGTCGCCGTCAAGAACAAACTCGGCCGTCATATCTTTCCTTAAAAGCTGCGCCTCCATAAACGCGCGACGCTCATGGAATGCTTTCACGTTTATTACGTAAAGGCCATCCAGTTGTTTTGTTGCTAAATGCATTCCGGCTGTTACCTTGAAAAACTCGGGAGCTATATCGGGAAACTTTACCAAAAACCGCAAGTAAAGCGAAATCAATTACGGGCAAACATCATTTATGGTCATTCAATCGACAGGATTACTCTTTTCCAACCGCCCGTCGAATAGCGCCTTTGACTCGTTCAGGGCTAAGCGTATCAAGACACAGGCTTCGGCTTTGCCGATGTTTATCACAGCCTTCCAAATGACAGGGAACGCAGTCTCCCTGACCTTGAATCAGGCTGATATTGTTAAGCTGCAGGCTGCCTGTTTTATGAAAAGGATTTATGTCTAGGTTATATCCGGCAGGCCAAGGCGCCCATTTTACCGGATTGGTCGGCCCATAAAGCGCAATCACCGGGATTCCTGTTGCAGCCGCCAAGTGAGTGATACCGGTATCCGGGCCGATATATAATTTCGCCTGGGCAATAATAGTTGCCAACTGGGCCAATGAAACCCGGCCCGCCAGATTGATCGTATCCTCAGGAAGTTGACGTTGGATATTAGCGACATAATCAACTTCCTCTCGGGCCGGTCCTCCCGAAAGAACCAATCTTAATCCGCGTTTTTTAAGATAAAGGCCTATTTCTATCCAGCCTTCGACAGTCCACTGCTTGTATGTCCACTGAGGATGCGGGTGCAAAACGGCATAACCGGCATTATCAACTAAAAAAGGAAATTGCCGCACCAACTGGCTGGCATCATTGATTTGCGGAGGAACCAGTGAAAAACACTTCGGGACATCGATCAACTCCAGCAACTTCAAGTGTTGCAGAACCGTATGCGTATTATCGTCGTCAAATTCTGTCCAACGTCGCACAAAAAAACGCTTCCACCAGCCGGTGGCGTTTTTCGGCGGCACGACGGCAATTCGCACGGGCGATGCGAGTAATGTATATAAAAAAGGGCGGTCCCCGGACTGCGTAGCAATGGCAAGATCATAGCGCCTGAACAACTTCCGTAATAACTGCCAATAATCATGGAGCTTAGGGCGGTTAGGCGTAGTAATGATATGACTTATATCAGGATTGCCTTCGAGCATGGAGACGGTGTTGCGAAACACCAGGACGTCAAGCTGCGCATCTGGATAAGCCTGCCGCAACGAATGCAATAAGGGTGTTGTCAGCAGCACATCGCCGAGGTACCGCATTGCGATTACCAGGATTTTTGTCGGCTTTGGCTGTAGAGAGGGGTAGCTTTTCATTGATTGGATTATGTTCCGGCGATCACTAGCAGATCATTGAATATGACGCGACTCAATGAGCTGCTTGCAATAAAATAAACGCCAAAATAATAATCCTTACACTTCTGCACCGTTTAACCAAAGGTCATGCTTATTGCACATGCTCAGCGCGTAAATCGGCCCACTGTAGTCATGCAGTGTAAATGTCGATATTGCAGCCTTGTCATTCGTAGGATTAAAGAGGTATTCATCTATAAACTTATAGTTTTGATCCAGCAAAACATGCTTCACAATATAGTGTTCGTAACCTTTCATTTCATGCGCTGTGACGATTTTCACAGCGACATTTCCACCGGCTTTTTCTATTTCAATGTTGGGCAAGTGCGTTGCAACCTTTTCACTCCAGCGACCGGGCGCCTCTTTTGTATAATAGATGTTTCCTGTAGCCGCCTGTTTGCCGCTGTCAGCCAGCGCAATAGTTGGCACGATTATGCCGGCGCCCACACCCGCTACACTTAATCGAATAAAATCACGACGTTCCATAACACCCCCCTTTTTTGATTACTGATCATCCCCCGTTTATCACGGAGGCGTTTTACTTAACTAGCAAATCCGATTGACGCGATTTCATCTAAGCACCTTATTCATTATCCGCGCCTTGATATGCATTTTTCCGCAATTTGCCGGATTTTATCCAGTCGCGAGCATTCTTCGCGCTTCTTAATACCGGCGCAGCCCCACCCATAGCTACCGCATCGACCAGACAATACCATGCGGCAACTCCGCTAGGAGGATTCCCCTGAGGCAAATTCAAAACCGGATCGATTGCCGCCCATTTCCAGGTTCCGACGGCAGTGCCGATTAACTCCAGCCATGTGGTAATAAAAAAGGCCGCCAGATAAACCATCGGCGAACGACCTTTAAAAAGGTAGCCCAGAAAAACACAAAACAGTAATGCGCCTACCGAGTCACCCTGTTTGGCATAACCGCTGATCCCCCAAACCGACCATGCGCCGCACACCAATACCACCATTGTCGCGATTTCTCTGGCATAACGCTGGAATAATCCGGAACGCCCCAGCGCGACAGCGGTTAAATAAACCATGCCGTGACCGGGCGGCACATAAGCGGGTACATTCTCAAACCGATACGTGTATCCGCCCATAAAGGGCGACGCAAAATGCTCGCCGATGGTGGCAAAAATGACGGCGATGGCAACCTGCACTCTGATTTCCCTATTTTCACCGAGCAACAAACCGATCACAAACACCCAGGCGCAAATACCCAGAACATTTTGATTTTCTAAACTCGCATTGGCGTCGCTCACTAAGCAGACCGCCACACAAAAAAAAGTAAACGCCGCTATAAAATAATCCCTTTTTCTATGGGCGTAAGCGACGTTAACTTGCGGAAAATGGCGTAACACAATGACCTCGTATCAATCTCGGATTAATTAATTCACCATGAACAACTGCATGGTGATGTTTTAAACTGAGTAGGCAGGTTTTCAGACAAATAACCAAGCTATCGCCGCATATCGACCCAACTTACCCAGCAATATGATTAAACAAGCCTGAAAGAATGGCAGTTTTAGCCATCCGCCCGCGAAACACAAGGCGTCCCCAACCACCGGCAACCAGGTAAAAAACAGTGTCCAGATACCTTTGTTTCTGACAACATCCAACGCCTTCTGTTTTTTTTCCGGTAAAAGCGTGGCTGCCGGAAATTTTTTAGCCGCCAACACACCCAAGCCCCATGTGGTCATGGCGCCCAGCGTATTGCCTATTGTTGCAACGGCGACTAAAAGCCCAACCTGATAATGCCCTGCCGCTGCCATATATGCCAAAACGGCTTCCGAGCCTCCTGGCGCTATCGTTGACGATATAAATGCGCTGATAAACAGCCCGCCTATTTCAAACGCTATATCCGACACTTTTTTCTCTCAAAAAAAATCCCCGCGCTCAAAAAGCGCAGGGATTTTTATGTTGCCTTGATTCAACTTCCAGGCAATATCTTATTTTTATTGGAAATTACCAGTTTCATCAAACGAGACAACAACTTTGCAACCAACTCGATGCCCGCTCTCAACAAATCAAAAATAGTGGCGATCGCCTCTGATACGCTCATGCCTTTAAATTTTTTCGCTAAAAATGGCGCAAGCAGCAAGCCAATTGCTAAGCCGATCACGGTAACGCCGGAAATAACGGAATCTTCTTTGGGCGGCTGACTTACCGGCGCAGGCTTATTGGCGACAACAACCGGCGCGGCTTCAGCGGCGGCCGAAACGTCAGCCATCACTGTCGGCAGGCTTCCTTTGTAATCATCGGCTACGACATAAGCCGTCACGCCTGGAATACTGGGCAGATCGCCATCGCCTTTACCGACTTTCAGTTGGGCTTTCATGCCTTTTTCCATATGCTGGGCAATGTCGCAATGCACCAGATAGGTTTTATCGCCGGGAGGCAGGATCAATGTTCCTGAGATCTTTGCGGGGCCGGATACTTCCAAATGGAACATACCCTTGGGATATAAATATTTGGGCAAGCCGTGCATCATCCATTGATGACGGACATTATCATCATTGATGAAATGGACCGTCAGCTTAGTGCATGGTTTAAAATTAAATTCCTGAGTATCGAAAGCAAACATTCTGCCGGGAAATTTCTCGGCATATTTATGACCGGCATGCACAGTAATTTCCTTGGTCTCAGCGATACGGTCGCAGCCACCCGGTAATGTACTGGAATTTTGACCCATGACCATACCACCGCCCATGTCCATTAAATGGCCATCACCGTGATCCATGAGCATCCCGTCATGATCTTCATACTCCACCGCCAATACTGACGTTGAAAAAAGAAAAGCCAGGGCCCCAGCCGATAATAACTTCACCATCACTTATTTCCTCTATTGTTCAATAAAATCAAAGCCTCCGCCCCTACATCCCTTACCTGCGTCCATGTAAGCAATGCCATTGTTTTTTTAAGGTCAACCCGCTACCTGTAACTAAACAATGGCACCAACAGACAACTTACCTAAATCGCGTCTGCTTAGCTTTTAAGCTTCGCTATTGCTTCATCTATTTTACTTTTAAAACCGGCGTGTGACAGATACAGTATATATAGACCGGCAAATACGAAAAACGCATATAAAAGCAGATTATTTTTGCTTACCGCTTTACCACCGCCGGCATTAAAACTCATGTGTGCATCTAATCTATTACCTGAATCAGGAACCAGAGTGATATGAATCAGGTATTTGCCTGCCTCTGGTACGCCATTTGGGAGTTTTAACTCGACCGTGCCTTTTTTATGCTTTGCAGCAGGCAAGAAGAATACGCGAGTACCTTCAGGTTCTTTTGTCACTTCAAACTCAACCGACATATCTCTGTATTTCATATCTTGATAGTCGAATACGAGTAAAGTCATTTCATCAGCGCGAGGAAGATTGGCGCAAAAATCTTCTGCGGGAAATGCGTTAGGTTGATAAGCGGTATAATGCAGCCAGTGAGTAGGCTCCAATTCAAATTTACATTGGTCGGTATCGGTGCCTGCGGCTCCGCCGTGCGCCCATAACGATGCAGAAAATAACAACCCAAGAAGTACCAGGAAACCCTTTCTTAAAATGTGTGTACTGTTCATAACGCCTTCCAGTTTTGATAAAATTATTATTATAAGAAAAATGTAGATGCTATTAATGTATTTTTGAACTCATCAAAAACAAGTGTCTTGCGTTGTACTTTTAACTAATAGCAATAAGTCACTCTAGCACATCGATTTAGCCAAATACAAGGAATTGATGGCAGAGCAACCCGCAAGCGCCAATAATATAAGCAAAAGATAATGCACCGCTATACTATTGCTATCCTTCCCTGCTTTTCGTAGACTTAAGTTAACTTTATTCAAACGGAGCTTTACGCATGTCATCTTTGACCACCTCTACAGCCTGGACAGCTTTAATAACACATCATAACGAAACTAAAAACATCCTCCTGCGGGACAGCTTTAATGCTGACAATAACCGCCATGCCAAGTTCTCTCTCCATTTCAATGACATTTTGTTTGATTACTCCAAAAATAGAATAACCGATCAAACCCTGCCCTTACTCATCGATCTTGCCAAACATGCCGGGCTGGACGCAAAAATCAAAGCCATGTTTTCCGGGGCGGAAATAAATAAGACCGAACACAGGTCCGTCCTGCATACCGCCTTACGCAACAGAAGCAATCAACCTGTTTATGTTGACGGACAGGATGTGATGCCGCAAATCAACAGCGTTCTCGCCAAAATGCGAACTTTTTGCACCCGCGTGCGTTCAGGCGAATGGCGCGGCTATACCGGCAAGGCGATTACCGACATCGTTAACATCGGCATAGGCGGTTCCGATTTAGGACCTAAAATGGTTTCTACAGCGCTTACGCCCTACGCTTCCGAAACATTAAAAGTTCATTTTGTCTCCAATATCGACCAGGCCGACCTTGTTGAGACCCTAAAACACTTATCTCCTGAAACAACACTCTTTCTTATTGCGTCTAAAACATTTACCACGCAAGAGACCATGACTAATGCAACATCGGCAAGAAGCTGGTTTCTTGACAGCGCGCAAGATCAACAGGCCATTGCCAAGCATTTTGTCGCCATTTCTACAAGCACCCGGAAAGTTGCCGAGTTCGGCATAGATACCAATAATATGTTCGAATTCAGGCATTGGGTCGGCGGACGCTATTCACTGTGGTCGGCCATAGGGCTGTCTATCGCTTTATATGTCGGCATGGATAATTTCGAGGAGCTTTTACAAGGCGCTTATGAAGTTGACGAGCATTTTCGCGCCACGCCTTTTGAAAAAAACATCCCTGTCATCATGGGCTTGCTCGGCATTTGGTATAACAACTTTTATAACGCCGAATCCCACGCCCTGCTGCCTTACGACCAATCCATGCTTTATTTCGCCGATTACTTCCAGCAAGGCGATATGGAGAGCAATGGTAAAAGCATCGACCTTAATGGCGATAAAGTAGATTACAGCACCGGCCAGATTATCTGGGGACAACCCGGCACCAATGGCCAACACGCTTTTTTCCAACTGATCCACCAGGGCACCAAACTGATACCCTGCGACTTTTTGGCCGCCGCAAACAGTCACTACAAGTTGCCCGAACATCATGATATTTTGATTTCAAACTTTCTCGCCCAGCCGGAAGCCTTGATGAAAGGCAAAACAGCCGAGGAAGTTAAGCTTGAATTATCTGCCGAAGAGCAAGCCGACGCCGTCTTGGTCGCCTCCAAAATATTTGACGGCAATAAACCGTCCAATTCGTTTTTATTCAGCAAACTGACGCCCAAAACCTTAGGCTCGCTAATAGCCTTTTACGAACATAAAATTTATGTGCAGGGCGTCATCTGGAATATCAACTCATTTGACCAGATGGGCGTGGAACTAGGCAAAACCTTAGCCAAAATCATCCTGCCGGAACTTCAAAATGACAAGATCGTCGACAGCCACGATTGCTCAACCAATGCCTTGATTAATGCCTACAAGCAATCCAGGCAACCTTGATTCGCCCACCCAGGCCGATTGCTCGTCGTTATACACAAGTCTCTGCGGGACGTCGTCGTTCTGGCAGGGATGCCGGAACCCAGGCGCAGGGAGGTGACGCTTCGTATTACTCAAGTACCGGTAGAGTCACCAAGTTACCGTCCATGGCGCTGGATACCGGCATCCATGCCGGTATGACGACTCTGAAACACACTTGTGTATAAAGACGTGGACCGATTGCCGGCCTTGTTTTTCCCGCCACATTGGCTGAATTGCGGCTTCCCCCCTTCTCCCTTGAGCATAAGTATCTACACAAATGTGAATTAAGAGCTAAATAGAAGCCAGCTCACCGGTTGGGCTAGAATATTG
>DAINRH010000159.1:0-9253 GCA_036741905.1 Methylobacter sp. | reverse complement strand
TTTGCATATTTGGGGCTTGAGCACCACCGAAACAGCGTTGACGGTTCATTTGGTCATGCCCGGCGGCTACCCCGGCGATGCGTTCATGGATGACGTCGCACAAACACTGGAAGAACGGTATTTAGTTCATCACAGCACCTTGCAAATTGAACAAGGGACGACCCGGCACGCATGCTCACTGGCCGCAACCGAGCCTCGGCACCGTCATTAAGTTCCAGACTAAACGCTACGTGAATAGTCTCAATGATTAAGGCTTATCAATCACTTCATCCCTCAACACATCAAATTCATTGAAGGCGATATTCAGGCTGAGTTTCAAGTTGATGATGCAGGCGATGGCGGTACTGGTGAAGATACAGATCATGATGGCGATTTGGTATTTCACCGCCAGCCACGGTTCGCTGCCGCCCAGGATTTGACCGGTCATCATGCCCGGCAAGGAGACCAAGCCCATGGTAGCCATACCGGCAATGGTCGGATTGATCGCGGCTTTGACAGCCTCCCGAAAGTACGGAAGCACAGCCTCCCAGCGCGTCGCGCCCAGCATGAGGAAAGTGGCGTATTCGTTTTCGTTCTTGCGGAGCGCCGAATAAAAGCGCTCCAACGCGATGACGTTGCCTTGCAGACAGTTGCCGAGGATCATGCCCGCCAAAGGCACGATGTAACGGGCGTCGTAAAAGTGCGTCGGCTGAATGACCAGAATCACCAGGTAAGCGGTGGAGAACAGTATGCTGGAAGCAATGGCCATAAAGGTAGCCAGTACGAAATAGCGCGCTTTAAGTCCGGCGCGGCGCAGAATGCTTAAATCCGCGACCAACAACATCACCAATATCCATAAGCCGTTGAGCCAGGGATGGTTGAAATCGAACAGCATTTTCAGGTAGATCCCAACCAGCGCTAACTGGATGCTCATGCGCAGGATGCTGATGCCGATATCCCGGCTCAAGCGCAAACCGATCAGCCGGAGTAGCAACCAGGGCAGTAAACAGAGGCCGTAAAGCAGAGCCATCCGCGGCAGCGCAATATCAAGTGTTTCCATTACGCTTCACCTGAGTCAATCGACCCGCTTCAAGTTCAAAAACAATGCCGCAACGTTCCAACCATTCAGGGTCGTGAGCCACCGACAGAACCGTCAGCTGCGGATCGGAAAAAACATCGAACACGGCTTGTTTGCTTTCCGCGTCCAATGCGCTGGTCACTTCGTCCAGCAAATACAGTTTTTTGCCCAATAACAGGCCTCGAGCCAGCGCAATTCGCTGTTTTTCGCCGCCGGAAATACGGCTGCTTTCCTGGCGTAAAATGTCTGCGGGCAAGTGCAGTCGTTGCAATACATCAATGAGTTGCGCTTCGGTGGGTTTATGATCGCGATGCGTTTTGAATTGAAAAGGCAGCAGCAGCGCGTCTCGCACGCTTTCAGCGCCCAACATCGGTTCTTGACCGATGTAAGCGGTACAGCTGCGAACAGCCTGAACGGATGATGGCGTTAGCGGTTGTTCCTGAAAGTAAACCGTGCCTGACTTTATAGGATGGAGTCCCAGCAAGGTTCTCAGTACGCTGCTTTTACCCGAGCCGGATTTGCCGGATAACACGGCTTTTTCTCCGGGCAATAGCGTGAAGCTGATGTCGGATAGAATGGTTTTTTCGTGGGCGATGACCGATACGTGGTCGAATCGAATGATAGGGGGCATTGAAGTGATTATTCCAAACTGAATCGTCGCAACGAAACCACGAATAACGCGGTAGAAGCGACTTCGCTTACGGCGGCATGAACGGATATTGCGCTCCTTGCAAAATCCGCATTGCCCACTTCCTTGTGGGTATGTTAAGGCGTGGGTTAAACCGCTTTTTTATCTCAACAAATGCTTAACCGCATCCCTTTCTTCTTTTAATTCAGCCTCGGTCATGCGCATTCTTTGTCGGCTGAAATCGTTAATCTCCAAGCCTCTTACAACACTAATCTCGCCGTCGACCACCGTTACCGGGAAAGAGTAAATCAAGCCCGATTCAATGCCGTAATGGCCGTCCGATAACACCGCCATGCTCACCCAGTCGCCCGGTTCGGTGCCCAGCGCCCAGGTTTTCATCTGGCCTATCGCCGCATTGGCGGCCGATGCGGCGCTGGATTGCCCTCTGGCCTTAATGATTTCCGCGCCTCGTTGCTGAACCACCGGAATAAACTCATTGACGAACCAATTATTATCGACCAAAGACAAGGCATCCTGGCCCTTAACCTTGGCATGATGGATGTCGGGGTATTGCGTAGTCGAATGATTGCCCCAAATGGTCATGTTTTTTATATCAGCCGGCAAAACGCCGCATTTTTCAGCCAATTGGCTGAGCGCCCGATTATGATCCAAGCGCGTCATAGCGGAAAAATTCTCCGGCTTTAAGTCCGGCGCATTGCTCATGGCGATCAGGGCGTTGGTGTTGGCGGGATTGCCGGTCACCAGGACTTTTACCGATCTGCTTGCGACGTCATTCAAGGCTTTACCTTGAACCGCAAAAATCGCTGCGTTGACCTCCAGTAAATCCTTGCGCTCCATGCCCGGTCCTCTTGGCCGCGCGCCCACTAAAAAGGCATAATCGACATTTTTGAACGCTACGTTGGGATCGTCTGTGACTTCAATACGGTGCAACAGGGGGAAAGCGCAATCTTTTAACTCCATGACTACGCCTTGCAAGGCGTTCAGCGCCGGGGTTATTTCCAGCAAATGCAGTACGATCGGTTGGTCGTCCCCCAGCAGCGCACCGGCCGCCAATCGAAACAGCAAAGAATAACTGATTTGGCCTGCGGCGCCTGTCACAGCAATATGAACCGGTGTTTTCATCTGTTTTTTCCTTTGATTTGTATATTTTTTCCTAAGCTTACATTTATAAGCTACCAAAATAATCGGAAAATATTGCCACTAAATCCATTCCCGATAGCGCACCACAACCGCAGCGCTAATCCATTTTTACAGATAATAACGAAGATAAGCCTCTACAAGCAAGCATATCAAAAAAACAGGCCTGCGCTTCAAGTCGCGCCTACGCAGAAAGCAGGCTAAATAAGGCACGGTCGAGTTTATTGAGTATAATAGGCGGTTTAATAATTGTATTCATGCATACCAGCCAAACCCATCACGAGTAAATTAATGAAAAAACTGTTATTCCAATTCGATACGGACGCTCACCCTTCAGTTTTCGATACTGTTGTTGCCTATGACGGCGGTGCGGATCATGTCATCGGACACGGTGGATTGACACCCGAAAACATCTCGGCTCTGGTAGAAGGCACGATGTTTACCCGCGCTCCCAAAGACAAGAAAAATACCGCCATTTTTGTCGGCGGCAGCGACATGATTGCCGGTCAGGCACTCTTTACCGCGGTGCAAAAACACTTTTTCCCCGGCTTTCAGGTGTCGGTCATGCTCGACAGCAACGGCAGCAATACCACCGCCGCCGCCGCTGTTGCAAAACTGGCTTCCAGCGGCGTTCTGGCCGGGAAAAAAGCAGTGGTACTGGCCGGTACCGGCCCGGTAGGTCAACGCGCTGCGGCGATGCTGGCAAAGGAGGGCGCCGAGGTATCATTAACTGCTCGTAAAATGGAACGTGCCGTTCAAGCCTGCGACAACATGAAAGCCCGCTTTGGCGTAAACCTGACCCCGGTTGAAGCATTCGATAATGCCGCCCGCGCCAAGGCCATTGAACATGCAAATATCGTTTTTGCAACCGGCGCGGCAGGAGTAGAGCTGCTGTCAGCCGATCAATGGCAACATAACACCCATATCGAAATGATGGCCGATGCCAACGCTACGCCGCCCATAGGTATAGGCGGAACCGATGTCATGGACAAAGGCAACCTGCGCAACGGCAAAATCATCTGGGGCGCGATCGGTTTTGGATCGCTAAAACTGGCCTTGCATCGCGCCTGTATCGCAAAGTTATTTGAAGACAACAAGCAGGTTTTCGATGCCGAAAATATCTTTGCACTGGCTAAGGAAATGGCATAAACAGCAACAGAACCTGACATGAGCCCATTAGCAGATCAAGCCGACTCGGCGTCGATAAGACAAGATGCCGTCAGCATTTTTCAGGCCGGCATAGCGGCGGCCGATCCTTATCAGGCGGTTAAACGCCACCTTGTCCCGGAGCTGTTTGGCAATTGCTCAAAAGTCCATCTTATCGCGTTCGGCAAGGCCGCTTGCGCAATGGCGCAAGCGGCTTCGGAAATCATTCCTGCCGGGATGCTGGCGGACAGAGGCATCGCCGTTACCAATTACGAGAATGTAACTCGCGTCGATAATGTCGATGTGCTCGGCGCCGCACATCCATTGCCCGATGCAGCCGGACTTAACGGCGCAAAGCTCATTGCCGAACGGGTGCGTAACGCCAACGAGCATGAACTGGTGCTGGTACTGGTCAGCGGCGGCGGTTCGGCCTTGATCCCCTACCCTGCCGAGCCAATCACCTTGCAGGAAAAGATTGCCACCACCGATTTATTATTGGCCTCCGGTGCGACCATCAACCAGATTAACTGTGTACGCAAACATTTATCGCAACTAAAAGGCGGCGGCTTGGCCCGACTGGCTGCGCCCGCCCGTTTGCATGCGCTTATTTTGTCCGATGTGTTGGGCGATGATCCAAGCGCCATTGCCAGCGGCCCCACCGTAGCCGACAGCACCACTTACGCCGATGCCATTGACGTCTTTACAAGCAAAGGCGTTTGGGACCGGCTGCCAAGCAATGTCCGGCAGCATCTGGAACAAGGTAAGCGGGGCAATATTGAAGAAACACCCAAACCGGGCGACGACATTTTCAAAAACACCGGACATACCCTGATCGGCAGCAATGCCATCAGCGTCGCCGCAATGCTGCAAGCCGCCAAAAATCTAGGCTACGAGACGAAACTGTACAGCGATCATTTATGCGGAGAGGCCGGAGCAGAAGCTGAAAAACTGGTTATTCACGCCAAAGTGCTTACCGCAAGCCGCCCCCTGGCCCTGTTGGCGGGCGGCGAAACCACAGTGACCTTACACGGCAACGGACGCGGCGGTCGCAACCAGGAAATGGCGCTGGCTTTTGCGATTGCCGCAGAGCAACAAGGCCTAACCGGCAACTGGACATTCCTTAGCGGCGGCACCGACGGCCGCGACGGCCCCACCGACGCGGCCGGCGGCATCGTCGACCGCAACACCCTGCAACGCATGATTCAAGCGGGCGTAAATCCGACAGCGCTGCTTGAAAATAACGATTCGTACACCGCTTTAAAAACGTCCGACGACTTAGTGAATACCGGCGCGACAGGCACCAATGTCGCCGATCTGCAAATACTGCTGATCCAGCCAGCACCTTAAACAACACAATTAATCCAGGAGAACACCATGTTTAAAAAATCAATGACCATCAAAGGCTTCGATGACGAATTATTCCAGGCCATCGAAGAAGAGCGTCAACGCCAGGAAGACCATATCGAACTGATCGCCTCTGAAAACTATTGCAGCCCACGGGTCATGGAAGCGCAAGGCTCGCAATTGACCAACAAATACGCCGAGGGCTACCCCGGCAAGCGTTACTACGGCGGCTGCGAGTTCGTCGACAAGGCCGAGCAACTGGCGATCGACCGCGCCAAGGCATTGTTCGGCGCGGATTACGCCAACGTGCAACCGCATTCAGGCTCGCAAGCCAACATGGCGGTGTTCATGGCCCTGGTTCAACCGGGCGACACCATCCTGGGCCTAAGCCTTGCCGACGGCGGCCATTTAACCCACGGCGCCAAGCCCAACTTCTCCGGCAAAATCTACAAGGCAATTCAATACGGTCTGCACCCTGAAACCGGCGAAATCGATTATGCGCAAGTTGAAGCCTTGGCGTTGGAACATAAACCTAAAGTACTGGTTGCCGGGTTTTCCGCCTACTCACGCATCTGGGACTGGCAACGATTCCGCGACATCGCCGATAAAGTAGGCGCGTACCTGTTTGTCGACATGGCGCACGTCGCAGGCCTGGTTGCCGCAGGTTTGTACCCCAACCCAGTGCCGATTGCCGATGTCGTCACCAGCACCACGCATAAATCCTTGCGCGGCCCACGTGGCGGCTTGATCTTGTGCAAAAGCAACCCGGAACTGGAGAAAAAATTCGATTCCAACATCTTCCCCGGCATTCAGGGCGGCCCGTTGATGCATGTAATCGCAGCCAAAGCCGTTGCGTTTAAGGAAGCCATGCAACCCGAGTTCCGCGCTTATCAGCAGCAAGTTATTAAAAACGCCCAAGCCATGGCCGCCGTGTTCATCAAACGCGGCTTCGACGTGGTTTCCGGCGGCACCGACGACCATTTAATGCTGGTTTCCTTGATCGCCAAAGGCATCACCGGCAAAGCGGCCGATGCGGCCTTGGGCAAAGCGCATATCACCGTCAACAAAAACGCCGTGCCTAACGACCCGCAATCGCCGTTCGTGACCAGCGGTATTCGTGTCGGCACGCCTGCGCCGACCACACGCGGATTCAAGGAAGCGGAAATGACCGAAATCGCCAATATGATGTGCGATGTGATGGAAAACATGGAAGACGAATCTGTGCTTGCCGCAGTGCGCGAGAAAGTCGGCAATCTTTGCGCGCGGTTTCCGGTTTATAGTTGATTTTAATTTGGGATGGAAAATACTTTATGCCCTTTAGGTACAGCCAGCTCAAAACATTGAAGTCCAAAGGGCATAAAGGGTTTGTGCCACATCCCAAATATAGGCACTAGAAAAACATGAGCAATACAGTGATAAGCCTATTTTCCGGTGCGGGCGGATGTTCATTAGGTTTTGAACAATCAGGATACAAAATCCTATTCGCAACCGATTTTGATAAAGCGGCAAGCGATACCTATTCGGCAAACTTTAAAGGAACTTACTTTATAAAAGAGGACATTAATCACCTAGACTTTTCATCTGTACTATCTGCGTGTGGAATTTCTCCTGGTGAACCGGACATTCTTATAGGAGGCCCCCCTTGCCAGGGATTTTCCACAGCAGGATTAAGATTTTGGGATGATCCAAGAAATAATTTACTAAAAAGTTATGTGGATGCACTTAAGATCTTAAAACCAAAGTGGTTCCTAATGGAAAATGTGGAAGGGCTACTTACTGCAAAAAGTGGGGCATATTTGCATGAGGCTGTAAAAGCATTTGTTTCTCTCGGCTACGCTATTCGTGTTGAGAAGGTATACGCTCATGAGTATGGAATTCCTCAGAGACGTAAACGTGTTCTGATTGTTGGCAATAGAATCGGGATTGATTTTAAATTTCCAGAGCCCACAATTATTTTGAAAGGACGAATTTTTAGAAACTCTGATGTCACATTACGTCATGCAATAGGTACTCTTCCTGATGCATCTAATGATTTAAAAGCCGAAATACACTATGAGGCTGAAGCACTGAATCAATTTGAGGATTACCTAAGAGGATCAGCACAGATAATCACTGATCATTTCTCTCCAGAACAAAGCCCCTTACAAATGGACAGAATTAGAGGGTTAAAATCCGGCCAAACGATGAAAGACCTCCCTGAACGACTTCAGCATGAGTCATTCAAGAAACGTGCGAACCGCCGTGTTATGGATGGAACGCCAAGCGAAAAGCGTGGTGGTTCACCATCCGGACTTAAGCGCCTTATATATGATGAACCCTGTTTAACTATCACGGGGGCGACTACGAGAGAGTTTATTCACCCCATAAACGACAGGCCATTGACCATCAGAGAGTGCGCCAGAGTCCAGACATTTCCTGATGATTTTAAATTTTTCGGAAGCGCTTCTGAAAAAATTCAACAGATCGGCAATGCCATCCCGCCTTTAATAGCGAGAATTTTTGCCGAGCACATCCGCGATGAGTATGGTTTTACTGGTCAGACTACTAAAAAGGGCCGCTTTATTTCCTACTCTGTAACAAAAGCCGATGCAATGAGCCCAGCACTAAAAAAGACATGCCTGCTGCTTGATAGCGCATTAAACAACTCCTCTCAAGGGGATCTGTGGTTATGACCTCTCTTTTTATCAGGAATATTTACACAAAGTGCAAAATGCATGGCGGTAGAGACGCCCAGGTTATCCTAACTGATGACGAGCTTTATGCATTAATTGTGATCGCGCTGAACGACCTTGGATGGCTTGACGAAAATCTACACACAAAGACGATTCAATTACCAAGTAACGACTACTATGCAATCGCTCTGGAATGGTTCGAAACTCTTAAAATAGGGGCTTCCGTAACCGACATCATGAAAACATTAGATTCCGCCAAAAATAAAGGGGAAGATTTTGTCCTATACATTGATAACCTAAGCGCATTGCACCGTAGACGAATAAAGTACCGAAGAATCTTGTCAATGCAATCTATGCCAACAATGGATCAAATAGGTCCAAGAGTACTGCTTGAATTTGGCACCTGCAATTCAAGTCTATTAGCAAATTGGATGATGTGGCGCAAATGGATATACGACATTGATAATAGGGCAGCCCAAGAGACTGGTTATGTTTTTGAGCCGATTATTGCTAGCTGCCTTGGCGGTGAACCTGTCAGCGCTCGTAATTCTCCAGTTAAACGAGTTGATAAAGACGGGAGTCAAACAACAAATGGTCGACAAATAGACTGTTACGTCCCCTCCTCAAATATCGCCTATGAAGTGAAGCTTCGTGTAACAATTGCAGCAAGCGGTCAAGGCAGGTTTGGCGAAGAGTTATCTTTTCCATTTGAGTGCCAAGCAGCGGGAATTAAACCTGTGCTATTGGTTTTAGATCCAACCCCATCCAATAGACTTGATGAATTGTCGAAAAAATTTATTGATTGTGGCGGTGAACTCTATCAAGGTGAAGACGCATGGCTACACATGGAAGAGAAATCTGGCGAAGTTGTTTCTGTTTTTATTGAAAAATACATTCGCCCGGCTATTTCCGAAATTGAGGGGATACACCTTGCAACTCTTGAACAAATTACTCTTACTTGGGAAGAGCAGAAAATCATAATATCTGGAGCTGGCGCGACCTATCAAATCAAACGCTAGCGTGACCGTCAAATCTCACCTGATCACAACAAAACCAATAAAACCTTTTCAACTTCGGATAAACAATGTCAGACATAGAAATCGCCCAACAAGCCAACATGAAACCGATCATCGGTTTGGTTAAAGAACAATACGGCATTGATGCCGAACACCTTGACCCTTACGGTCACTACAAAGCCAAGATGTCGCTGGAATACGTCAACAGCCTGTCCGATAAACAAGACGGCAA
>DAINRH010000158.1:9203-9415 GCA_036741905.1 Methylobacter sp. | reverse complement strand
CTTACGCCTGCGCCTTATCGTCCGTATCTTCGATAGACTCTGACGCTAACAGATAATCGCGATCCTGGTGTTTACCCAACCAGTCGCCGACCGCCTGATAGCCGGTCGTAAACATCGACGCAGTTTTGGGCTCCATGTCGGTGCGCTTGTAGGCGTAGCCGTAATAAGGGTAATACGACGACCCTTCTTTCATATCGTTGATAATGAAGCCG
>DAINRH010000158.1:6861-9193 GCA_036741905.1 Methylobacter sp. | reverse complement strand
CAAAATCGGCGGCGAATCGATCACGATATGGTTATAAAAACTCTTCAACTGCTCAAGCGTCTCCTCCAGATTGCCGAGCACCAGCAATTCCGCCGGATTCAGCGCCATGCTGCCGCGCGGTATAAAGTCCACGCCGACATCGGGCAGGCTGACGATAACCTCGCCCAGCGTCGCCCGGCCCGCCAACAGGTCGGAAAGCCCCGGTTCCTTGTCGACCGAAAAAGCTTCATGCAGTCGACCGTTGCGCATGTCGGCATCGATGATCAACACGCGTTTCTTGATGCTCGCCAACAATGCGGAAAGATTGGTGCTGACAAAGGATTTACCCATGCCCGGCGCAGGACTGCTGACCATGATGACTTTGCTCGCGTCGCCGGCAAACGTTGCTTCCAGCGTTGTGCGCAGGCCGCGCAGCGACTCCACCGAAATATCGAGCGGGTCTTGGCTGACCAGAATGCCGGGTTCCCGATCCTTGCCCTGATCGATCAGGCGCGCCAAGCGACGCTGCTTTTTGCTATGCGGGATCGCGGCAAATAGCGGCAAGCCCACCTGGTATTCCAGCAAGGCCGGATAGTTATCGTGGCGCTGCAAGGAGTGTCGAAGAAACACGATCGCAGATCCCGCGCTCAAGCCCAGCAAGGTGGCGACGGCTAACAGCAGGCCCGGTTTCGGCCAATACGGTTTTTCCGGGGTCACCGCAAAATCGACAATACGCGAGTTACCCAACGAACCGGCCGCGGCAATACGCTGTTCCTGGGCGCTGTTCAATAGCGACGTGTAAAGCTCGGTATTGACCTGCACATCCCGCGATAGGCTCACGACGTTCTGCTGAGTGCGCGGCAAATCCTTAATCCGCTTATCCAGATTCGCCAACTTTTGGTCGATGCGTTTGATTTGCGCCTTGGTCGCCATCATGTCCGGATGAGCGGACTCCAGATGTTGATTCTGTTCTTCGTACTTCTGTTTGAGCTGAATGCCCAGCGTCTCCATTTCCGAAGCCTGCTTAAGCAGTATCTCGGCCTCGGCGGAGATGTCGACCGCGCCATGCTGTTGCCGGTAAGCGCTCAAGCCCTGCTCGGCTTTTTCCAGGCGTTCCTTGACCACAGGCAACTGGCTTTCCAGAAAGCCCAGTTTTTGCGAGGCTTCCGCGGACTCCCAATTGACGGTCGCGTTGACGTAAATGTTGGCGATGTCGTTGACCGATTTAGCGAGTTGCTCGGGCTCGCGGCCCTTGAGTTCGACGCTGAGAATATCGGTATCCTTGGAAACTTCCTTGACCGAAAAAGCCTTTTGCAGCTTTTCGATAGCGGCCAACGAGGTTTTCCGGGTCAACTCGAAATGAGTGCCCGAATGGGCTGCAAACTCTGCGAGCTTAATAACCACAGGCACAGCCTCGCCGATGTCGGCTATCAGCGTTTCGCCTATCTGCCCTTCGGCCAGGACTTCATCCTTGGGGTCCAGCAACTGGAACCGACCTTCCTCCAGCGCGATCAGCGTAAACGCCTTGCCCAGATAACGATCCGGCACCGTGAAGGTAGCGATTTTCATTTTTTCGCCGCCCCAGGCCCAACGGCTAAATCCCCACCATGAACCGGCAACCCCGTCGTGGGCGTCATGCCTTCGCGCCAGCGTCTCTCCGATAAGGGGAAAATAATTGGGCGAAGCTTCCACCATCAGGTTCAGGTCATCGACCACCTTGCCGAGCACCGAACGAGAGCGAAGGATTTCCACCTCGCGCTGCGCACGGGGATTATCGGCTTCAGCCTGAGCGCCGTTAGCCTCGCTGCGTAGCGGAGCGGCGAGCAGCGCCTTGTTCTTGTCGATCCGTAACAGTGCGTCGGCCTTGTAGGTACGTGGTGCAAACACCAAATAGACCACCGTCGCCAGCAGAACCGACAGCAGCGCGATCAGGATGATCTTTCTGCCTTCGATCAGCAAATCGACGTAATCGCGAATACTGACGCCCCGCTCTTCAATCCGGGACGGATTCAGCGGCGGGAGCTGTAGAGTAGCTTCATTGTGTGAATACATAGTTTTTCCTATCCCAATCTTGTGCAAAGAAAAGTGGTTGAGGCGAAAGGCGAAGGGTGAAAAAAGCCGATCTCCAAATTATGCCGCCCTTAGCTCTCGTTCCCACGCAGCGCGTCACTACCTAAGTTAGCCCTCGTTCCCACGCGCTGCGTGGGAACGCAGTGCCGGACGCGCTGCGTCCCGTATACGACACGCAAGACGTTTGGCATGACTCACGGCGCAGCGCGTGGGAACGAGGCAACCTTTAACCTTTAACCTTTAACCTTTAACCTTTAACCTTTAACCTTTAACCTTTAACCTT
>DAINRH010000158.1:0-6761 GCA_036741905.1 Methylobacter sp. | reverse complement strand
CCTTTAACCTTTAACCTTTAACCTTTAACCTTTAACCTTTAACCTTTAACCTTTATCCTCATTACATCCCCGCAAAAGCGGCCCGCGACATAACCGACGTAAACGATGACGGCAGGATTTGGTTCAACACCCGGGACCACTGAGTCACGCCTGCGGTACCCACGAACACGGTATCGTGCGCTTGCAAGGTGAACTGGTCTGCCAAAATCAGCGCGTCGGGCGATTCCGCATTCAGCTGGAAAATTTCCGGCTTTTGCTCTCCCGACCGGATCACATAAATCTCTTCCGGATGCGAGGTATTGAAATCGACGCCATAGGCTTCCGCCAGCGCCTGTGCCAGCGTCAACTTGCCCTTGTTGATTTGCAGGGCCTGCTGCCTGCCGACTTCGCCCATGACGAACACCTTGTTGTCCTTGCGGTCGGAGACATTAAGCACGTCGCCGTCCTTGAGCAGCAGGTTTTGGTCAACGCCGCCTTTTTCGTATAAGCGCATCACATCGATTTTATAGAGCTTGCCGTCGCGGGCCAGCGTCACGTTGCTGGTGTCGGCATCCTCGGTCACGCCGCCGGCGCGGCTGATGGCTTCGGTAATCGTCATTGGCGTCTCGTTCATGGCCTGTATCCCCGGCGTTTTGACCTGGCCGACCACGGCCGCGCGATGACTCTGGAATGACAGCACCCGGACATCGAGTTTGACTTTCTTGAAGTACTTGGACAGCCCTTCGGTCAATAAATCCCGAACCTCGTTGGCGGTTTTCCCTTGCACCGGGACATTGCCGACGTAAGGGTAATAAAGCATGCCGTCATCTTGAACCATCTTGCCCGCCAACTCGGGGTTGATTTTCTCGCCGCCCGGATCGTTCAGCTCGGGATGCTCCCAGACCGTGATTTGCAGCCGGTCGTGCGGACCGATCTTATATTCGGTCGTCGGGACATTCTGCGTCGGAAGATTGTTGATCTCCTGCTGTTTCGAATTTTCCCGGTCGATAATCAGGTCGGCGGTAATCTGGGAAATCTTCGCCTTTTCCTTGACTAACTTACCGTCCTTCATCACCGGAACCTCGATATGCGATAACGGGCTGTTGGTTTCCATCTCCATGCCCGGCGTTAACGAGCAGGCTTGCAGCAGCAAGGCCGGTATCAGGGGCATTGATGATCTAAGCAGAGTTTTAAACATGGCGGTTATGTTCCTTAATTCCAGAAAAAATCGGTTTGTCCACGAAAAGCACGAAAGTATTCAAATGCGTAGCAAACTGTATTTCTTCGCTCTGAAGGCAAGCAGCTAAAAAAATACAAGCTTATGATTTTTTGTGCTTTTCGTGTCTTTCGTGGACAAATGCGGTTTATGTTAATACGCGTTTTTATTGATAAACCCGGTCAGCACGGTGCGCAGGGCAATTTCCAGGTCGAACCACACCGACCAATGCTGGATGTAATACAAATCGTGTTCGATGCGCCGGTTCAAATCGGTATCCCCGCGCCAGCCGTTGACTTGCGCCCAGCCGGTGATGCCGGCCTTGACCATGTGTTTCTTCATGTAATTCGGCACCTGCTCCTTGAAGACTTCAACGAAATCCGGGCGCTCAGGACGAGGCCCGACCAGGGACATCTCGCCGGTAAGCACATTGATCAGTTGCGGCAGTTCGTCAAGACTGGTTTTGCGCAGGAAAGCGCCAAACCGAGTCGCCCGTTGTTCGCCGGGTTTTGCCCACACCGCGCCGGTTTTGGCTTCGGCGTCCACCGGCATCGAGCGGAACTTCAACATCGTGAACGAACGGTTGTTCCAGCCGACCCGTTCTTGCCGGTAAAACACCGGGCCTTTTGAACTCAGCTTGACGCCGACAGCGATCACTAACAGCAACGGGCTGATCAGAATCAACAGGATCAGCGCAAACAATCTATCCATGACTTCCTTGATATAGCGGTTAACGCCGTGCAACGGAGAAACCGAGAAGTCCAAAGTCGGAATACCGGCTACCGTGTTCAGGCTAAGGAATTTACTTTGCTTGAACGCGAAACAGTCGATAACCAGGCGGATACTGACCGGCAGATGGCGCAGTTGATATTGGGCGCGTTCCGCAAGCGATTCGCCGGGAAACGCAATCCATACTTCGTCAATGGCTTCCTTGGCGACTATCGCCGCCAGGTCGTCCACGCCGCCGAGTCGCGGCAGCGAACTTTCGTCCGCCAAATGCCGGTCTTCGGTTCGATCATCGACATAGCCGATCACTTGCAAACCGGCCCAGGATGATTGGCTCAACTGCCTGCTAACCGCTACGGCCATCTGGTTTAATCCGACCAGGACGATACGGCCCTGAGACCAGCCGCGAGCGCGCAACCATTGCAACGCATGGGAAAGCAGGCTACGGGCGGTGAGTACGAATAACAAGCCCAGCACCCACCAGGTGACGATCCAGCGATAACTGGAACCGAACCAGAAATGCAAACGAATCAACGCCACAATGGAGATAACCGACACGATGGCCGACACCCAAGCCCTGACGATGCGCGGAATTTCCCCGCGCATCGCATCATTGCGCCAGGGGCGGTAAACCTGGCCGATTTCGAAAAAGATGATGGCCGCCAAAACGCCGAGAGAAACCACGATGCGGTAGTCCTGATCGATGACGAATTGGCGAAGCCAGAAATAATGGGAGACCCAAGCGGCGCCGATTAACATGGCGATGTCGATAAACCGCAGCAACAGGATCACGGTGTGTCCGTATTGCTTAAAGAGCCCGTTGAAGATATTACCTATAGCGAGTGGCATATTCGTTAAACTCCTATTTTGTCTGTTCCAATGATGAACGGCAAAAACCGTCCATCCCCAAAGTCATCGCGACCGGCGTTATGCGCAGGTCGCTACGTTTGAGTAAAGGTTACAGAAGCAAGATGAGAGGAAACCTGTGGGTTTAATTAAAATTGGATGAAGATTGGAATGATTTCAGGAAAGGACCGGTATTCGTGGTTACAGCATTTATCCAATAGATATTTGACAGCGCCAATAACGCATACCTATGATGTACATCACGTTGTACATTTAGAGATTGCTATGAAACAAGCTACGTTTACAGAAGTGCGCAACCACGCCAAGCAGTACTTTGATATCGTCGAGTCAGGAGAATCAGTACGTGTATTACGCAATGGCAAACCCATTGCCGACATCGTTCCGATAGCGCCCGATCTGCCTTCATGGAAACGGCGCAAGGCGCAACCTCTGGTATTGGATGGCGTTTCCGTCAGCCGTATGATTCTGGAAGATCGCGAAGCGGCTGACCGTGCAGGGTTATCGGTTGGTTGGGTGTAGATAATCACAACAACGCATTAACAATCCGTGCCCGTGTCGAGATTTGTTTTTTGAAACACTAGTAAAAATCGGTCAACGCTTAGAGGGCTTTGTCAGAGGACGGCTTCACAGCAAGAATCGGTCGATGTCGAGCGATCCATGAAACACTCCCAAAATATCAATTCTTTTTGAGCTTTTGATTAAATACGCGATTCGGTAATGTCCGTACAACAAAATGCGAATATCGCCGTCGGATTCTTTGCGGTACAGGTAGCCGATTTCTGGAAAATCGCGCAAAAGCTGAGCTTTTGCATAAATGCCTGAGACAACATTTGCGGCTGCGTCCGGCTTGTCTTGGATAATGTAGTCATAAATATCCCGCAGCCATCGCTCGGCCTCCGCAGTCCAGTTTATTTCCGCCATGTGAGGATTCGATGTTCCATTTCTTCATTAGAAATTATTCGGCCTTCGCGGGAATCTTTTAAACCGCGTTCCACCATGCGCGAAAAAGCAAGCTCCCGCAAAATCTCATCAAAGCTACTGTCGTCAGGCTGAGCTTGAACTATTTCAGAAACCCTTTCTTTGACTGTTGACATAATGCCCCCCTTCTAATTGGTCGTAAGATAATGCGATAGACAGTCAGTAGGGTACGCTGTGCGTACCTTTTTTTCAATCATGCCATAACTTTCTAAGCACCCTTTCACCGCGCATGACATAAAGCATATAGACTTTGTCTTGATCGACACGATAAAAGACCCGGCATGGGCCAACGACGATTTCACGATACTTTGACTGCTCCAATTCCGGAGGAACGCGGCCTGATTCCGGAAACTGCTGAAGACGATCAACGCTGGAAAATACTTGTTTGACCAAGCGACGCGCCGCATTTTGTTTATCAAGCGCTATATATTCGGCGATTTCGTTCAGGTCGGATAAAGCGGGTTCAGTCCAGATTATTCGAGCCATTTGCTCATTTTTAGTTTTGCTTCCGACTGATCATAGGTTCGATTTTCAAAAATGGCCGTTTCTCCCCTGGCAATGCCTTCAAGAATGCGCATACGGCTTTGCATAAGTTCATAATCATCCGCATCGACAAGGTAGGCCGATGGTTGACCGTGCTCAGTTATTAAAACCGGCTCTTTAGATTCATGCAGTTCGGCTAGAATCTTGGTTGCCTGACGCTTTAGTGTGGTGACAAGTTCTATTTTCATAAAAGTGATCCTATAGGGTCATTCCGGTTAATCGTAAGAAAATGCGATAGACAATCCGTAGGGTACGCTGTATGTACCGTTTTTTCTGATCTCGTCTAGTGAGTTAAACATGCCACTCTTCAGGGACATATCCACCATTGGCTATTAACCCAACGAGTGCATCTTTAAAATCAGTCAGTAGGGTACGCTGTGCGTACCTTTTTTTCAATCATGCCAAAAATCTGATTAGATACGCGCAGCGTACCCTACGGGACTCAGAACATAAGCTGAGCCTCAAAAGTTCAACTCTTGTTTTTACACAGCCAGGAACCAAAAGCGACATTCAGCATAGTATGGTAGGCAGCGCTTTTCCCCACTATTTTAGCTAGTGTGCATCAAGTATTTGAGAAATAGTCGTTACAATCGTTTCGAATTTTTCAGGAAAACTCTGACATACACTAGTAGTGAACAATTGAAGACAATGAGATTTTTCTAAACCCAGGTTTTTTGAAATCTCATAGAATTCATTATGCTTTCCCGCCTGCAGTCCATATTCCAAAAACTCAGCAAGCGAATCTACATCACAAGCAACCAAGGTAGAAATGGAATCGATACATTCATTACTCTTTTGAACAATCCAGGCTTCAGGCCAAGTTTCACCTGGCAAATATGCAATTCGATCTTTGAACCAGTTTCCAAAGTCTTCGTCAGTTTTTTCCGCCATATTCTGAGCATGGACTAAGTTGCTCCCTTCTTTTGCTCGTTGGTCGCCATCGAAGATGGCGATAGTAGGTTTCTGTTCTTTTCTAACGTATAAAGCTGCGAGCTGTCTAGCAAGTGCCGTTGCAGAGCCAATAACGATTATTGTTATCCTTGAACGAATTGAAGATGGTACGCACGAGGATAGCAGAATTTTGGCGACCTCATCCTCGACATAAACATCTAGCTCTATACCAGGAATAGCTGCCATTTTTGAAAAGGCAAAATCAGAAGAAATCGAATCAGTTATCTTGGTTTTTCCATTGACTCGTTCAACAAAATACCTTGCATCATATGGGAGACAATCGAATATTTCTCTTGAATGAGTGGTGCAGATAACTTGAGTGTGTGTATCAAGGCAGACATCTTTTAATTTCTCGATAAATTTCTTCTGAGCCTCTGCATGAAGGCCCAGTTCGATTTCATCCATGATTAGAAGTACGCCATTGCCAGACGAATATATGGTTGAAAAAATCTCAAAAAGAGCGCTTTCTCCTGCCCCCATATTGAATCCAGAGTATATTGTTTCACCAAACTGAACAATAGGAAGGTTGTATTTTGAGTGTTGTAAGTAGCGAAATTTGTCATATTTCCGCCCAATAATATAGCCAACTGCATCCTTTACTTTATTTTCCCACCCCTTTGGCTCAGCATCCTTAAATGACTTCGAATATGACCTTGACTGGCTGCGTTCGCTATGAGGTACGATCCTCTCTATTCCCAGAAAAACTACATTTTTTCTAATACGAATTGCATAGTCGTTCCACCTACCGCCTTTGCTTTTCCAACGCTTCTGCCATCCAATTCCGATTCCTTCTGGAAGCGATTCTGTTTTTTTCCAATTGTTATGGGCAATTTCGTATCGGATTTCGACTCCTTGCGGCGGCACCTCTTCAGAATGTTGAACAAAAAAATCAGAAAACCTATAGTAAGTCGTCTTTCGCTTAGGCATCTTGAAACCAGTTTTGCCATTGTGGTAAGCACAACAAGCCAAAGCTAATATCGTGGATTTGCCAGAGCCATTTTTTCCGGCGATAGCAGTGATTGGGTAATCAAATCTTATGTCTAATGAATTGACACCTCTCATTTCACCTGTATGCAGTGTAATTTTTCTAAGTAGTTGATGATTGTAGTCGTTTGTAAACCATTTCTTGAGTTTCTTGTCCTTTGGGCTTTCGCGATACTTCATAATCGTAATGGCTAATTGTTAATTTGAAGGAACGGCCCATATCTTATAGACCATTAAGCTGCTATTTTTAAACACAATTCTTAAATTTAGACTATCAAGTTGAATTAGTCGAATACAAACAGAAAGTCAACTTTTGGCCGAAGCTCGTCAGCCCATAGTTTTATTCTAACAGACAAAGGGGGTGACAATGAGGCAAAGCTGTTTGATTTCATTAGTTCCGTCGGGTTAGCGTAGCGCAACCCGACATTATTGGGTTTCGATGTGTCGGGTTATGCCGCCTTGAATTCAATCTTTTCAACGGCATCAAGATTGACTGTTTGCCTGGCATGCCAAAGAT
>DAINRH010000157.1:0-9430 GCA_036741905.1 Methylobacter sp. | reverse complement strand
CCTCGCAGATACTTGCGTACAACAATCTCCCTATCTTTACAGTCGTTCGTGAACTTCACGCCTTCATGGTGAAAAAAGCCTAAACCTATGAAACCGGAACTCGATAAAAACATTTTAATCTTTCTGCTGTCCGCCATCGGGCTGATTGTTTTTCCGCATGTTTATCATATCCCTCCAATAATCTTCGGCTTTTTTTGCCTGCTGCTCAGCTGGCGTTTTATCGGGGTCTGGCAACCCAACCGGCTGCCCGGAAAACTGGTTATCCTGTTACTGACGGTCTGCGCAATCGCCCTGCTGTACAGCCAACATCAAGGCCTGTTCGGACGCGATGCCGGCACCCATCTGTTTATTACCGCGCTGGGACTCAAACTGTTGGAGATTAAAAAACAGCGCGATCTTTACCTGATTAGTTATCTGGCTTTTATCGTCGCGGCCTCCCAGTTTTTATACGAGCAAAGCATACTGATGGCGGCTTATATCCTGCTGGTCTGCTGCGTGCTGTTGGCGACGCTCGTTTGCATCAACAGCCGCAACGTGCAAACGCTGGCGGCCTTGAAAACAGCCGTCCTTATCACCGTTCAGGCGCTGCCGATTGCGGTGGCCTTGTTTATTTTATTTCCCCGCATTGAAGCGCCAAAATGGCTGTTGTTTAATGCGCAACACCAAACACGGACCGGTTTAAGCGACAGCATGGAACCCGGCTCGATCAGCGAGCTGGCCGCCTCTTACGAACGGGTGTTCAGGGTGAAGTTTTCAGGCGCCGTTCCGCCGCCCGGACAACGCTACTGGCGCGGCCCGGTGCTGTCTTATACCGACGGCAAACGCTGGACTCAGGGGGCTTTCCAAAAGCCCTTGGTCAAATCCGTCGTTACCGGCAGGCCTTATCAATACACGCTCCTGATGGAGCCGCAGGATAAAAACTGGGTTTTTGCGCTGGATATGCCTCAAGAATTTTCCGCGCCTTTATCCCAAAATGCCGCTTACCAGCTGATAACTTCAGAAAACCCCGATAAACGCATCGAATATAAAGTGACTTCCTATGCCGACTACAATACCGGCCCGATCAATCCGAGCGAGTATAAAGCCGCCACCCAGTTGCCCGGCGAGCCGTCGGATAAAATCAAACAGCTGGTCGCGCAACTACACGGCTTTGACAGCGCACCGGACAACTTTATCAGCCAACTGCTACAGCATTTCCGGGTGGAAGATTTTCATTACACCCTAAGCCCGCCGGTGCTGGAAGAAAACCCGATTGAAAACTTTCTATTCAAAACCCGTTACGGCTTTTGCAGTCATTACGCTTCCGCCTTCGTCTATTTAATGCGCGTTGCGCATATTCCGGCGCGCGTCGTGACCGGTTATCAGGGCGGCGAACAGAACACAGTCGGCGATTTTCTGGAGATAAGACAAGCCGACGCCCATGCCTGGGCCGAAGTCTGGCTGGACAACCGCGGCTGGGTTCGCGTCGATCCGACAGCCGCCATCGCGCCGGAGAGAATCGAAGCGGAGCTTGGCGTAGACCGGCAAACCGACTACGCCATCGCAACCCTAAAGATACCGGCTTACAGCTGGCTAAAGCAGGCCCGGCAGCTATGGGGCAGCGTCGATTATAACTGGCAGCGCTGGGTCATCAATTACGATAACAAGAACCAGTCCACGTTCCTGTCGTCATTCGGCATCGATGACATCAAGACCCTGATGTACTGGATGATTGCGGCCATCGCATCGATAACGGCGGTGCTTTGCTGGTTTTTGCTTTATCAAAAGCCGACAACCAACGATAAAGCGTTGCTGATTTATAAGCGGTTTTGTAACAAGCTTGCCAAGCGCGCGCTGTTCAGAAGTTCCGGCGAGGGCGTTAAGGATTTTGCCGAAAGGGCCAAACTAAAACTGCCCGAGCAGGCCGCCGACATCGATCGAATCACCGCCGTCTTTATCAAGTTACGCTACGGACGTATTGCAAGCGGCGAGGATTTGCAGCAGCTCAAGACCCTGGTTGGATTGTTTAGAGCCTGATCGCCGCCTATTCCAGCCCAGCCCAGCCGCAACGTCATCTTGAAATGACGGCAGAGTAAGTATGTGATTACAATATCGGTAAATAGGCTTACAAACTGATGCTGCGCATGTACCTAATAAAAAAGCGTAGTCCACGAAAAGCACAAAAAGCACGAAAAAAACCGGGTACAGGAAGCCCATCGCTAAGATTAGAAAGAGGCACACAGTAAGCTGGAAGCTACGGCCTTCTATTTTTTCGTGTCTTTCGTGCTTTTCGTGGACAATGCGTAACATCAGTTACAAAGAAAAAGGATGGTTCTTTGCCCTGAAAGGCGAGCCGACTTGACTATAACCGTAAATTTCCGTTGCGCTCCCAGAAACCACGCTTACTATTCGCTATGCGTTTTTGTCTTCAATTACTGGCTTGGATATTAGGCTGGTCGCTTAGCGTCTCCGCCTGGGGCAACGATCTCGTTATTTCACGCGCCTTTCTGGTAGACCGCGCAGGCGTCTTGTCGATCGATCACGTTATTCAGGCCGACGATTTTCAGCCTGTCGGCCCCCTGTTGTCCAGGGGCTACACCGATGCCGTGCATTGGCTGCGGCTGAGCGTAACCGCGCCGGACCGGGGCGACACCGTCGAATTGCGCATCCGGCCCACCTTTCTCGACGAAGTGCGCCTCTTTGAACCCGACCCCGCCAGTCCTGGCGGCTGGAATACGCGCGTTACCGGCGACCGCTACAGTTATCAGGATCGCGACCGCGCGGCCGTCACCCTGGCCTTTGTGGTTCGTCCGCAAGCGCCGCAGACAGTCTATTACCTGCGCCTCAAAACCAGCAGCGCCTCCCTTTTGCATGTCGAGGCGCTGGCGTCTCGCGTAGCCCAGATCGAGGACATGAAACTCCTCGGCATTCAGGCGCTGTACCTTGGCGTCATGCTCTGGCTGCTGTCCTGGGCGGTACACGATTACGCTAACCAACGCCAGGCGATAACGGGCCTGTTCATGATGTGCCAACTGGTTCATATTCTTTATGATCTTGCCACTATGGGTTATCTGGCGCCCTTTTTGCCGACGCAATCCGCGCCGATGGGCGACCTGGCGACCAGTCTGCTGGTTGTGGCCGCGACTCTTTTCGGCATATTGTTTCATCGGGTTCTATTGCGATTGTATATGCCGCCTAAGCTACTCATGCTCGGAATGGACGTATTGATAGGACTCGCGGTGCTGAATATGGCCCTCATAGCGGGAGGACTGCCGCGTCCGGCTTTACAGTCCAATGCCGTGTCGGTTCTGGTGTTTCCTTTTCTGTTTTTGGCAGTGGCGTTTAGCGCGCGCCGGGAGGGCGTGCCAAGCCGGTTCATGCTACGCATCTTTTACAGCCTGGTGGCCTTGCCCATGATAATTTCCCTGCTGTCCATTCTCAGTTGGATTAAGGCCGGCGAGTGGTTGCTGCATGCCCCGCACATCCATGGACTGATTTCCAGCGGGCTGATATTCCTGATACTGCACCTGCGTTCGCGGCAACTTTTTCGGGAAGGACAGCAAGCCAGTCTGGCGCTGGAACTCACGCAACAGCATCTACACCTGGAACGCGCGCAAAAAGAAGAACAGAGACGCTTCATGGTCATGCTGACCCATGAACTCAAAACCCCCATGTCCGTCGTGCGTCTGTCGCTGGACGCCATGAAAGTTCAAGGCCCGCTCAAGCAGCACGCCGATCGCGCGCTCGAAGACATGAACGGCATCGTCGAGCTCTGCCGGCAGGTAGACCAGTTGGAGCAGCGCCAGTTGATCATCAGGGCGCAGCCCTGCCGAATGGATGACATCCTCAACGGTTTAAAACAAAACAGTTGGTCGCCCGCCCGGCTTCAGGTCAGCATCGACCCCTTGCCTGAAATTAACACCGACCCGCAGTTGCTGCGCATTGTTCTGGGTAACCTCATCAACAATGCCATCAAATACGCAGCGCCCGCTACCGACATTGAGATGACCGCCATAGCCGGACACAGACAGTCAAGACTTGGCGTCTTCATCACCATCCAAAACCAGCCCGGTACGGCAGGATTTCCAGACCCGGAACAGGTATTTCAAAAGTACTACCGCAGTCCCGGCGCGTACGGCAAAACCGGTTCAGGGCTTGGTCTCTATCTGGTGCATAGCGTTACGGAACTGCTCGGCGGCGTGATCGCCTACGATGCGCCGCAAGACAAAATCAGATTCTCGCTATGGCTGCCCTACTGAACCTGTCGAGCCGAGGGCTGTGTTTCGCCTGCTTCGGCCGTTAAAATGGTGCCGCGTTATTCAACCCTTTCCACATCGAACACGGTGCCGCGAACCGCGATGACTTTTACCTTGGCGCTAATATCGCAATCTTGGCCGTGAACTTTCCAGATCGAATCGTCGACTTTGATTTTACCTTCCCCGTTTTCTATCGGCTTGTACAGGCTAAAGACGCGGCCAATGTATTGTTGGCCGCGTTTGTTCAACAAGGGATGGTCTGTGATTATGGGATGTTGTTTGCCGTAAAGCTTCCATAAGGTGATGGCAACAACAGACAGCACCGAAAAAATCGATACCTGCAATTTTATGTCGAGTACAGGTATCAGCAATAGCAGGCAGCCGGTGACAAAACCTGCTGCCGCCATCCACAGGAAGAAAAATCCGGGGGCCAGTAGTTCGACGACTAACAGAATCAGGGCTAATAGCCACCAGTTCCAAAAAACAATCTCCAGCTCAGCCATGTCAGCTCTTTTTCGTCATGGCTTCTTTGGCCAGTTCGCCAATGCCGCCGAGGGCTCCGATCACGCTGGATGAATCCAGCGGCATGAAAACCAGTTTGCTGTTGCCTGAAGCGCCGATTTCTTTTAACGCCTCGATGTATTTTTGCGCGACGAAATAGTTGATGGCCTGGACGTCGCCTTTGCCGATCGCTTCGGACACCATCAACGTCGCCCTGGCTTCGGCTTGGGCCAAGCGTTCGCGGGCGTCGGCATCGCGGTAAGAGGCTTCTTTGCGGCCTTCCGCTTCCAGGATCGCCGCCTGTTGCGCGCCTTCCGCGCGCAAGATTTCGGATTGCCGTAAACCTTCGGCTTCAAGAATGGAGGCGCGTTTCAATCGCTCGGCCTTCATTTGCCGGCCCATCGCTTCAACCAAATCTTTGGGCGGGGCGATGTCTTTTATTTCGATGCGGGTGACTTTGATGCCCCACGGCGTGGTGGCATCGTCTACCACGGACAGCAGCCGGGCATTGATGTCATCGCGGCGCGACAGCAGTTCGTCCAGGTCCATAGAACCCATGACGGTACGAATATTAGTCATCACCAGATTCAGAATGGCCCAACCCAACTGGCTGACTTCATAAGCGGCTTTGGCGGCATCCATGACTTGGTAGAAAATCACCCCGTCCACGGTCACCATCGCATTGTCTTTGGTGATAACTTCTTGCGACGGCACGTCCATCACCTGTTCCATCATCACCATCTTTTTGCCGATGCGGTCGATAATCGGCACGATAATGTTCAAGCCGGGCGTCAGCGTGTTGGTATATTTGCCGAAGCGCTCTACGGTGTATTCCATGCCCTGGGGAACCGACTTGACGCTCATAAACACCATCAAGACCGCGAAAATCAATAATGCTAAAACAAAGCTACCCATAGAACCTCCTGATTTCTTATAAAAACTCTATAACTGAGAGTTTTTTGACACGGAATGCGTCGACCTTCAATCACCTGGAAATCTTGTTTTATTAGCCGGCTTAAAAAAGCAATGCTAACAATTAAAGTAAAACCGTTAAAATAACAGCGTGCGTGTTGCAAACGGCCGCCCAACTAATAATAATATAAATCTATCTAAATGTAAGTTAACGAGTAATTATAATGCTGATAACCGCCGCCTTTCACACCGGGATCTGGACCCTGCTTTTTTTAATAGTCGGAATGATTAAGCCGAAATGGCCGTTATTCTTTTTGAAAAAACCTGACCGCTTTTTAGTCCTGATTATATCGACCGTCTTGTTTATGGTTTCCGCTACGCTTTATGGCGAAGGCAACCGGCAAAGAGCTTTAGAGGAAAAAACGTCTAAAGAAACGGTATCCAAAATCCTCGACCCGTCTTCCGCGCCGGTGCCTGTACCTGACGTTCCCGCGGCGAAACCAACCGCTCCGAAGAATTAATACCGGTACGCCAACGGCTTGGATATTGCCAGCCGCAGCGTGATAAAAATCGCAGGGGCGACAGGCCTGATAACATTATTCAAAGCTTTTGCCGCACAGGCGCTGGGTCTGGCGCTTACCCTCGCTCTGGCCTGGATGTCGCCTGCGCTGTGTCACGGCGCATGGCGTTTGGCGCTGCTACAAGGCGTTGCCGCCGCTTTGTGGTCAAGCGTATTGGGCCAGCGGTACTGGTGGCTGCCGATTCATTTACTGTTTTTGCCCACGGCTATCGCCATGCTCTCCTTGCAGCTGCCTTCCTGGTTGTATCTGCTGACCGTGCTGCTGCTGGCGCTGGTGTTTTGGGGTACTGTCAAGGGCGATGTGCCGCTGTTCTTATCTTCTTCTGCTGTAGCCGATGCGCTAGCGTCCATTGTCGAACGGGAAAATGCCGGTGTGTTCGCCGACCTTGGCGCGGGAGTCGGTTCGGTCGCGGTGCCGCTGGCGCAACGTCGAGCCATGATCGTCGATGCCTGGGAACGTGCGCCGCTACCGTGGCTCATTACTGCTTGGCGTTGCCGCAAACTGCCGAATGCGACTGCGAAACGCGCCAGTTTATGGGACTGCGACCTGGCGCGTTATGAGCTGGTGTTTGCGTTTCTTTCCCCGGCGGTTATGGCGGAGCTGGGCGAGAAAGTCAGACGTGAAATGCGTCCCGGCAGTTTGTTTATCTCTTCATCTTTCCCGATACCGGAGTGGGAAACGGAGTCGGTCGTACAAATTGAAGACCGGCGCAGGACTACGCTTTATTGTTATCGGATATGAGCTGTTCATTATCCTCAGGCGATTGAAAGTCTTTTTATTCACCACGAAGACATGAAGGACACGAAGAGTTTATTTCTTCGTGTCCTTCGTGTCTTCGTGGTGATAGCTTTTAAGCATTTACCTGATATAGCCTTTCAGGATTTCAGATATTTCCACCAAAACCAGCTTTGCACATGCAAATAATTGCGTATCGGCGTTTTAACCAGCAGCAACAATAAACCGATTGAATACAAACACCAAACCGCCGCCCACTCGTTGGGATTAGTGGTGCTCAGCCAAGCCAGCAACGGTCCGGTAATAATATGGTAGGCGGTCATTTTCCACGAGCCGTAGAAAATAGGCATGATAAAGGCCGCGACAACGTACATATTGAACAACACCAGATTGGCCGTTGCCGGGATTTCCCAGGCGATATGCCAGTCGCCGGACGTAGAGCAGATCCGCCTGCCGCAAAAGGGCACATTGAACGATTCGGCATATTGGCTGAACAGGATAAACCGGGTTTTAACCTCGTAGCAGAAAGGCGCCCATTCGAACGGATACAGGCGTATCAGCAAGCAGACCGTGGTTACCAGACAGATAAAATAAACCGATGCGGAAATCTTGTCCCTGACTTTTTCAGGGATGAAATACATCGATACCGCGTTGACGAAAAACGGCTGGAAAGCGATATGGATATAGCCCAGCAAGGTTGCCACCTGATTGCCGGGGTTGGCGCAATCGTCTATCACCGTATAGGTATAGGCCTGCAAGGCTTCCATTAATGAGAAGAAGCCCAAGGCGTAACACAGAGGCGCCGGTTCTTTTTTATAATAAAAATAAGCGGTGCTCGATAATCCGATAGTCGCTAATACAGTTGACGCTTCCCCGCTCCAGCACATAGTTTTTCCGTCGGTTTATTGGGTTTCAGAAGTGCGGATGTTCTTTCGAACGATGCACTAGCTCAGCTTTGCTTCATCAATGACTTCGAAAAGTTGCTTGATAATTTTAGGATGCAGTATCTCTCCAGGATGATGCGGTACGACCATCCTATAGATGTTTTTGATATAAATTCGATGACTTCCCTTTTGCCTTTCAAGCGTAAAACCATTTTGCAAAAGGAGCCTTTCAGCAAATTTTGCGGTAAGTTTAGGGTATTCAGGCATTCAGCGCGATTTCAATAGGTGTAATAGAAAATGTGCGATTTTGAAACGCTTTAAGCTCTTCGACTTTAAGGCTTTCGAGGTAAAGTTCAGCCGCCTCTTTGATATTAAAAAGCGCTTCTTCATAAGTTTTGCCTTGGGTGACGCAACCTTTTAATTCGGGTATCTGAGCAAAATACCCGAATTCGTCTTTTTCGATGATGGCATTGAATAACATAATAGCTCCTTGTATTGATCCGATAATATATTACATCTAAAGTTAAAAAATGACATCACAGGGAGGTTTGAGAATATTCAGGCGGTCTATCTAATCTCAAACCCCCGCAATAAAGCCCACTGCCTCAATACCCGCAATCGCGCAACGCTCGTCCTGGTCGGAAATATCGCCGCTGATGCCGACCGCGCCGATCAGGTTGTTTTTGGTGTCGCGAATCAGCACGCCGCCCGGAACCGGCATTATTTTTCCATCCGCCATGTTTAACAGGGCATTCATAAAGTCGGGCCTCTTTTCCGCCACGCCGGCCAGGCTGCGTGACGATATGCCCATGCTGACCGCGCCCCAGGCTTTTGCGGTGGCAATCTGCTCCCTGATCATCGTTGCGCCGTCTTCCCGTTGCATGGCTTTTAAATGTCCCGCCGCATCCAGAACGACCACGGTAATCGGTTCCATGTTGAGTTTACGGGCCTTGTTGGTTGCGGTATTTATTATAAGATTAGCTTTTTCGAGTGTGAGTGATTTCATCTAGGGTTCTCTTCTTGTTGAAGGTTTTATTATTTTAATAACGGCATCAGCTGCCGCGATACTTTATCTGCAATGACCGGCTGCCCGTTGGCATTGGGATGCAGCCCGTCTTGTTGCATCATGTCCTTGGTCAGGGCGACATCTTCCATGATAAAAGGCACATACGGGACGCCCAGTTCCGTAGCTAATTGCGGGTAAATATTATAAAAAAGATCGGTATAGCGTTTACCGTAATTGGGCGGGATTTTCATGCTCAGCAACAACACTTTTGCCCCGGCTTGCCGGGCGCGATGGGCAATTTCGGCAAGATTGCTTTTTATCAGCTCCGGCGGCAAACCGCGCAGGCCGTCATTAGCGCCCAGCTCAATGATGACGACGTCCGGCTTGTCCAGCGTTAAAGCCCGGTCTATCCGCGCCAAGCCGCCGGCCGTCGTATCGCCGCTGATGCTTTCGTTGTGGATGATATGGCCTGCGCCTTTTTCATTCAGTGTTTGCTGCAATAACGCCACCCAGCCTTGCGAAACTTCAATTCCGTAACCGGCACTGATACTATCTCCCAAGACAACAATGGATTTG
>DAINRH010000156.1:0-9707 GCA_036741905.1 Methylobacter sp. | reverse complement strand
AATTCAATCTTTTCAACGGCATCAAGATTGACTGTTTGCCTGGCATGCCAAAGATCATAGTTGTCCTGCATAATCATCCAGCTTTCTTGGGAACGACCCAAGGCTTTTGAAAGTCGAAGAGCCATTTCCGAGCTTACGCCGCTGTTACCTTTTAAAATACGGTTCAGCGTAGAAGGCGAAACGCCAAGTTTCGAGGAAAGTTGCCTGCCCGTGATACCGAACGGTTCCAGATAGACGTCCCGAATGAACTCCCCTGGATGAGGTGGATTGTGCATAGTCATTTAGTGGTAATCCTCATAATCGAACGCAGTAAGGCGCAATAGGCAATAGCCGTATTGCACCTGCTGCTAAAATTCGCTACTTATGGCGAATCCAACCAGACTACCGCATCAAGCTCCGCTACTTGGCATGACCCTGTCAAATGGGTTCAGCATCCCAATGTCTAAACAACGAGGCCAAGCTTAAGTGAGCGGATTCCCCATAGATGCCAGAATATTTTTAATATTCTGTGCCGAATTGAAAATAAACAGTATTTCGACGACATCGTTTCTTACTCTGTAAAAACTCACATAATTTTTATAGGGCAAACTCCTGATCTCGATTTTTGCTTCCATTTCTTCATACACCTTACCCGCCAACGGAAAAACAGAGAGCGTTCCAGTTAACGACGCGACGATTTCTTCGATAAATATTTCTGCCCGAACCGGACTGTCCAAAGCGATGTATTCGGCTATATTAAGTAAGCATTCATCTGCGGTTTCAGTTAATACAATTTTATGTATTTTCATCAAAAAACTAACTAGCGGCTACTGCTAACCTGGCTCTTAACTTCGTCTTCAGGTCGTTTATATGTTCCTGGTTGCATTCGGTTACACGACCCGCTTCAGCATCGTCGATTCCTGAAATAATTCCATTATGAATGTCTTTTTTAAAGGCTTCGCTTACTTGAATCAAAGCTTCAACATCCTGCATTGAAAAAAATATCCCTATTGGTCGCTCTCTTTTGGTAATCATTACCGGTTCTCTTTGCGCCGAATCCAAAAAGCTGTCGAATGCGTTTTTTGCTTCTTTAGCTGAGATGGTTTTCATGTTCATAGTTCCTATGGTTAAGAATTACATAACAGTCATTATAGCTACTTTGCAACAAATCCAAACGCATTTTCCCTGTCTATAACATAGGAAGATGCGGCGCTGTCGTCTCCTGAAAACGACCCGCTTTAAGCATCAATACCGGGTCAAGCGTTCATACTCGGAGCGCGACAACACATACACAGGGCTGCCAGAGGTCGGGATGTCAGTGTTTCCCGAAACGTCAACCGCCAGTTCCTGGACATGCCCTACCACATCCACCAGCACCCAGGTTTTGCCGGGAACAAGCTGCTGCCGCCAATTGCCGACTGCTTCATCGGTTCGCCAAATCATCAAGGTTTCGCCGAAGTAAGCCGCCTGGATATAGGCGTCCTTGGTGTCGAAGGCTTTATACGGCAGGCCGTCGATCAGTGCGCTTGCGGTATACAGCGCCGCCTCGCCGGGCTTGTGGCCCATCGAATAATCCCAGATCCGGCCATAGGCTAGATCGTATTCGTGACCGATACAGAAAGCTATGCCCAAATAGTCGCTACGGCTGTTAACCCAGGCGATCATTTTCGCGGCCTGCTCCGCCTGCCAGCGGCGTCCGGTTAAGCCATGCATCGCCTTGGCACCCGTTTCTCCCAGCCAGAACGGCAAGCTGTTTTTCCGGCCCAAGCTGGCGTAAATAGCCAGCACGCCACGCTCATCCTCGTTTTCGCCGTTGCCGATCGGACCGCCGAAACGCGGTACTTGTTGAGGATAGGCATGGACATCCCAGGCGTCCTGATAATGGTCCAGGCCCAGCTCCAGCACCTGTTTAAACCACTGATCCTCGCCCGGCCGCACCAGACTGCCGCCAACGTAATGGGCGTCTCTGCGCTGCTTGTGTACCTGCTCATATTCCCACTTGGCGCGTTGCACCCAATGTGCGGGTTCGCGCAGTTTTTGCCATTCGGCTTCGCTGCGAATGTCGATCTCGTTGGTCGATTTAAAAAACTTGGTAAATGGGGCTGCCGTGTTGATGAAGTTTTGGCCGTCTGCCGGATTGTCATTCAGCCAAGTGCTGTCGCCCGAGGAATCGGCGAACAAGACTAATCCACGTTGCTTAGCCTGCTCCCATTTGGCCCGATACTGCGGATCGAAGCCCGGATAGCTCCCATAGCTTTTGTAAATCCCCATCCGTTCCAACCAGGAAAAATACCCGCCATCCTGCTTGAAGCTCTTGTCGCCGTCGGCCAAGGCGTAATAGTCGTTGTTCCATAACTTTTTCTTGCCCAGTCTATGCTTTTGCTCGGCGGCTCCGCCCACGACTGAGAAGCCGTCGGCGGGATAGTTCATGATCAACTTGCCGTCAGGTGTATATAAGGAAGAATAAACGGCGTAGTAGCCGGGTTCGCTAAGCTTGCCGAAATCCACTTCGGCTTCACCGGGGAACAAACCGCTTATTTCCTGAGCCGCGACCTGATTGCCGCTGTAGTCAACCAGTCGCAGACGCAGTTTTGCCGGAAAGCGCGGTAATGGTGCAGGCAAAGCGGTTTCTTCCAGAACCGGATGCCAACGCATATCCACCCGCAGTTTGAGCGGGTCGCCCGGATGGGGCAGATTGGCTGGCGCGTCCACGAAGACCAAAGGGCGCAGCTTGGCGGCGATGCCGTTAAGCGCAAGATCGGCGTCGGGATCGGTCGGTTGCGTCTTGATCGAATCCAGCGGCTTACCGGCCGGATCGGTGAATAAACCGGCGAAGTAAAACCGCTGGCCTTGGTCATGCTGCATGACCAGCTTGACCAGCAGGCTATGCCATCCAGGCGACAGTTCCAGCGTCGCAAGTTGCGGCGCTTCGGGACGAGCCGACAACGCGGTAGCCACCAGTCCTTCGGTAGTCAGACCCTTTAGCAATTTTTTGACTTGCTCGCCGGGAGATGACGAGAACCCGGATGGCGGATTCGGATCATCAGCCAATTTGAAAGTCTGTCCATCCAGCCAGCCGAAGGTTTTGATGCCGGATTGCTTCAGATGCAGCAACGCCTGCGTGGGTTGATCGACATACAGGTACAGCTGCGCATAGCCGCTGCCGCGCGACCAGCCGTAGGCATGTTGGGTGTTGGCTTCGATGTCCGTAACGCCGTTGGCTTGCGTCGGCTCAATACGCCATGCCCGCATTTCCCCGCCCATCATTTGCAGGCTAAGGTACGGTTGGCCGGGATTCGGGCGCAGCACGGTCTCGCTATCCAACCCGAAAACCGACAGGCCTGATAATCCGTCCTGCAAACCGCCCACCAGCCAAGCTTCCGGTATGCCGCCCTTAAGCGGCTTGGGCGCATCCGCTGTAACCGCAGACGGCGTGGGCATCATGCCGACCTTTCCCGGATCGGCAAGAAATCCGACTACTTCCTTCTCGCTGTTGGGCTGAGCCAACACGCCGAGGATGCCGTAATGATCGTCGGTCATCAATGCGGCAGGCAGTGCCGGAAGATTCAAGCTGCCGGACAGCGCTTCGGCTTCCGGTCCTACAAAATAGGAGACCGACAGTTTTTCATAACTTGGCCGCGCGGCATCGGAAGCCAAGCCGCGAAACAGGACTTCATCTTTTCGGCCTTTGCCGTCGAGCACAATCAGACGGCGATTCGCATCAGGCACTGCCTTGGTCAGCGCCAGAAAGCGATTTCTGGCTTGAGCCTGAGCGGCGGTCATCCAGTCGCCCAGCGGCGTCTCCAGTTTCAGTAGGAAGGCGTCGAAGACTTTGGCCCCGTCCGCCTTGCCGGTGTTGTTGATTTCCAGCCAGCGATCACCCGGCAATACGGTGACGGTCGCGGCGGCTTGCAACCACTGATATTCCCAAGGCGTGGTGTTGGTCGGGGAAAAATTGCCGCGCGTCGCCAGTTCATCCGGCTTTGCCCCGGCCTTGACCGTGAAATTTTGACTGACTTGGGAGACCTCGCCGCCGCTTTTGTAGCGGGCGTAAAAACGGTACTGTCCCGGAGCAATCGCCGGGTTCAATTCAAAGCGAAAATTCGCGCCCCAGTTTCCGAAACCTGGGTGAAAAACCTGGACTTCGTCCTTTTCGGTCAATACCGACTCGGCGCCGGGACCTGCCGTGGCCGTGCCGAGTTGGACTTGCAGCGCCGGATCTTTTTCCGTTGTTGCAAGTGCGGGCGCACTGCCCAAGTCCAGCAGCACCAATGGACTATCTGCCGTACCGCTCGCCGGCAGAGCGGACAATGGCGAGGCGAGCAGGAAGGCGTCGAAAACTTTGGCATCATGGCCTGCGCCGCTATCCCGCACTTCAATGACGGCATCGTCGGCCTTAAGATTTACCGGCGACTCAGCGGCTATCCAGGCATAATCCCAACCCTTGGGCTTCATCGACAGTGCGGCGCGTAGCTCCAACCGAGATGAATCGGGCCCGGCCCAAATTTCGAACGATTGTACGCAAACATTGGGATCGCCACCCTGCCGCCACCGAGCCCAAAAGGCATAGGGCTTGGCCGGGATGCCGGGTTTAACCTTAAAGCGAAAGCTGACTTTCCAGCTGCCGAATCCGGGGTGTAAAGAGCTGATTTCATCTTTATCGGTCTGAATCGACGCGTCTCCTTCGTGGGCTTCAACAACGCCTGCAAACACCCGCGTAGCCTTATCGCCTTCGCCGACCGACGGCGGTTCGCTGCCCAATTCGAGCAGCAGCGCAGGCCTCTCGGCTGTGCTTTGCATGGGCAATTCCTTAAGCGCGGCGGCGTTGGCAACGGACAGTCCAACCAACACCGTCTGTACGGTAAAAAGAAATAAGATCAATGGCTTCATGGCTTTGATAATCCTGAGGTGGACAAGCTGATGAGTTCGTTACGTGATCGGCGATATGACACTTGTGTGTATAATAGCGGCTATTAAGCCGGGCTAGCCAGCAAATGTATCGGATATGCTTTTGACTTTTCGATACCTAAAACCGATTCGCTTGCAGCGCGGCATCATGGACGGATTATTGTAGAAAGGATTACTTTTAACAATTGAATACGGAGATCCATGAAGGAACCCATTCCCAACTTTGTTCTGGATATTTTCAGAAAACCGGATTTGTCGAAGCTTTGGTCAAAACCCAAGGAACGATTTATAGCGTTTTGCGACCGGATAAAATTCAAAAATATTCTATCGTTAAAATCCCTCATCGCTCTAGGCTTTGTGATTGCGGTTATTCCGCTGTTTTTGGCCGTCATGTACGCCGCTTTCGGCATGCGCGAAACCTCGGCGTTGGGCAGAACCATCAATTCCCAAGTCTTCGAACAAACCAAGGCGATACGCCTGGTCTTGCAAAAGACTGCCGATATTGAACGAAAAGCCAGATTATTCGTGCTGCTGTCCGATCCGGCCGTACGTCAGCCTTACGAACAACAATCGTATGAAAGCACCCGAGCCTCATTCAAACAAGCCTTGAGCGCGTTGCTAAAACTGCATGTCGATAATAAAATCGCCCTGTTGGTCAACGAATTATCGGAAAAAGAAAACCTGATTTATCAGCAGATCATTGGCTCGGCCAGCGAAAATAATCTCAAATTACCGGTCGATGAGGCGTTTCAGGGACTGCGCGAGTCCTCGGTCAGTCTTTCGCGCGAATTCGAGAGCTATGTCGATCATGAATTCAATGAATTGCGCCAACAATCGGAATCCCTTGAACAAGGACTGTTCATCAAAGGCGCGGTGCTGTTAGCGGTCTCGTTTATGTTCATCGCCATACTGTTGGCTGTGCTTTCCCGGTCAATGCGGCAACTGAATAGCAGCATCCGCCGTCTGGGTGCCGGCGAACTCGAACAGCCGATTGATATTACCGGTCCGTCGGATCTGCGCTATCTGGGCAACCGTCTCGAATGGCTGCGAACCCATTTGATGGCGCTGGAGGTTTCGAAACAACAGTTCATGCACAATGTCGCCCGCGAGATCGACCGGCCGTTGGAGAGTATCCGAGACGGCGCGGAACGGCTTGTAAACGGGGCTGTTGACCAACCGGATAGCGCTCGCCAGGACATCGCACGATTACTGTGCAACAATGTCGACAAGCTGAAAACAGTGTCCGATGAATTGCTTCGTTATAGTCAGATCAACGCAAAGCCGGAAACGAACCGCAAGCAAACCGTCAATATGAACGACCTGCTTGAGTCGGTCATCAAGGATTTTCAAGCCCGTCTACAGGCCAAATCGATTAGTTTGAAAAAGCTGGTCAGGCCGGTCGAGATTGAAGGAATCCCCGATCAGCTGCGCGGCATTCTTGAGCAGTTGCTATCGAACGCGGTGAAATATTCGCCAACCGGCGGTGAAATACGCATCATGCTTCGCGATTCGGGCTCACAACTGGAGTTGGAAGTCGAAGATGAGGGACCGGGTATTGATCCCAACGATCGTTCGCATGTATTCGAACCCTTTTTCCGCGGCAAGACCGCCCAATCCGAAGATAATGTCGAAGGTCCGGGATTGGGGCTTGCCATTGTCAGGGAATATGTCACCCATCATCAGGGCAAAGTCGATATTATCGACGCCAGACAAGATCAACATGGGGCCCGCATCCGCGTTCAAATACCGCTAACCGGAAAGGCCTAACCAATACGGAACGAAACTATCTATGCTGTCATTATTTTCTATTCGAAACACAGGCTTAACGCTAAGCCTTTTACTGCTGGCCGGATGCGCCGAGTTCAATGCCGGTTATAACGGCTATCCCAACCAGTATAACGACCCTTATGCGCAGTCGGATTTTGACGAACTGCTGGCTTTCGGAGCCAACATGGCCAAAATATCATCTTCAGCTCGCGCCGACGTTTGCCACACCTTGCTAAAGCGTCAAAAAAATCCTCCCGGAGCCGGAATACACTTGCACCTGATGGTAGGCCGCTTGCTGTCCGACGCTTGCGGAGACATCGCCAAAATCCTGAACGGGGTAAACGCTATCCAACCCGGAAGCCTGCCCGATGAGCGGATGCAGCGGCTTGTCGCTATTCATACCGAAGCCTTAAAACGTTTACAAAACGTGTCGAGAAGAGTCGGCAGTCTGGAACACAAACAAAAATCGGTCCAATCTGTATTGGAATCGAAAGACGCAAGCAGCTCGAAGAAAGATGAAAACCGCCTACTGCGAGAAAAACTGGAAGCAATCCGCTCAATGGAGAAACATCTGGACGAGAGCGGCGACGCAAATTAGCACCTATGTTTCGTTTCCGCTTGGCTGTTGTCATCGTTGTTTCGTTCGCTTTTGTGTTGTTATTAGGAATGGCGCTGTATTGGGGCTCAAACCAGGTTGCCCGGCATTTTCAGCGCAGCCAGGTGGCCTATGAGGCTTTCGATCGTTATGAACGATTGTCCCAAGAGGCTTATCGCCACTTCAAACAGAGGATGGATAGCCTGATAACGGCCAGCCCGGCTGCGGAAAGCGGCGTGGAATCATCCAAACAGCGCCTCTATGAAGCGATGCAGGAACTCAGAAACACCGCAATCGCAGAAAGTCATACTGAAAATTGGCAGGATAAATCCGCCGAACTGGAAAGAGTGGCCCATTTCACCGCCTTTCTGGATTCCAGCGAATATCGGTTCGACGAAGTCGAGCGCTTGCGTCAACAGGGTAAGAACGAAATGGCGGTGCAAGCGCTGTCGAAATTCTCGGAACAAGAAATCGACGGAAAATTCCAGCCGCTGATCGATGCCGCCATCAACGCCGAACGGGAAAAAGCCGGAAAAGCCAAGCAAGAACTGGAGGATTTGGTAGCTCAGTCACGCTGGATCGCCATTCTGGCCTCATTGACTGCGGCGCTATTCAGCATCGCGTCCGGGGCGTTGCTGCTACGCGGCGTCCGGAAACCTATCGAAGCGCTGATGAAAGGCACTGACGAAATAGCTTCCGGTAATTTGGATTATCGCATCGCTCTCAATACTCGCGATGAGTTCGCCTATCTCGCCAGCCACTTCAATCAAATGGCTCAGGAACTGGAAGTTCAGCAAAACAAACTGCGCGAAGGACGCGCGGTGCTGGAGAAAAGAGTGGCCGAACGCACTTTCGAACTGCATCAGTTAAATGAAGAATTAAAACGCATGGACAATGAGCGCCGAGAGTTTTTAGCCGACATCAGCCATGAACTGCGCACCCCGATCACCGTCATCCGCGGGGAGGCTGAGGTTACTCTGCGGGGCCGGGATCGCGAAGCCGAGGAATATAAGGATGCATTGCACCGCATCGTCGATCTTGCGATGCAATTGGGAAAATACGTCAACGATCTCTTGTTTCTGGCCCGCACCGAAACCGCCAATCTCCAATTTGAATGGGATAGCGTGGACTTGACCGAACTGGTGGCCGGAGCCGTCGAGAATTTTCAAGTGATGGCCGAGGAAAACTCGATTTCGGTTTCCCTGGAGGCGCCGACCGAACCGGTGTGGGTGCGCGGCGACAAACAACGACTTCGGCAGGTACTGTTCATTCTTGGCGACAATGCCTGCCGATACTCGAACCCCGGAGGACACATCGCAGTCGAATTACAGGTCGATGGGGAAATTGCAAGTTTCAGCCTCACAGACCAAGGCATAGGCATACCGGCTCAAGATCTGGAACGTATTTTCGACCGCCATTTCCGCAGCCCAAATGCCCTGGCTTCGCGGGATGATGGCAAAGGCTTGGGCTTATCGATGGCCAAGTCGATCCTGAAAGCGCACGGCGGAAGCCTCTCTGCGACCAGCATTGAAAATTCAGGCTCGACGTTCACGGTAACGCTTCCGCTGATTTCGATAGAACAGGATAGCGGGCAAATAAATGAAAAATAACTTAACGACACTAATCTAATGGATACCGGTTACATGCGAGTTCTGCTAGTGGAAGACGATCAACGGATTGTCGATTTTGTTCAACGAGGTCTGAAGGCCGAAGGCTATGCCGTAGAGGTGGCCCGTAACGGGCTGGATGCGATAGCGCTGGGTAGCGCTGGCAAGTTTCAAGCCATTATTCTGGATCTGGGCTTGCCGGATCTTAATGGCCGACAGGTTTGCGAGCGCTTGCGCGATGCCGGCGTCGGCACCCCGATTCTAATGTTGACGGCCAGGGACACGGTGCAGGATAAGGTAACCGGCTTACGCTCTGGCGCCGACGATTATATGACCAAGCCTTTCGCGTTTGAGGAACTGCTGGCTCGAATCGAGGCGCTGATGCGTCGTCGTAGCGGCGAGATCAAATTGGATTCAAAAGAATTACGGATAGCGGACCTGCTATTGAATGGGGAAACCCATCAAGTAAGGCGTGGAGAAAACCTGATCGAGCTAACGCCAAAGGAATTTGCCTTACTGGAATGCTTTATGCGCATGCCCGGCAAGGTGTTGAGCCGCACCCGGATTCTGGAGCAGGTATGGGGCTACAGCGCCGACCCATTGACCAATGTGGTGGATGTCTATATTCGCCAGTTGAGACGAAAAATCGATGACGATTATGAACTAAAACTGCTCAAGACGGTCCGGGGATTCGGCTACAAACTGGATACCACCTAATGCATATCGCACAACATCAAGATAACTACGGCGTTTTTGAATCGAATTTCATATCGGCGCTTATTGCTTTAAAAAATCGCAGGCAAAAAAAAACCCAAGCGATGAAGCTTGGGTTTTGATTTAAGAGCTTGGCA
>DAINRH010000155.1:0-9759 GCA_036741905.1 Methylobacter sp. | reverse complement strand
AACATCGTGGTTTACGCCGTAAACGATAGTTGCATCAACATCGTTACCGCCGGGCGCTGAAATAATAACTTTTTTGGCTCCAGCAGCAATATGTGCGGATGCCTTGGCTTTGCTGGTAAATAAACCGGTGCATTCATGAACGGCATCAATACCCAGCTCTCCCCATGGCAGTTTTGATGGGTCTCTTTCCGAGAAAACCTTGATCTTGTCGCCGTTGATAACGATGTAGTCACCATCAACACTTACTTCGAAAGGAAATTTTCCATGCACTGAATCATATTGAGTCAGGTGCGCATTCGTTGCAGCGTCGCCTAAATCATTGATTGCAACAATTTGAATTTCATTGGTACGGCCTGCATAACCATTGATTGCAACTTTAATTGGCATAGATTTTCTCCAGAGTGATGAAATGAAAACTTACAGAAACGGATAACCCTCAGGTTCCCGCGAATCGGTTTAATTGTATCAAAAATTGAGATGATTAGTCTATTGACGTAGAAAACAGCTATTGCGGTTATAGCCATGTTGCTATATGGGCAAATCGTTAAAAATAAGCGATTGCTATTGTTTGTTCATGACCGCAGGATTGCCTGACGGTAAACCGATAATTCAAAGGTTTGCCAAGCTTACGCCCAACACAACAGCGAAAAGCCGGTTTGAAAGTCAACCCTCTCCAGCACTGCTGAAAAGGGCATGAAAACATAGCGATTAGCTTGCTGCTCTCAGTGATGCTGTTACCCGAGGTTATTGCACAGTCAACGGGCTCTTGCTAAAAAATAGACGACTCCGAATTGCTTGCCTCTAATCTGACGCGCCAGGTAAACGATTCATTTCAAAAAAGTAAGTGGCAAACGCCAGGCCGGATTAAATATTGAATTTATCTTCTATTTTTTGTTTGTAGTTTAAATAGTGGATAGTTTGCAACTGCTCCGGGTTGTCAATGCGGAAGGCAGAAAGGGGTAAATCTATATCGGTTATATGAATCGGGTAATTAATCTTGCTGTTCCTGAATTGGAGTATGTGCTGGTAAGCGGCATAAAAGACTTGCTTGCCGTGATCTAACGAGGAAAACTCTTTTTCATTACAGTAAATCGAATAGATGATGCCCTTGTGAGTATCTTCCCCCGAGATGCGCAGGCTTAATTCCTGATTTGAGACAGCTGCTTTCAGTTGCACCGGATTATAAGAAAAGCTACCGGCAGGACTTTTCGTAATTTCATAATATTCAATGGTTAAAAGCGTTTCAAAAAGATTACGGGTCAGGATTGATTCTAAAAAAAGGGAGTATTGCTTTAGCAAATGACTAGGGTTTGCGTTGATATGCTGCTGGACATATAGGGCGCCTTTTTCATCAACAATATAAACACTGGTGTCCGTCTTGCTCTTATAGAAAAAAAGCTGGATCACTTGCGGCCTGTTCAAAGTATAAATCAGATGGATAGGAGTGTTTTCGAGCACGGTTTGGTCAAAATGAATGGTACTGAACTGTTCCTGAGGGCTGGCTAATTCGTTTAACAGCAGTTTTTTCGTGGCCAGCTCTTTGTACATCAGCGTTTTATTTGCAGACTGGAAGACATAAAACGAAGTTCCGCCAGGTAAGATATAGCGCGGCGAACGATTATGATGCTGTTTGGCAAAAAGCTTGACCAAGGTATTAAATACGGCTTCAACGCGAAAAATAATGCCTTTAGCCCGTGCCGGCGTGTGACAAACAAATTTCAGGCTATTCAAAGACAACGGTTTTTTACTGTTATTAATGACGTCCGCTAAACAGTTAAATAGCCCTTCTATACCCTCATCCTGACTGGTTGTTATTTCGCCCCAGCTAGACAGCGAAATTCTGTTTATCGTTTGAATAAAACACTGGCGACTCATACCGTAACTTAACGCATCAGAACGTTCACTCATAACGCACAGGCCGTCATCATCCGATATTCCCATATTGATAATAATCAGTGAATTCAGCTGAGCTTTGAGAGTTTTGTAAGTATCCAGCGGAGGATCGTAGTTAAAGCTCCCGATTAAAAAAAGATTGATCTGGGCCAGGACTGAATGCAGCTCTTCATTCGGCATTTTAAGCGAATGCGAACTGAATTGGAGCTGTAGCTGTTTGTGATAGAGTCCATTGATGATCAGCCAGCAAAGAATTTCGATTAAAGTCCGGCATTTTTGTATGGGATCGACATCTGCGGCATGAGTCATCTGTACGTTTTTTAGGTACAAAGCCCAGCCATCGTCGCCGCCGGGAAGACGGTTTTCTACGATAGACAAGGAATTTTCTTTTGAGTGGACTTCTGAGCGAGTCGTAATGATTTCAATCTTACCCGGCTTTTTTTCCAAAAAGGAATGAAGCTTTCTGCCGATCAATTTCAGGTCGTTGCTGTTTTCCTGGTTTTGGGCGACATGGTCTCTAGCAAAGCCCATAATCATGCGGTAACAGTGGGTTAGTTGTTGCACAATAACGGCATGTTCCGACGTTGCTTTTTTTATATTCCAGAGTCGCTGATATTTAAAGTTATCAATAGTAGAGGCCGGCCAATTCCAGTTTCTAGCAATAGCGTGCATATATTTTTCCCTGACCGCCCTGGTCTGGGAATCCATCGTATTATCGGACGAGCCCATGACTTTTAAATAAAAACATTGACGCGCCAAGGCTAATCTTCCGTGGCTATGCGCTTTTTGCAGATATTTTTCGACTTTTTGATAAATGAGCAAATACGGATCAAGGTCGGCCGTCATGTAGTCGCCCTGATAAACAGCCTTTTTTATGTCTTGACACAGCCATTCAGTCTGAGGATATTCGCTGGCATAGCATTCCATCAACAGCAGTTTCAATAGCGATTTGTGCGGTGAATGCAGTGCCTTATAGAGATGCCAAAGGGTTGCGCTGGTAAATTCTTCCGCCGGAACCGCATCGAAGCCGCCAAAATCGATAAGTTCATGTTCGGGAATGAACAGGTTAGCTATTAAATGTTTGATATAGCGCGTGTAGTTGCTTTCTTCATGAGGGGGAACCAACCACCATGCAGGGCTTTTTCCGGCAATATAAATCGCCGTCCGGTAGAATTCTTCAAGCAGCAGATAATGCTGGGTTTGACCGCTGCTTTCGGTAGAAATAGGCGTATTTTGACCGAACAGGAATTGCCTGCTGTCCATTAAAAAGAAATGCACTTCCAGCCCTAGCGAGGCTGCCCAGGTTTCTATTGCGGTGGCTTTTTTTTGCAGTTCGTCAACGGCGCCGGTCAACAAATCGGACTGATGACATAACCAGATATCCATATCGCTGGTTTTGGAAAACGCGATACTGCCGACGCTGCCCATCAAAAACAGGCCTTCAATAGGATAAATATGCGATGCAGTGCGAGTGTAATTGAAGTTTTTTGCCAGTTGCCTGGCGGCATTTATGGTCTGGGGGCCTGGATTGTATTCAGGTATTCCGGCGGGGGTCGCCGAAGAAATAAATCCCGGCAACATCGGAAAGTTACCATGAAAAAGCAGCGGCAATAAATCTAGAAATGCTTGCTGCCGAGGTTGAAGAAAGTCCTGGACACGCTGTTCACGCAGTCGATTCAAGCGTTTAAATCGGTGCTTAATCGCTTGAAGGTCTTGAATGCTGATTTCTTCGCCCGGCGAGCCTAAATGTATGGCAGGTTCTTGATGCGCTCTAGTCATGGTTAAAAGGTTATTTTTAAGCTAAAGCCAAGTGTTGCCTTGCTGTCCGGATGGCCAGCCTAACCGTTTCGGGAGCCGTGCCGCCAATGTGTTTACGGGCCGAAACAGAACCTTCCAGCGTTAAATAATCAAAAACATCATCGCTAATCAAACCCGAAAAATGCTGTAGCTCTGCCAGCGATAGCTCCGATAAATCGCGTTGGCTTTCTAGGCCTAAGCGCACCGCCAGCCCTACAACCTCATGGGCGTCACGAAAAGCCATGCCTTTGCGCACCAGATAATCGGCAAGGTCGGTGGCCGTGGCAAAGCCGCGCTTGGCGGAGTTATACATGTTGGTTTTTTTAGCTTCGATATGAGGAACCATGTCCGCATAAGCCCGCAGACAGTTGATTAAGGTGTCGGCGGTATCGAAAAGCGGTTCCTTATCTTCCTGATTGTCTTTGTTGTAAGCCAACGGCTGGCTTTTCATCAACATCAGCAGCGAAACCAAGTGGCCGGTTACCCGCCCTGATTTGCCGCGCACCAGTTCGGGCACATCGGGATTTTTCTTTTGCGGCATAATCGAGGAGCCTGTGCAAAAGGCGTCGGGCATCTCGATAAAGTCGAACTGGGCGCTGGACCACAAAATTAATTCTTCGGAAAAACGCGATAAATGCATCATGATCAAGCTGCCGGCCGCGGCAAATTCAATCGCAAAATCGCGGTCGCTGACCGAGTCCAGCGAGTTGGCGGAGGGTCTGCTGAAGCCGAGCAAATCGGAAGTCATTTGGCGGTCTATCGGGTAGCTGGTTCCGGCTAATGCCGCAGAGCCTAAAGGCAGAATGTTGACACGCTTGCAGCAATCTTGCAGCCTTTCCCGGTCGCGACTGAGCATTTCAAACCAAGCCATCAGATGATGGCCGAAAGTAATCGGCTGGGCGACCTGTAAATGAGTAAAGCCCGGCATGATGGTATCGGCATGTTGTTCCGCCAAATCCAGGATAGCTGTTTGCAAACGAGTGAGCTGAGCTAAAATATGCCTAATTTCACTGCGCAAATAAAGACGAATATCGGTCGCCACCTGATCATTGCGGGATCGTCCGGTATGCAGTTTTTTTCCGGCGATGCCGATTAAATCAGTCAAGCGGGCCTCAATATTCATATGAACATCTTCCTGCTTGATCGACCAAACAAATTCACCGTTAATTATTTCCTGACCGATTTGAGTCAGGCCATCGATAATAGCGTCGCGCTCCTGCTCAGTCAGGATGCCGCAAGCAGTGAGCATTGTGGCATGGGCAATTGAACCTTCAATGTCCTGTTGCGCCATGCGCTGGTCAAAATCGACCGAAGCGGTAAATACCTCGACAAAGGCATCGGTTGCTTGGGCAAAACGGGCGCTGGAAAGTTTATCGGAATTAACGTTGGACATGGTGGTTTTTGCCGGTGACTTAAAGTGTCAAATTATACAGCTAAAGCGATTGCTCCTGCTAACGCACCTTTCCATAGATAACCGACTCTGGACCGGCGCTTTAAGAATGTAGATTATTTCGTTCGGAATTCGGTTATATCCCAGTGCAGATGTGATTTAAAAAATCACCTTCAATTAACCGTCATTAACGTACACGGGTTACAATGCCGCAATTATTTGTTGAAAATGAAGGGTGTTCTTTTGACTGAAAAAATTATTCGTATTGCAACGCGCAGGAGCCCTTTAGCGTTGTGGCAGGCAGAACATGTTGCGGAGCTGTTGGAGCGGACTTTTCCGGGGTGCAGAACTGAACTGGTTAAAATGACCACTCAGGGCGACAAAATCCTTGATGCGCCTTTAGCCAAGATTGGCGGCAAAGGTTTGTTTGTTAAGGAGCTGGAGCAAGGCATGTTGGAGGGATTGGCCGATATTGCCGTGCATTCGATGAAAGATGTGCCGGTAGAGTTTCCGGACGGTTTGCATTTGGCGGCTATTTTGACTCGCGAAGACCCGACCGATGCTTTTGTCTCCAAGCATTATTCAACATTACATGACTTACCGGCTAATGCCAGAATCGGCACATCCAGCTTGCGCAGACAATGTCAAATTAAAGAACTTTACCCCGCCGCTGAAATATTGTCGTTAAGGGGCAATGTCAACACCCGTTTATCCAAACTGGATACAGGGGAGTTCGACGCCATTATCCTGGCTTCCGCCGGTTTAAAAAGACTGGGCATGGCTGAACGCATTAGCCAATGCCTGGATACCGGCGTCAGTCTGCCCGCGATCGGCCAAGGCGCTATAGGCATAGAATGCCGGAACGACGATCCGGAAATCAACGCGCTGTTGAGTGCATTGCATGATAACGAAACCGGGCTGTGCGTAACGGCAGAAAGAGCAATGAACGCGCGTTTGAACGGCGGTTGCCAGGTACCGATTGCGGGTTTTGCACAGTTGCAGGACAGGCAACTGTTCATGCGCGGCTTGGTCGGCAGTCCTGACGGCAGCGTGATTTATAGGGCTGAACGGACAGGCGGCCTGGATGAGGCCGAAGCTATCGGCAAAAGGGTTGCCGAAGACTTGTTGGCTCAAGGCGCAGATGAAATTCTGCAAGCGCTGTTTCATTAAACCCAACGATTGTAGGCGGAAGCTTTGAATAAAGTGTTAAGCGGCGTTCATGTTTTAGTGACGAGACCTGAGCATCAGGCAGAAAACCTGAGCCGTTTAATTGAAAAGCAAGGCGGGGTAGCCGTAAGGTTTCCCACACTGGGTATTGTTGCGCGAGATGATGCCGGCGACGAGATAAAAAATACGCTGGAGAATCCGGACAACTTCCAATGGATTATTTTCATCAGCGCCAATGCAGTAAATTTTGCTCTTAAGGCGAATGGTGGCAAAATAGCCCGCACAAAATCCGTACGTTTTGCCGCTGTCGGGCAGTCAACCGCGCAAGCCATGAAAACGGCCGGATTGACCGTCGATTTAATGCCTGAAAATAGCTATAACAGTGAAGCGTTGCTGGCGATGCCTCAACTACAGCAAGTCGATGAACAAAATTTTTTAATCGTGCGCGGTGAAGGCGGACGAGAACAACTGGCAACTACGTTACGCAGCAGAGGCGCAGAAGTTAATTATCTGGAAGTCTATAAAAGGATAATCCCCCGTATTGATAGCTCATCAGTGGTCAAATTGCTTGCGCAACACCGCCTGGATGTCATTACCGTGACCAGTGCCGAAGCACTGCAAAACTTAAGTTTAATGCTGGGTGAAAATAATAAGCTATTGTCATTAATACCCTTGGTGGTAGTTAGCGATAGAATCAGGCGTATAGCTGCCGATATGGGGTTTAATCGAATTACTGTGACGGATAGTCCTATCGATACAGCAATTCTTGAGACAGTAATAACGTGTGTGACAGGGGAATAGAGTGACCGAGTTGAGTGAAAAACAAGAACAGCATGCGAGCGAAAACAGCAAAGCTCACAAGTCGCGTAGCGGACTCTGGTTTGGCATCATAATGCTGCTCATTATTATAAGCTTGGCAGGCGCCGGTTTTTATCTTTTTCAGCAATTGCGCTCCCAGCAGGCTGATTTAGGCGGGGAAGTTAATAAGGGCGATATGCAGCTCATCGAGCTGTCAAAACAGATCAGCGGCTATCAGGCCCAACTTGCCGCCATTCAATCACAGCTGGCAACCGTTGAAGCCGATGTTGCCGGAAAGGAGTCTCATTTTACCCAAACGCTGGCGGACTTCTCCAAGTTACATAACGAAAGACTGGATGCCTCGCGCAATGAATTAAATACCGCAATTACCCAGGTACAACGCCAATTAGGCAAGACCCGCGGCGACTGGCTAATTGCCGATGCCGAATATTTGTTAAGCATTGCCAATCAACGCCTGTATTTAATGGGTGATGTTAATACCACCCGTGAAGCGCTGGAAGCTGCAGATCAACGCCTCAGAGAAAGCGGGGATGCGGGGGCATTTAAAATACGCGAACAAATCGCCAAGGATATTACCGCTATCCGTAATGTTGCCGTTGCCGATATTGTCGGGATGTATGCGTCGATTCAATCGCTACAGGATCAGGTCGATAAATTAGCCTTGTTCTTGCCTTATACAGGAAAAACATTGACTCAACCGAAACCGGCGCAGGAACCCGTCGACAAGGAGGGCCAGAATCTGCTTGATTCCGCCTTAGGACAACTGGAAGGAATGGTAACTATCAGGCATACCGAACATCCCATCAAGGAAATATTAACTCCGGAACAAGCCCAGTTCATTAGGGAACAGTTAAGAGTAAAGCTGGAAATGGTCAAAATTGCTCTGGTCCAGCAAAACGAGCAACTTTATCAATCCAGTCTGGCCGATGCAAAGAAATGGACCGAGCAAAATTTCGCCAAAAGCACAGAAACGAGTAATTTTGTTGTCGAGTTGGACAGATTTAATGCCATTAAAATTCGCAGCCACTTTCCCGACATCAGCCTGTCGTTAAAAATGCTCAGGGACATTACCAAGCTGAGACTGGAAGTCGACAAAGCCATGCCCCCTGTTGAAAAAGTAAAATCCGAACAGATCACCAAGCCAATTGAGCCAGCAATACCGGCGGAACCAGTGAATAATCCCACCGAAGCGATAAAACCAACCGAGCCCCCCAAGGACGGTAGAAATGTCGAATCCGGTAAGGAGCCGACGCAACAACCGGTTGAAGCGGCTCCCGCTACACACTAACCCAGAGAGTACATGATGAAAAATATAATGTATTTTCTGGGTTCGCTGCTTATCGCCGTTGCCAGCGCTTTTGTTGCCTACAAATGGCTAGGCGGATTTGAGAATCCCGGCTATGTGCTGATCGGCATCGGCTATTGGTCCCTTGAAACATCGTTAATCGTCTTTTCGGTTAGCCTGATCATGGGATTTTTTGTGTTTTATATCTTGTTCAGATTTTTAGGCTGGCTACTCCGATTGCCGGGCCAAATCAAAAATCGCGGCAAAAGCATCAAATTCAACCGTTCGCAGGAAGCCCTCATTGCAGGCCTAGTCGATTCTGCCGAAGGCAACTGGGAAAAAGCCGAAAAAGTATTAATCAAACACGCCTCGCACAGCGGCGCTCCATTAATTCATTATTTGACAGCGGCAAGAGCCGCACAATCCCGTGGCGCGATTGACAAAAGAGATGAATACCTAAAAAAAGCGGCCGATCAGGCGCCAGGGTCCGATGTTGCGATAGGCCTGACCCAAGCGGAATTACATTTATCGGAAAAACAATTCGAACAAGCCCTTGAAACACTGACACGCCTGCACACCATCGATCCGACTCACGCCAGTGTTTTAAGACTGTTACATCAAGCCTATCAACAGGCTGGCGATTGGGAAGGCATACGAAAACTGATCCCGTCCTTGAACAACAATAAAGTGTTAATGGAAGCCGAGATTAAACTTCTGGAAACCGAAGCATTCAGCAAATTGTTAAAGCAAGCGGCCGAACAAGGCAATGCTGATGAGATTGACTCGTTGTGGACAGAAGTTCCCGATTACATAAGAAATATGAAAGGCGTTTCGGCAATCTATTTTGCCGCAATGATAGACGCAGGAGCGGGCGCAAAGGTTGAAGGCGGCTTGGCAAGAGCCTTGTCGACAATCTGGGATCAAACGCTGGTAGTGTTGTTCGGCAATGTCCAGTCGATTGATGTCGTAAGACAACTTGAAACAGCCGAGCAATGGCTGCCTATGCATCCCAGAGACGCCGTGTTCCTGACCGTTCTGGGCAGATTGAGTATAAAATGCGGCGACCACCAAAAAGCGACAACCTACCTGACCAAAAGTATATCAATAGAACCTACCGTTCCGGCTTATCAACTATTCGGCGATTTGTTGTTTACCCAAGGCGATAAAGACAGGGCCAGCGAATGTTACAAGCAGGGCTTGGAGTTAGCATCTAGCGAGATTGTCAATCGAATCGACTCAATATTCTGATAGGCTCAAAACTCCGAAATACAATTCTAGTAGTCCACCAAGCTTGATTTGGTGAATATTTAATGTAATCTCTCAATTTTTTACAACATAATGAAATTGAAGATCTACCCCAGCAATTCCCAATTTAAAACCCTGCTAGAATAAAGATTTTATCAACGCT
>DAINRH010000154.1:0-10088 GCA_036741905.1 Methylobacter sp. | reverse complement strand
CCGGCGGCGCCGCCCCCTATGATTAGCAAAGTATGGTGTTGGTTTGACATAAGTACCTCTCAGGTGTGTGGTTAGTGGAAGGTGTTGATGAACGGCAAAAGTGTAAAGCAACACACATTTTGCCATCTACTTATTTTTATTATTATTCTTGGCTTTTTTTCCACGCTTCAAATCCACCCGCCATCGACAGCACATTGGTGTAACCCAATTGCTGCAGGGTTTGCGCCGCCAGTGCCGAGCGATTGCCCAGGCGGCAATAGATCAGCACTGCTTTCGATTTGTCGGCCAGTTCGGGCATGTTGCCGATTTTGAATTCCAGCATGCCGCGCGGCACCAATAGCGCGCTGTCAACATGTCCGGCGGCGTACTCGCTTTCTTCGCGGGTGTCGATCAGCACGATATTGCCTTCCGCGAGCAGCTGTTTCGATTTGGCGACGTCGATTTCAACGATGTGTTGCTTGGCCTCCGCCACCATATCTTCGGTTTTTGTCGTGGCGCGAATCGGCAGCGTTGCGTCCCTGAGCGCTACGGCATCCTGGCGCTCATTTTCATCCAGGCCGCAATAACGGTTGGCGGGAACTGCTTCGTCAATCAATCGGGGTTTGGGTAAATTCAGGTTGTTCATGATCTCGATAAACTGCTCGCGGGTCTTGCCTGCCAGACGGGAATTGGTCGTGCGTTCCTGCATGATGCTGCTTACCCAGCGCTGTTGGTAATCGTGGCCCGGATAGACCAGCGTTTCGTCCGGCAGGGTAAACAAGCGTTGGGTGATGCAGTCGTAAAGCGCCCCGGCATCGCCGCCTTGGAAATCGGTGCGTCCGCAACCGCCTATTAATAAAGAGTCGCCGGTAAACAAACGGTCGCGCCATAAAAAAGAAATACTGCCGCGGGTATGTCCCGGCGTGGCGATAACCCTGATTTGTTCGCCGTCGGCAAATTTAAAAATATCGCCGTCCTGAATCTGAATGTCGGCCGACTCTGCGCCGCACAGTCCGCTTACCGCGGTTTGCGCGCCCAAGCGTTGGCGCAGCAGGCCGCTGGCGGTGATATGGTCGGCATGAACATGGGTTTCCAGGGAATATTTCAGTTGCAGGCCGTGCGCTGCCAGCAGCTCAATATACTCGTCGATATGGGTGTTGACCGGATCGATCAGGAGCGCGTCCTTGCTGATCGGGTCGGCAATCAAGTAGGTGTAAGTCCAGGTTTCCTGATCGAATAATTGTTTGAATAGCATGATGCGTCTCCGGTTGGGTTATGGGATATATCTGCCTTAAGCACGGGCTGTGCCAAAAATGATAAGACAAAGGGCGAAGGGCCAAAGGCAAAGGGCGCATGGCTAAAGTGAGAGCCTTTCGCCTTTAGTCTTGCGCCTTTTGTTTGTTTCATATATTGTTTCAGTGAGACATATATTCGATTCAGTGAAACATTAATGAAACAAACGAAACAGATTCCCGAACCCTTGTCAGGCTGGCTGGCGCATCAGCCGTTACAGCCGTTATTGTTAAAGCTGCTAACGCTTTGCGATGTTGCCGGTCTGTATATTGTTGACCGGGATCAACAGGTTGTGCATTGGAGCCAAGGCGCGGCGCAGTTATCGGGACTGAGAACCGAGGATGTCACAGGCAAGCCTTGTTTGCAAGAATACGCGATTACCGAGAGCGGCGACCATCAAAAACAACTCATAACATCATTGAAAACAGATCAACAAAAAATCGATTTAGAAAAAATTACCCAGGTTTTGCATGACCGGGATGGCCTTTTCGCCGGCGGTTTGGGGCTGCTGCTCCCTGTTGCGGAACAGCCGGAAAACACGGTTTTTCCGAAAGCCTTAAGCGACGCTTTGGCACCCGCTCATGTTTCACGCCTGGGTCCCGTAGGCGAAGCGTCTGAATCCGGACAGCAGGGTTTTCAGGGCTTGCTAAGCCGTTCTCCGGCCATGCAGGCGGTTTTTCAGATTATTCAAAATGCCTCAGAAACGGAAGCCACGGTTTTGGTAAGAGGCGAGAGCGGTTCCGGCAAGGAACTGGTTGCCAAGGCTATCCACGATTTGAGCGCCAGACGCAATGCGCCTTTTTTGGCGATCAATTGCGCGGCCTTGTCCAGCAGCTTGTTGGACAGCGAGTTATTCGGCCACGTGCGCGGCGCATTTACCGGCGCAGTTAAGGACCATAGCGGCCTGTTTCAACGTGCTCACGGCGGAACCCTGTTTCTGGACGAAGTCGCCGAACTGCCGCTTGAATTACAGGCCAAGCTGCTTAGGGTTATTCAGGAAAGAAACTATATTCCGGTCGGCGGCGATCGTTCGATTGATGTCGATGTGCGCATCGTCGCCGCGACTCATCGTTCATTACGGGAGGAGGTGAAAATGGGCCGTTTCCGTGAAGACCTGATGTACCGGCTCAGGGTCGTGCCCATTTTTATTCCGCCGTTGCGGGAGCGCCGGGAAGATATAAGCTTGCTGATCTGGCATTTTATCCAACAGCATAATGCCGCCAATTTCCGGAAAATTGAAAAAATCGATCCGCAGGCCATGCGCGCTTTGCTGGACTATGCGTGGCCGGGCAATATCCGGGAGCTGCATAATGTGGTCGAATATGCTTTTGCGGTAGGCCGTGGGACGACCTTGCGCTGCTCGGAATTGCCGCCTGAGTTCAGGGAATCGCGTATCGCCCCGCCGCAAACTGTGCAAAACACGCCGCTGTCGGCGGACGAGGAAGCCGCTGCAATCCGGCAGGCGTTGGCGCAGAGTAATGGCAGGGTTACCCTGGCCGCCCGTTCGCTGGGCATGAGCAGGGCGACATTCTGGCGTAAGCGCAAGATTTATGGGGTTTAAATAGTCTTTACACAGCGGTTAAGCGCTATATGATATGCTTGATTTCTGATAAGTTATTTCCTTTAACGAGGTGCCTCATGTCCGCTGTACTTACTCCTACTCATTTCACCGCCGAAGAATATTTAACGCTGGAACGTAGTGCGTCCTGTAAAAGCGAATTTCACGATGGGCAAATTTATGCGATGACCGGCGCAAGCCGGGAACATAATCTGGTAACGATTAACATTGCCGGAGAGTTGAGAAGCCAACTCAAAAAACGCCCCTGCGAGGCTTATGTCAACGATATGCGCGTCAAGGCAGCCGATGCACGCAGCTACCATTACCCGGACATCGTTGTTGCTTGCGGTACGCCGCAATTTGAGGACGCATATGTCGATACCTTGCTCAATCCTACAGTGTTGATTGAAGTGCTGTCGCCTTCCACCGAAGCCTATGACCGAGGCGGCAAGTTTGCCCATTACCGTAAAATCCCTACATTGCGCGAATACCTGTTGGTTGCCCAAGACCAGCCGAGTATCGAACGCTATCTGCGGCAAGGCGACGTTTGGATATTAACGGAGGCCGTGGGGCTTGAGGCCGACGTACCGCTGGCAAGCATAGATTGCGTCCTCAGCTTGCGCGAGGTTTACGAGAAGGTTTCAGATGATTGGGCAGTAGAATAGGGTTTTGCCGCTTGTTTAATTTCGCTTATCCCGAATTGAAGATATGCTCAGTAATAACCGATGTTACGCACGCATCTAATAAATAAAGCGTAGTCCACGAAAGGCACGAAAAACAAAGTGGGTATACAGAGGAGAACAAAGACGCAAAAAACAAAGCGCGTCCCTCTCCTGTCCGTCATGCCTGTATCAAGTCACATACCTGTCATGAACGTTGTCAAAAGGAATGTGGCTAAATGCTTGGCATTACATTGTTAACCGAGAAATAGACTGTTCTCTATTTTTTCGTGTCTTTCGTGCTTTTCGTGGACAATGCTTAACATCAGTTAATCAAATCCTATCGTTAGTCTTTAGCAACCGCTCGGTTTTTATTCCTGATCCACTCGCTCCACGATCCCGCATAAAGCTTGGAACCGTTTAATCCGGCATATTCCATCGCCAGCAAGTTATGGCAAGCGGTTACGCCGGAGCCGCAATAATGCACAACCTGCTCGGGTGCGGTAGTGCCGATAAGCCGTTTAAATTGCTTGCGCAATTGTTCCGCCGATAAAAACAAGCCGTTGCTGTCCAGGTTTAATTGAAAAGCCCGGTTTAATGCGTAAGGGATATGACCGGCAACCGGGTCGATAGGTTCTTGTTCGCCGCGATAGCGTTCAGGCGTTCTGGCGTCGATCAGGCAAATGGATTTTAAGGCGAGGCTGTTTTGTACCTGTAAGGCATTAAGCCATGCCGCTTCGTTCATGTACGGTCTGAATGTGGCGGGTTTAACCGTAGGCAAAGTTGTGGTGAGCGGCAGACCTTGTTTTTGCCATTGCTTGATACCGCCATCCAATACCGCAACCTTGTCATGGCCCATGCAGCGCAATAGCCACCAGAGACGCCCCGCAAAAGCGCCGCCCGCATCGTCATAAACCACGACTTGACTGGTGTTGCTTATGCCCCAATCGCCCAGCTTTTTTGCCAATAAAGCGAAGTTCGGCAAAGGGTGGCGGCCGGTGAAATCGGTGATTTGCGATGATAAGTCTTTGTCCAGATGGGCATAGCGGGCCTTGGGAATATGTCCATGCCGATAGGCTTTGGCGCCGGCTGAGGTATCCGCTAATGAGAACCGGCAATCAATGATGATCCAGTCGGGATGGTTCAGGTGTTGATGGAGTGTTTCTGTGGAAACGAGTGTCGAATAAGTCATAGTTTTATACCGTTAAGATGATTTTGCCGATGTGTCGGCTGCTTTCCATGAGTTGATGGGCTAAGGCGGCATCGGTGAGTGCAAAAGTTGAATGGATAACCGGTTTGATTTGGCCGGATGCTAATAAAGGCCAGACCTTTTCAAGCAGTTTACTTGCGATTGCCGCTTTAAAAGCATCGTCTCTGGCTCTTAAGGTCGAGCCGGTAAGGGTGAGTCGTTTAAGCATGATCGGCAATAGGTTTATTTCGGCTTTCGGGCCGTTTTGAATGGCGATTTGCACCAGTCGGGCGTCGTCGGCCATGCATTTTAGATTGCGCGGAAAATAGTCGCCGCCGATCATGTCCAGAATAACATCGACGCCTTGGTTGCCGGTAAGCTGTTTGATGTCTTCGACAAAATCCTGTTCCTTGTAGTTGATCGCGGCATCGGCGCCCAGTTGCAGGCAAAACACGCATTTGGTTTTTGAGCCTGCGGTGACGATGACCTTGGCGTTAAAGGCTTTGGCCAGTTGTATTGCCGTTGTGCCTATGCCGCTGGCGCCGCCGTGGACCAGCAGCGTTTCGCCGGGTTGTAACTGTGCGCGGTCGAAGATATTGCTCCAGACGGTAAAAAAAGTCTCCGGCAATGCGGCGGCCTGGGTAAAAGACAGGCCTTCCGGTATTGGCAGGCATAACGCCGCCGAGGCTAGGCAATATTCGGCGTAACCGCCGCCGGTTACCAGTGCGCAGACCCTGTCGCCTTCATGTAAATGACTGAGGTTGTCGCCCAACGCTACGATGGTGCCGGCGACTTCAAGTCCCGGGATGTCGGATGCGCCGTGCGGAGGCGGATACAGGCCTTTACGCTGCATCACATCGGGGCGGTTGACGCCGGAGGCAGCGACCTTAATCAACACGTGGTTAGCCGGTATCGTGGGTATGGGGCGTTGAACCGGTTTTAAATCACCGTTGTCGATTTCAATGGCAAGCATTTGTTCAGGAAGGGGCATAGTTACAGCACTGTCAATAAACTGAGTTGCGGATATTATATGCCGCAGTTATTGAGATGCTAACTTTAATAATGGAACAGGGATGGCATGGATTAGACGGGTTTAAACGAATGGCGGATTCAACTTTGAAGTGAATCATGCGGCTTCTTTCTCGTGCTCGGCAGAAAATACCTGATGCGGTGCTTTTTCTGGGTTCAATGGCAGTGATATAGCGACTGGGAACGAGGGAAAATGGCATTAGTAGAAAAGCCGCAGCTTATCTTTGAATAGGTTTTATTGCTGCCCGGATATTCTGACGCGTTCTCAAGTTTTAAAACAAACATGCGCTTCAAGCCGAGGGAATTAGCTGTATTAGCAAGGTATTGATTTAAAATGGCTTAATATCATTGTCGGGTTATGGGGAATTGTTTTTTGTTTAGGCGCTAACTGCAACAATACAGTAGAATTACGCAATTTTGTTTATAACATCGGAACACTTATGACTACTTGGTTAGAAACCTGTCAACAACAATTGATCAGACTGGAGAAGACCTCAGTTTTGGCTGATAAGATGATTACTTTGGCGAATAAAACCGGAGTTGATATTCCTTCTGACTTACTAAATCGTCTTAATATTGAAAGGCCGCGCCTGCACAGGCAATTAGAACGACTGCACGCCAATCGTTTTGAGGTGGCGGTTATCGGGTTGGAAAAAGCAGGGAAAAGCGCTCTACTTAATGCGTGGTTAGAACAAGAAATTTTGCCATCGGCTCGAGAGCGATGCACGTTTACCAGTACCGAAATTTGGTCGGCACAAACCGAACAAGACCAAGAGCTTTTTATTCAGTACTACAGCAAAGAAGAAATCAGCAAGCTGCAATTACAACGCCGTGACGCTTTGTTGGGTACTTTAAGCGAGCGGGAGCGCAAGGAAATTCAAGAAGATTATGACGACACCGAAAAACACTTGAGCCAAATTTTAGAGTTCGGCAAAAAAAAGACCGGTTTTAGTCAAAAATTTATTGATATAGGCGAAATCAGCGATCAATTGCAAGCGGCGGTATTTAAAAACCGCGCCCAGTCTTTGGCGATTAAACGCATTCAATTAAAGACAATACGCTTGCGCAGCGACAGAGATATTATTTTTCATGATGTGCCTGGATTTAACTCCGGCATATTAATGCATGCTGAGCAAGCGGTTGAAAGGCTGAAAAACTGCGATGCTATTATTTATGCCAAAGAAATGAAGCAGCCTTCCGTGACCGGGCCGGAAAAAGAAATGCTGGCGATTGCGGATTCCGAAGACCCTAGCGTCAAAGTCTCGGATAAAGTCTTCGTGGTGCTCACGCAGGCCGACGCTATGGACGATCAAATCGATTTTAAAGACACTTACGAGAAGCACCGTAGTTATTGGCCTTCTGTCCCTGAACATCGAATGATTCCGGTCTGTGCCCGTGCTCATTTAGTCGAGTTTGGCATACCCTCCGAGGACACGCTAAGACGCACCAAAAGCGCCGATGATAAGGCCAAGATGAAAAAATTGGGCATTAATGACGGCATGGCAACCTTAAAAGAATCGATTAACTATTACATCGATCATGAGCGTGCAGGGGTGTTGGAACGCCGTTGCGATGCGCTGGTTAATGCCATTCGCCAAATTGCCAATGAAATTTTATTCAAGCTGGAACCCATCTATGGCGTATTTGACGAAACCGAGCTGCATGAAGACGATTTGCTCGGCAAAGAGTTTAATCAATGGTGGGGGCGTGAGTGGCAACGCATTAAAAAAGACTTCGATGCCTGGTATGCCGAAGTCATTCAAGGCCGTAAAGAAGCAGATGCCGCAGGGGCCGAGCATGAAGAACTCATTGCCCTGCATGCCGCTTACGATCAAAAGATTGAAGCGCTGCTGGCAAGTCTCAAGACCGCCGAACCCGATGAACTAAAGCGTATTTATACGGCTGGAGGCACCATTTCGATGCCTGATCCTCTGGAAGGCAATTATAAAATTCGCGAGGAATTGTTCCGGGAAATTCAGAAAAAATTTGAAACCGAGTTAACCGATCAATTAGCTTTGGCGCTGCAAACGTTGATTGATCAAATTGCCCGTAAAACGCAAAGTTTGCTTTGGGAGACTGAAGAAGTACGCAAAACCCTGTTGCATTCGGACGCAGATGAATTTTTGGAGCAAGCGCGTATACGTTACGGTTTTCAAGTGCTTTTTTTGCGATTTAGTCGCGGGGCTGTAGAGGCGTTTATCGCTAAACCTTTGCAAGCAAGAGAGCGCTTATTGAACGAACGGGCCGCTGAAATTAAAACGTTAGAGGCTTTTTATCAGGGAAGCGATAATGCCAAACGCGACGGAGGCCTGACCTGTTATTTGCGTTACGGCCAATGGGCTGAGCCCGGCGAAACAGGCGCCCCCGCGATTCGCAGTAAAGTGCCGGAAAAACCCGGCGCTAAAGCACAGGCGCAACAAGAAATAGACGCCGGAGTGACGCCGATTAAAAAAGCCCCGGAAGGATCGGAAAAAACCATAGAGCCGGCTAATTTTGAAGCTGTGGTCAACGAAATTCATGGCGATTTGGATGCGTTGCAAGATTATCTAAAAAACAGCGTGTTTTATGCCGCCGGCTTTATTACTTACTGCAATCAAGAGCTGGAGCGCATTCGCAATCGATTTAAAGATATGGAAGACAACGACAGGCAGTGGATCGGCGTTATCCGCACCGCTGTTAAGTATGAAAGAAATCCTAATATTCCCTACAGTATTGCGCACACCCGCCGGGATTTTCGTATGCGCAGGGAAATTGCCCTGGAGCTTAAAGACGTGCGGGAAACGTGTACGAATGTTTTCTGATGGCCAGCGTTCAATCTACCCTGATAGTCAGTCAATTCTATTTTGACGGGTAAAAGTCATCCGTTCGTCCTGAGTCTGTCGAAGCATGATCGGCTTGACGCGGGAGGCAGAAATTTTTCCGTCCACCTCATTCGACAAGCTCATGACAGGCTTCGACAAGGCCTTTAGTCCTGAGCGTAGTCGAAGGGCGAACGGAAAAATTTTACTCGATCCATATCGGGACGTTACTCTTCCGATAGTTGTTGCCGCCGCTGCAACTTGGCTACCCGTTTTTGCACCAGCGTCTTGGCGGCATCTGCGCCAATATGCGCTTCGCCGCGCTTTCTGGCTAATTCCATTTGCTTTTCGCGCTCCATGAAACGGGTTTTCCGCTCGGCCGTGATTTTATCGTAGCAATGAGGACAGCTGACGCCTTGCTGATAGTGTTCGCTGGCTTTGTCGGCTTCGGTGATCGGCAGGCGGCAGGCGTTACACTGGTCGTAGTTGCCTTTTTCAAGTTGGAGATTAACAGTCACCCGCTCGTCGAAGACAAAGCATTCGCCTTCCCACAGCGTTTCCTGTGCAGGGACTTCTTCCAAATATTTTAATATTCCGCCTTTAAGATGATAAACCTCGTCAAAGCCCTGCTCTTTTAAGAAGGCGGTCGATTTTTCGCAGCGGATGCCGCCGGTGCAGAACATCGCCACTTTTTTGTGTTTTTCGGGGTCGAGATTTTCTTTAACGTAGCCGGGGAATTCGCGAAAGCTGGTGGTATTCGGGTTAATGGCGTTTTTAAAAGTGCCGACTTTAAATTCGTAGTCGTTGCGGGTGTCCACCAGTATCACGTCAGGATCCGAGATCAGTTTGTTCCACTCTTTAGGGCTGACATAAGTACCCACCACGCGCTTGGGGTCGATGCCTTCCACGCCCATGGTCACGATCTCTTTTTTGAGTTTAACCTTGGCCCGGTTGAAAGGTAGTGTGTCGGTCAGCGATTCCTTGTGATCTATATCGGCCAGGCGCGGATCGCTGCGCAACCAGTCCAGCACGGTGTCGATGGCTTGGCGTGATCCGGCTATCGTGCCGTTGATGCCTTCGCCGGCCAGCAACAAGGTGCCGCGGACGTGGTTGGCTTCCATGACATCATGCAGGGGTTGACGTAAAGCTTGGTGATTTTCCAGGGTGACAAATTTGTACAGGGCACAAACGACTATGTGAGACATTAATTATTCCTTGTTGCGGGCCGGAACGTAAATCCGGTGCAGATAAAAGCCATAGGTTTTCAGGGAATTAACGCCCTGAAAAGTAGAAAATTTCTTTGAGAAAAAGTTCTCAAAGAAACAGTCGAATGATAACACTAAATCTTTTCAAAATTAATTTATGGGAAACGCAGGAAAACAGAGCTTAGCTTCAACGCATAAGTGCAATCGCGGTCAATGTTGCACGTATAGAAAAAATATACATTGACAGCATAGTGTCGGGAAGACCATACTGAACCCAGCTTGAAAATAAGATTTACCCTCTGCTTACCATTTCGATGTGCCTTTTGTAGTTCCTCGTCCTGTTTTTCATTTTGTAATTTCCAAATTTACCGGCTTGAC
>DAINRH010000153.1:0-10174 GCA_036741905.1 Methylobacter sp. | reverse complement strand
GCGGCGGCGATAAAAATGCCGAACCGACGGTGGCGGCTTTTTATAAGGCCGGTCTCGAACAAGGCAAGGTGCATCCGGCCACCAGCGGCGATGACGAGACCCGCCGGCTGGTCGGCTGCGGCGGTATCGATGTTGACGCCGGGCAACGCATTCGTATCGTCGACCCCGAAACCGGCGAGCCGTGCAAAGCCGATCGAATCGGCGAGATTCAACTCGGCGGCCCCAGTATCAGCCAAGGTTATTGGCAAAATGCGTCGGCCACCGGGCAGGCGTTTATCGGCGTTGCAAACAGCCAACACCGCTGGCTGCGCACCGGCGATTTGGGCTTTATCGAGGGCGGCGAATTGTTCGTTTCAGGACGGCTGAAGGATCTGATCATCATCCGCGGCCGCAATTACTACCCTCACGATCTGGAATATGCAGTCGAAGCGGCGACCGATGTGCTAAACCCCGGCTGTGCGGCCGCCTTTGCGGTAAGCGGAAACGACGGCGAAAAGCTGGTCGTGTTGGCCGAGCTGAAACGCAACCGCTTAAGACAGCCCGACTACCGGGCCGAGTTTGCCGCGATCCGCAGCAGGCTGGTCGAGGAGTGCGGCATACAGGCCGATACCGTGATGCTGTTGAGACCGGGAGCGATCTTGAAAACCAGCAGCGGCAAAATCAGGCGCTCGGCTTGCCGGCAGGCCTTCGAGCAGCAGCAATTTAAGGTTGTTGCTGTCGATGAGCTGAATGTCGAAATCTGCGTAGCGACCGCTAACGCCTCTGCTGCTAGTTCCCAAGCTCAAGCTTGGGAATTCGGTGAGGAAGCTCCAGCTTCCCGTTTCGCGAAGCTGGAGCTTCGCGATCGAGGTTCCCAATCCGGAGATTGGGAACCAGCGGAATCTTATACGGCCAAACCGACGCAAAGCGTGGAGCCGACTTTATTGAGGCAGGTATTGCTGACGATTGCCGATGCCGAGGGCGCCCGTCTACTGGCGCAAGTTCTGGTTGAAAAAGTGGGGGCTTTGTCCGGTTTGGCGGTCGAAACTGTCGATATGGCGCAATCGCTGCCCAGTCTCGGCATGGACTCGCTGAAAGCCGTGGAGTTGAAATACTTTATCGACGCGTTGCTGGCTATCGATTTGCCGGTGGCGCTGCTGCTCGGCAATCATTCCCTGGCTACGTGTGCCGAACAGGCTTTAATGTTGGCGAAATCCGGCCAAGCGCAAATCGCCCCGGCGGCGGTTGAAGACAACGATGAACAGCCGCTATCGTACGGGCAGCAGGCGTTGTGGACCGTCAATCGAATCGAAGCGGACAGCTCTCTGTATAACATGCCGGTTGCCATGCGCATTCGCGGCAAGCTGGATAAATCGGCATTAAACGACGCATTGGCCGCGCTGTTCGAACGCCATGCGCAATTACGCAGCGGCTTTGGGCTTAACCCGCAGACCCAAACGGTGCGTATCCCGCTGGCGGAGGTTCAGTATCGATTGGCGAGCGTGACGTGCTACGACGAGCGGCAACGCAGAGAAGCTATCGCCGCTTTCGCGCGCAAACCGTTCGATTTAGAGCAAGGTCCGTTACTGAGAGCCGCCTTGTTCAGCTGTGCCGACGACGATCATGTGCTGGTATTTTGCGCGCATCATATCGTCGTCGATTTCCGCTCGTTGTCGGTTCTGCTGGCAGAGTTCAAGACACATTATATCGGGCAGGCTCAGGATTTGCCGGAGCCTGCGGCGAGTTATGCCGATTATGTCGCCTGGCAATCGGCGTATTTGGCCGACCGGCGCGCCGAACAGGACTGGCAATACTGGCAACGGCAGTTGTCCGGCGATCTGCCGAAACTGGCGTTGCCTTGCGAACGGCAAACCGCCTGTTCGCCGTCATGCCGGGGACAAGCGGAAACGCTGACTATCGCACCCGATACCCTGCAAAAACTCAAGCAATTGGCCGCCGGGCAGCATACAACACTGTATACGCTGTTGCTGACCGTGTTCAAAACCCTGCTTTACCGTTACAGCGGCCAACAGGACATCATCGTCGGCTCGCCGACGCTGGGCAGGCCGAAGCGGGAGTTCGCCGATACCGTCGGTTATTTCGTCAACCCGGTGGCGCTGCGCTCGCAGCCCACGGCCGAGCAACGCTTTAGCGATTATCTGGCCGAAGTCAACGCGACTGTGCTGGATGCGCTGGCGCATCAATATTACCCGTTCTCGTTGCTGGTGGAAAAGTTGCAGCCCGAGCGCGAGCAGGGAACATCGGCGTTTTACCGCGCCTGGTTCGTACTGCAAAGCGGCGGCGCATCCGACGCCGCCGAACTGGCCTTGGGCCTACCGAACATCGCACTGGATTGGGCCGGTTTGTCGGTCGAAAGCTATGCGCTGGATGAAGTCGCCGCGCAATTCGATCTAGCCTTGCTGATGGCGGAGACCCGGCAGGGCCTGGCCGCTTCGTTCCAGTACCGCAGCGAGTTGTTGTCCCGAACCACGGTTTTAGGACTGATCGGACATTTCCAATGCCTGCTGCACGGCCTGCTTGCCAATCCCGACAGCCGCTTGTCTGAACTGCCGCTGCTGACCGCGCTCGAGCGCAAACAGCGGGCGGCGTGGAATGCAACCGGCATCAATTACACGGATAACAGGGTGCATAGCGTTTTTGAGGCAGCTGCCCGGCAGCATCCGGACGCCGTCGCGCTGGTTTACCGGCAGCGGCGTCTTAGCTATGCCGAACTCAATGCCCAAGCCAACCGTCTGGCCCATAATTTACTGGCGCAGGGCGCGGGGCCGGAAAGGCGCGTTGCCTTGTGCATTTCGCGCTGCCCGGAACTGGTGGTGGGGATCTTGGCGATACTCAAAGCCGGTGCGGTGTATGTGCCGGTCGACCCCGCTTATCCAAAGGATCGGCAAGCCTATTTGATGCAGGATGCCGGTTGCAGATGGCTGCTGACCGAGACCGCGTTGCTGCCCGGTCTCGACTGCGGCACGATGGCGACATTGTGCGCGGACGATGTTGACGCTTACGGCAATTGCAGCAACGACAACCCGGAAATACCGCTGCATGCCGACCATGCGGCCTATGTCATTTACACCTCGGGTTCGACCGGCAAGCCCAAAGGCGTGGTGGTCAGCCACGGCAACCTGATGCAATCCACTTGGGCCAGAACGGCCTATTACCAGGAGCCGGTCGGCTGTTACCTGCTGTTGTCGTCATTCGCGTTCGACAGCTCGGTGGCGGGGATTTTCTGGACGCTAAGCCAGGGCGGCTGTTTGTGTTTGCCGGAGGAGAACCAGGTTAAGGACCCGGCCGCTCTAGGCGCATTGATCGAATACCGGCGGGTAACGCATTTACTGGCGCTGCCGTCGCTTTACCAACTGTTGCTGGAGCATGCGCCGACGGTCGCGCTGAAAACCTTGAACACCGTTGTCGTTGCCGGGGAAGCCTGCCCCCATCCGCTCACCGGACTGCATTTTAAACGCCTGCCGGATACGGCTTTGTTTAACGAATACGGCCCGACCGAAGCCACGGTGTGGAGCAGCGTTTACGCGGTTACGCAGCCGCAAGGCGGGGCCAACGTGCCGATAGGCAAGCCGATCGGCAATATGCGCATCTATATCGTGGACGATGCGCTGCAACTGCTGCCGGTCGGCGTCGCCGGGGAATTGCTGGTCGGCGGAGAAGGCATCAGCCGCGGTTATCTCGATCAAGCCGGGTTGACCGCGGAAAGATTCATCCCCGACCCGTTCGGCGCGACAGGGGGCAGGCTGTATAAAACCGGCGACCGGGCGCGTTATCTGGCCGACGGCAATATCGAATTTTTAGGCCGTCTCGATCAACAGGTCAAGATCAGGGGTTACCGGATAGAGCTAGGCGAAATCGAAGCCTGTCTGCTGCGGCATCCGTCGATAAAAGCGGCGGCGGTAGCCGTTCGCGAGGAGGCGCCGGGCAATAAGCGCCTGACCGCTTACCTAGTTGCGGAATCCGGCAATCAGACGGATACCGAAGATGTAAAAGCGCATATCAGACACTGTTTGCCGGAGTACATGCTGCCCACGGCCTGGCTATGGCTGGATGCGATGCCGTTGAACGCCAACGGCAAACTGGATCGCAACGCATTGCCCGCATCGGCAAACCAAACCGACAACGCCCCGTCGTACGTTGCGCCGCGCGACGAGGCGGAACAAGCGGTGGCCGACATTTGGCGGGAAGTGCTGGGCGTTCAGCAATTGGGCATACATGACGACTTTTTTGAGTTGGGCGGCCATTCCCTGTCCGGCGTGCAGGTGACCGCAAAAGTGCAGGCGCTGTTCAATATCGAGGTGCCGGTCAATATCTTGTTCGAGGCCGCGACCGTCGCCAAGTTTGTCGACCGGATGGCGGAGTATCAGATGAAAGAGCCGCTTGAGGCCATTGAATGAGCCTGTAGATTAGTTCGCGAAAAGCACGAAAATTTTCTCGTTCCCACGCGCTGCGTGGGAATGCAGTCAAGGCGCGCTGCGCCGCGAGTCACTGTTAGCACATCGAAAATACGGGGCGGACAAATCGGGACGCAGCGCGTCCAGCACTGCATTCCCACGTAGCACGTGGGAACGAGGCCAAGCTGGAGCTTGGGAACTAGCACATAACCGGAGAACAACATCATGAACGATAAAACCCTGTACCGCCTGGCCGACTCGACAGCAGTAGAGGCGCTGGTCGATAACTGGGTGGCCTGGCCGCATACCTTTTCGCCGGTGCCTTACAGCCTGCACATGCTGAACTACCAGAGGAAAAACCTGAGTTCGTATCTGCAAAGCCCCGAGATTCACGTTAAATCCAGCGCCAATCCCAAGTTGCTGGGTGGCGCATTTGTCAATATTCCGGTCGAGCGAACAGCGGAAGTTGCGAAGCTGCTGGAACGGATGGACAGCGAGCACGGCGGCAACCTGAAAATGGCGCAGGATTTGATCGATTTCCAAAACCTGCTGGACCGGGAAGCCGCAGGCCAAAGCCTGGAACCGTATTACGCGATGCTGCCGGAGTCGATGCGCGGCTATGTCGAATTGCTGTACGACTACAACAACCGGCCTATCGTGCGCTGCATCGAAAGCCTGTTCTACAAAAGTCCGCATTACAAAAATCACCTGCAATCGCTGCGCCTGTTTACCCAGACCCACGACCGCGCCCGGCCTTATTACATGAGCACGCCGCGTTTGCCGGAACACGACAGTATCGAATGGGCTATCCCGTTTGCCCAAGCGCAAATCGACGAACTGTTCAAACTGGACAGCCGGCCGCAATCCTTGGCTTACATACGCGAGCTGTTGGGGCTCGATGCCGGTGACGACGAAAAGCTGATCGAACTGCTCACCGACCAACCGCCGAGCACGGCCCAAGCCTGGCAAGGCAGCGGCGTACGGGTGCGCTATCTCGGGCATGCCAGCGTGCTGGTCGAATACAACGGCGTTGCGATTCTGATCGACCCGTTCATTGCCGTGCAGCCCAGCCAGGGCGGCATCGACCGTTACAGCTTCCAGGACTTGCCGCCGCATATCGATTATGTGCTGATCACCCATGTTCATCACGACCACTACGTATTTGAGACATTGCTGCGGCTTCGGCACAAAATCGGTTGTCTGGCGGTGCCGAAAAGCTCGGGCATTTTCTACGGGGACATTTCGATGAAACTGCTGGCCCGCGAGCTGGGTTTTAGCCACGTGATCGAAGTCGACCCGCTGGATACGATCGCGTTTCCCGGCGGCGCAATCATCGCCGCGCCGTTTCTTGGCGAACATAACGACCTGCCGTTTGCCAAAAGCGCTTACCTGATCAGCGCCGGTGAGCAGCGCCTGCTGTTTGCCGCCGATTCCAACTGCCTGGACCGGCGCATGTACGAGAACCTGTGCGCCGAGTACGGCCCTATCCAGACCGTATTCTTGGGCATGGAATGCATAGGCGCGCCGTTGTCCTGGGTGTATGGGCCGCTGCTGCCGAAGTTGCCGGAGCGCAAGCATTGCCAGACGAGGCGTTCGAAGGGCAGCGATGCCGATGCGGCTTTGAGCCTGCTGGACGCGGTGCAATCCGAGCGGGTTTATATCTATGCGATAGGCCGCGAACCCTGGCTGCAATATTTCATGGCCTTGGAGCCGGAAGATGACGATGCCTATATCAGGGAAATCGGTAAGGTGTTGGCGGCTTGTCAGAGTAAGGGCTTTGCCGATGCGCGGAGGCTGTATGGCAAGGATGATATTCATTTGGGCGATTGATTCTAAAAACGACGATTTGTCCACGAAAAGCACGAAAGACACGACATCTCTCGTTCCTACTTGGCGCTCGTCCTTATACACAAGTCTATCGAAGAGCGTCATTTCGGTATGAACGCTGGAATGGCGGACTCGGATGTAGGCCGGAATAAGGCCATCCAAGCGCATGGCGCGAGGTGGCGTTTCCGGCGAGTTCGTGAGGTATTTGCCGGAAAAGCTTCCGCTCCTGCTCACGCCCCTTACCTACATCCATGTAGGCAACGCCGGTTCTCGCTGCCGCTCGAACCGGCTTATTCCGGCCTACGTCGAGATGTGTATAACGATGAGCGCGGCATGGGAGAACGAGCGAAATACGAGGCGCAGCACATGGGAACGAGGGTAAACAAATCATGACCGACACAACAACACAAGTCGAACAACAGCAAGCCAACCGCACACAGCTGATTGCCAGACTCAGGAAAACCGATACCCCGGCCGACGGCGTTATTGCCAAACGCAACGGCGACCAACCGATACCCCTATCGTATTCGCAGGAGCGCTTGTGGATCATGTCGCAGCTGGAACCGGACAACCCGATCTACAATGTCGCCGGTGCCGTGCAGTTCGACGGCCGGCTGAACACGCAAGCCTTGCAGCACAGTCTGGACGAGGTGGTCGGACGCCATGAAATCCTGCGCAGCCGTTTTACCGCAGAGGGCCAGCAGGTCGAACCGGGCGGCGGATTGCCGCTGACCCGCCTGGATCTCGCCTGCTTCAATCAGGATAGTGCGATGGCGCAGTTCCAACACTGCGCCGACGCGTTTATCCGCCGCCCGTTCCTGCTTGCCGAACAACCGCCGCTACGGGCGCTGCTGGCCGTATTGGGAGAGAGGCGGCATATCTTGCTGTTGACTTTGCATCACATCGTCTCGGACCGCTGGTCGGTCGGCGTGCTGATGCAGGAAGTCGCCGCATTGTACGGCGCATACAGCCAAGGCAAGCCGTCGGTTTTGCCGGAGCTGCCGATTCAATACGGCGATTTTTGTATCTGGCAACGCGGACAGCAGGAAAAAGGGGCCAAGCATCTGGCTTACTGGCGACAAAAACTGACAGGCGCGCCGCCGTTGCTCGCGTTGCCGACCGACCGGCCGAGACCGCCGACGCCCAGCTACCGCGGCGACATGCACTATTTCGAACTTTCCGCCGAGCTGAGCCGCGCGCTGAAAGAACTGGGCAAACAATACAAGGTCACGCTGTTCATGGTGATGGCCGCCGCGTTCAATGCGCTGCTGCACCGCTATACCGGCAGCAAGGATATTTGCATCGGTTATCCGGTGGCCGGGCGCAGCCAAAGCCAGGCGGCGGCTTTGATCGGCTTTTTTGTCAACACGCTGGTGCTGCGTTGCCAAGTCGAGGCCGATCTGCCGTTTTCGGCGCTGCTGTTGCAACTGCGCGAACAGGCCTTGCGGGATCAGGATCATCAGGGGCTGCCCTTCGGTCAATTGCTGGAAGCGCTGAATCCGGTTCGCAATACCAGTCATGCGCCTTTGTTCCAGGTGATGCTGGCGGTGCAGAACGTGCCGATGGCGGATTTTCGGATGCAGGATATTTCGGCCGTGCCGCTGACCATGAATAACCGCATCGCCCAATTCGACCTGAGCCTGTTTGTCGATGAACGCGACGGCAAGCTGCTGGGGAGTTTCGAATACAGTACCGATTTATTCGATGCGGGGACTATCGCCAGAATGGCCGGGCATTTGCAAATACTGCTGGCAGGCGCGGTCGGCAGTCCCGAACTGCCGTTGAGCCAATTGCCGCTGCTGCCTGAAGCGGAAACCAGGCAGTTGCTTGACGACTGGAGTGGCCCCGTGCGCGCCTTGGCTCCCAAGGCGCGCACGGCGCGCCCTACGGATGGCTTGTTGATTCACCGGCTTTTTGAACAGCAGGCGCAACTGACGCCGGATAAAACGGCGCTGGCTTTTGCCGGTCAACGTATCAGTTACGGCGAACTTAACAGCCGCGCGACATTATGGGCCGAACGCCTGCTGGACTTGGGCATCGGTCCAGAATGCCGGGTTGGCGTCTGCGCCGAGCGTTCCGTGGAGCTGATTGTTGGCTTGCTGGCCGTGCTCAAGGCCGGGGCCGCTTATATTCCGTTGGACCCGAGCTATCCCGAAGACCGGCTGGATTTTATGCTAAGCGATGCCGGTATCGAGTTGTTACTGACCCAAAGTGCATTAGTCGGTAAGTTTAAGCATCGCGCCATCGAGATGCTTTGCCTGGATAACGATTCAGCCGAAGGCCAAGCGAAGCGCACAGCTTCCCGCTCGCTATCGCCGGACAATTCCGCCTATATCATTTATACCTCGGGTTCCACCGGGCAGCCTAAAGGCGTCGCGGTCAGCCACAAAAACCTGCTGCACTCGACACTGGCCAGGACGAATTATTACCGCGAGCCGCTGGGATGCTTTTTGCTGCTGTCCTCGTTTGCGTTCGACAGTTCGGTTGCCGGAATATTCTGGACGCTAAGCCAAGGCGGATGTTTGTGCCTGCCGCAACAGGAGGACTTGACCGATCCCGTAGCCTTGGCCGGACTGATCAAGCAACACCGGGTTACTCATTTATTGGCCCTGCCTTCGTTTTATACGGCCATTGTCAATGACCGGAATCTTGCCCAATTGAATACGCTGCAAGCGGTTATCGTCGCAGGGGAGGCCTGTTCGGGCGACATCGCCGCCGAGCATCGCCGCAAGTTGCCGGAGGTTCGGTTTTACAACGAATACGGCCCTACGGAAGGCACGGTTTGGAGCAGCGTTTATCGCAGCACAACGGCTGATACCGGCGTTACGCTACCGATAGGCCGGGCCATCGACAAGGTGAGGATTTATATTCTGGACCGGCAACGCCAGCCGGTGCCGATAGGCGTCAGCGGCGAGCTGTGCATAGGCGGCGCCGGTTTGGCGCAAGGCTATTTGAACCAACCGGCGTTGACTGCGGAAAAATTTATGCCCAATCCGTTCGCTGCGAACGGCGAGCGGCTTTACAAAACCGGCGACCTGGCGCGTTTTCGCGCCGACGGCGAGATTGAGTTTCTGGGCCGCATCGACAACCAGGTCAAGATTCGCGGCTATCGGATCGAGTTGGGCGAAATCGAAGAGCGCCTGCACCGGCATCCCGCCATTAAGGATGCCGTTGTTTTGGTCGCAGAGGAAGCATCCGGCAATAAAAGACTGATTGCCTACCTGGTTGGGCGGCAATCCGCCGCGATGCCGGAAGCCTCCGTTTTTCAGGCCTATCTTAAGCAAACGCTGCCGGATTATATGCTGCCGTCGAGCTATGTCGCTTTGGACGCATTGCCGCTGATGCCGAACGGCAAGCGGGATTGTCTGGCGCTGCTAAACATCAAACAACCGGCTGCGAAAGCACGGGCATTTAAACCGGCGTCGAACTGGATCGAGGCCGAGCTGGCCGATATTTGGCGCGAAGTATTGGGCCTTGAAGCAATCGGCGTCGATACGGATTTTTTCGAACAAGGCGGACATTCGTTGGCGGCCATTCAAGTCAAGTCGCGCATTCAATGCGTTTTCAACATGGATGTTCCGGCGAAGATGCTGTTCGAATCGCCGACCATCGAATTACAGGCTGCCGAGATAGCCCGGCTGCAAATTCAACAGCACGATGACCGTTCTTTGGACGAGTTGATAAAAGAACTCGAACAGCTTTCGGATGAAGAAGTCAGTCATTTGCTGGTTGGCAAGTGACAGTTGCCCATTCAAAAATTTTAGTAACTATTCAGCGCGAAGCACAACATCCCTCTCCAGCGGGAGAGGGCAGGGTGAGGGGGAATCAATAAGGACTTTTTCCTATTTAATTCTCCTCACCCCGACCCTCTCCATCAGGAGCATAGCTATCTACACAGCTTTTTTTAATTATAAATACAATGAGTTACAAAGCGGCTTGGCTCCCTCTCCTGC
>DAINRH010000152.1:0-10300 GCA_036741905.1 Methylobacter sp. | reverse complement strand
CTTGATTTTATAGCCCATTCTAAAGTTAAGCGGTTTTAGAGTAAGATGGGAGTAGACGTAAAACGCAGGGTTGTTTGTTGAATGTTCGTCATGCCATGAAATATCCCGACCCTCGTAGTTGATTAGAAACGCAGATGATCCGAGAACCTTCATTCGCTTCGCACATTAACCCACTCCCTCTCTACCGGACTAACCGGTTTTCAGGCACTAGCTGAGACAGCTTGCTAATAAGGATACCGGTTACAGAATTCTAATAGCGTTCCCTGTTTTAAAAAAAACACACTCATCTCTTACCAAGACCGGAGACTATTTTTTAACCACATAAAGTAAAATGTATTTTAACCATACAAAATTAAATGGATTGTTTTAAAATAACCGCCTTTCCAATCCACAAGCCTTCTTTTCAATCACGTCTACCCTGACGTTTTTGACTAGCGACCCTATATAAGCACCACTCAAAATAACGAAAAGAACTAAGAGACAGTTTATGAAGACCAATATGCCGGTAACCGACCTGGAATACTCGCTTAAAGAAAGCGACTCCATCGTATCCAAGACTGATTTAAAAGGACTGATTACCTATATCAACGAAGACTTTCTTCGCGTTAGCGGATTTACCAAAGCCGAGCTGATCGGCTTTCCGCACAATATCGTGCGCCATCCGGACATGCCGGCGGAAGCGTTTGCAGATATGTGGAAGGCATTGAAAGAAAATCGCCCGTGGACCGGACTGGTAAAGAATCGCTGTAAAAACGGCGACTTTTACTGGGTGTTAGCCAATGCCACGCCCTTTTATGAAAACGATCAACTGGCCGGTTATCTGTCGGTGCGCAGCAAACCCGGCCGGGATCAAATCAATGCCGCGGATGCCGCCTACCGGCTGTTTAAGGAAGACAAAGCCGGTAATTTAACAATCCGAGACGGCAAAATCGTCAAGTCGACTTTTTTGGGAAAACTTAACCCCTTCAAGAATCCCACCATCAAAAGCCGCTTAATAACCGTTCTCGGCCTGCTGGGCGTATTGCTGATGATCATCGGCGGCATGGGCCTGCACGGCATGGATAAGGCCAATGCCGGCCTGCGCACCGTGTATGAGGATCGCACCGTGCCGATGAACCAGATATGTTTTATCAAGGAACTGATGCTGACCAACCAACTGAAAATTAGCGCCGCCTTGATTACGCCAACGCCCGAGTCGATCAGCAACAACATCGTTGACGTGGAGCAAAACATCGCGGCAATCAGTAAGATGTGGGCATCCTACATGGCCACCTACCTCACCGTAGAGGAAAAAAGGCTGGCCGACAAATTCATCGCAGACAGAAAACTGTTTGTGGAAGAAGGTTTGAAACCGACCCTTGCGGCGCTGAAAGCGCATGACCTCGCACTCGCCAACAAGCTAGCCGTCGATAAGGTTAACCCGCTTTTTACACCCGCTAACGAAGATATTAAGCTACTGATGCAATTGCAGGTCGATGTCGCCAAGCAGGAATTTGAATTGGCGCAATCCCGTTATACCCAAACCCGTAACATCGGCATCGGCTTAATCGCTATGGGGGCATTACTGGCCTTATGGCAAGGCTTTCTTCTGATTCGCGTTATTGTGCGCCCGCTTGATGCCGCTATCAGCGATTTCGGCCGCATCGCCCAAGGCAACTATAACAACGCTATAGACATTGAACGCCATGACGAAATCGGCAAGGTGATGGAAGCGCTGAAATCGATGCAGACCCAGCTCGGTTTCGACGTTGCGGAAAGCAAGCGCATTGCCGAAGAGAGCTTGCGTATCAAAATCGGATTGGACAGTTCCACCTCCGCGATCACCATATCCGGCACCGATGCCCTGCTAATCCACATGACCCCTGCGGCCAAGAGTCTTCTGGCTTCGATCGGCGGCCCAGACTTCAATGTCGAAGGCCTTTACGGCAACAGCCTCTCCAGTCTGTTCAACAATCCGGAAGCTGCCGCCAAATTCGATCGCGCCGCCCAAACCGGCGAAGACGTGGATCTGTTCTTCCGGAATCATCACCTCCGTCTGGCCGCCCGCCCCATCATTGGCGAAAGCGGCAACTCGCTGGGCCGGGTCACGCAATGGCAGGATCGCACCGCCGAAGTCGAGGTAGAACAGGAAGTGGCCGCCATTGTCCATGACGCAGTCATGGGCAATTTCACCCGGCGTATTGACCTAAAAGGGAAAAAAGATTTCTTTAAACAACTGGGCGAAGGGCTTAACGAGCTGCTGGAAACCACCGAGAGCGGCATCAACGATGTGGTGCGCGTACTGGCCGCACTCTCCCATAACGACCTGACCCAAACCGTTACCAACGATTATGCCGGCAGTTTCGGACAACTCAAGGACGATGCTAATACCACGGTGGAAAAACTCAAGGACATCATCAGTCAAATCAAAGCAGCCACTGACGGCATTAACACCGGGGCGAAAGAAATTGCCTCGGGTAATAACGACTTGTCGCATCGCACCGAGGAGCAAGCCGCCAGTCTGGAACAAACCGCGGCCAGCATGGAACAACTAACCTCGACCGTGCAGCATAATGCCGCAAACGCCAACCAAGCCACCCAACTTGCCGTTGACGCATCCGAAATAGCCGGCAAAGGCGTCGAAGTGGTCGATCAAGTGGTTAGGACCATGGACGATATTAACGATTCGTCACGCAAGATCGGCGATATTATTTCGGTCATCGACGACATTGCTTTCCAAACCAACATCCTTGCCCTCAACGCCGCTGTCGAAGCGGCGCGCGCAGGCGACCAAGGCCGCGGCTTCGCCGTGGTCGCCGTCGAAGTGCGCAACCTCGCCCAACGCGCCTCCACGGCTGCCGGAGAAATCAAAACCCTGATCGATGATTCGGTCATGAAAGTCTCCAGCGGCAGCAAATTGGTCACTCAAGCCGGTCAAACCATGGAAGAGATCGTCAATTCCATTCGCGACGTTACCGTGATGATGTCTGAAATCAGCGCCGCCTCAACGGAACAAACAGCCGGCATTCAACAGGTCAATCAAGCCATCACCCAAATGGACGATGTAACCCAACAGAATGCAGCCTTGGTGGAGCAAGCCGCCGCCGCCGCGGAATCGCTGGAAGAACAAGCCCAACGCCTATCGACTACAGTAGCGCAGTTCAAAGCCGACGAAGTCGTGTCTTTTCATGCAGCCCCGCTACGAAAAGAAACGCGACAGGTAACAAGAACAGCGGCCCAAAGACCGGCAGCCGCTCTGCCAAAACCCATTCCGCTGTCTTCCAGCGACGAATGGGAAGAGTTTTAGTTCAAAACCTTAGCGGCTTACGAGATGCGCTTCATCAGTGCAGCGCATCCCGTATTTCAAACGATACATCCTTCGACTGAGTCCAGTACGCCCTGTCCACGAAAAGCACGGAAGACACGAAAAAACAGAAAGCCTTTGTTTCCCTGTACCCCCATTTTTTTTCGTGCTTTTTGTGTTTTTCGTGGACAGGGCTTTTTTATTAGATACATACTCAACACCAGTTGTTAATATCCACACCGTCCGGAATTAAAACCGACCCGATCATTGGCTCATGCAGCGAATTAAACCTGCTAAGTAACCGCACTTATTGATTGATAAAGTCGAGTTCTCTATCCTAACGACATCTACACAACGCCAACCGAATTTTTGGATTAACGCATTTCGATTTCGTGAAAACAAATGACCGCCTATGTTCAATTTCACTAAAAAATACAACACGGCCCTGGTCGACGCACATGAAAAAACCGTCGAAATCAGCGAAAAGTACGACGCCGCGATAAAAAAAATCGAACGGCTTGAGGACGAATTATGCCGAAAAACCTTTGAATTAAACCATAGCAACAAGGCTCAAGCGATAATGACTGACGGCGTAAAAAAATGCGTTGAATCGCTTTACGCCGTTCAAACCCAACTGCAAGCCGTAGCGGCGCACTTAGACCATTCAAACAAACGCATTTTTGAGTTAATGCAAAAAAACAAGGCGCTTAAATTATCAGGCGATGAGTGGTTCAAGCGTTCCATCAAACTTGAATTTGAAGTGTTAAGAGCTAAGGACGAGCTTAAAAAAATCGAAAATGAGCGTGATTCGGCGATAAAAATGTGTGAGCATCTTCAAACCGAGTTAATGTCCAACAGCCCTGGCAGAAAGCAGGGTTAAGCCCTACGCATCCGCTGAACGCGCAACTCGTCCGGCAAAACAACCCTGTTGAATAAAATACAACGCCTGTTCTATGACAGCCTCGCGCCGCATGATAAATGAATGCGAATAAGGCATCACGATAAAATCCTTCATGCCGTCCACTTGCGCCCGGCTCACCGACACCTTGCCGTCGTTGACGTCGGGGATTAGCCTGGACAACAAAAGATTAACGGTTTTACTGCCGGCAATAACCCCAAGCTGAAAATTAACCGGTCCCAGCCGATTCGGCACGCTGTTGTTATCGGTGCCCAACTGCAAGCCGGCCGGGCCGTTTAAAGTGTAAAACAGCTTCCATCCGCCCAGTTTATCCACGACTTCGCTGCCTTGATTGGGCGGGGCCAACATCACCACTCGCCCCAGCTTATCGATAGTTTGTCCAGCCAAATAATCGCGCAGCAAAATACCGCCCATCGAATGGGTCAGGAAATGGATTTTTTTAATGGCTTCCGACTCGCACTGCTGCAATGCCTGAGCTATGTATTTTTGCGCCAATGCGCTGATGTCGGCGCTTCGCGAAGGATAATCGACATTGACGATTTTATAGCCGTAAGCCGCCAGCAGTTTGGCCGCTTTGTTCATGCTGCGGCTGGTTCTGGCCAAACCGTGCAGCAGAATAATCGCTTCCGAGTCTTTATCTATCGGTATCAGTTTGGCTGTTAAATTTTCCATAGCGCAGCAAAATGGCGGGCAGCAATAATAAGTTCAGCAAGGTTGAAGAGGCCAAGCCGCCGATGATGATCGCCGCCATCGGCCCCATGATTTCGCGGCCCGGATTGTCGCTGTTGAACGCAATCGGGAACATCGCCAGCGCGGTGACCAACGCAGTCATCAGGATCGACGGCAAGCGTTCCTGCGCGCCCAATACGGCGGTGTCCAGGTTCCAGCGCTTGCCTTCGACTTCGACCAGATAGCGATAATGCGACAGCAGCATGATGCTGTTGCGCACGGTAATACCGAACAGCGTCACAAAGCCCACGACCGAACCGATCGATAAGGTGGCCCCGGTCAACACCACGGCGGCCACCCCGCCGATCAGCGCAAACGGCAGATTGGCGAGGGTCAGCAACACATGACGGATGCTGCCGATAGCGATATAAATAAAAATCAGCGCCCCGGCTCCGGCCAACAGCGAATGGAGGACCAACTCCTTTCGCGCCTGCGCCTGCTCAACCGCCGCGCCGGTGAATTCGGGATAAATATCCGCCGAGAACGGAATCTCTTGCAATACCCGCTCTTTAAGCTCCGCCATAAAATCGTCCAAATCCCGGTCGATCACATTGCCGGTCACGGTTTGCCGCCGCTGCGAACCTTGATGAAGAATGTTGTAGCGGCTGGCCGAATGCCTGATTTCCGCGACCTGCTCCAGCGTAATCATCGTTCCGTCCTGCGTCCTGATCGGCAGCTTGGCTATCGATTCGGGTTGCTGTCTCAGCTCCGGCGTCAAGGTCACCGCGACGTTGTAGATTTTGTTGCCCTGAATGTTTTTGCCGACCACGCGAGTTTCGTAAGCGGCCTGCAAGGTATCGACAATCTGGGCAGGCAATACACCCCAAAAACCGAGCTGGTCGAGATTCAAGTTGATTTGCAGCAACGGCGTGCCGGGCGGCGAGCGCAACTGCACATCGGTAGCGCCGTCTATATCGCGCAAAATATCGGCGACCGCCTGCGCTTTGGCATCCAGCTGATTCAGGTCATTGCCGTAAATATTCACCGCCACCGGCGAGGTGTAGCCGGAAATGGTCTCATCGACCCGCTCGGTCAAGAAAGTGTTGGCTTCAAACAAAATACCGGGGAAACCGACCAGAATCGCCCGCAGCCTGTCCTTGATCTGTTGTTGCTCCGCACCCGACATCGGCTCCAGCCGCACTTCATATTCGCTGTAATGGCTGCCGTAAGTGTCCGCGCCCCGCTCCGCCCTGCCCGCCCATTGCGATACCGATTGTATACCGGGAATCGTCATAAATTGCTCGGTCAGCTTGCTGCCGATCCTTATCGACTCCTGCAACGCCGTGCCGGGAATACTGGTGGTATGGACGATATAATGGCCTTCCCGCAGTTCGGGCAGGAATTTGCTGTCCAGACTGAAAAAAGCCGACAAGCCCGACAGGCAAACGATAACGCTGCCAATCATGACCGGCTTGAAATGTCTGGAAACCTTGCTTAGCAAATCCTTGTAAAGCGGCTTGATGCGTCTGATCAGCGGCGGATCGTCATTGGCGACCACCGCAGTGCCGAGCAAGACGTAGCAGAGTGCCGGCGTTAAAGTCAGCGCCACCAGCAATGAGGTTAAAATCGCCAAAATATAGGAATAGCCCAGCGGCGCAAACAAGCGCCCGGCCACGCCGTTCAAGGTCAACAACGGCACGAACACCAGCGCGACGATAAAGCTCGCGTAAACCACGGAACTGCGCACTTCCAGCGAGGCGCTGTAAACCACGTCGGCAACCGGCAGCGGCCGGGCTAACAGACGGTTCTCGCGCAAGCGCCGGAAAATGTTTTCGGTATCTATAATCGCATCGTCAACCACCTCGCCCAGCGCGATAGCCAAACCGCCGAGCACCATGATATTCAGGTTAATGCCGCTTTCCAGCAGCACAATCACCGAGCCGATCAACGACACCGGAATGGCCAGAGCGGAAATAAACGCGGTGCGAAAATTAAACAAAAACAGGTACAGGATAATCAGCACGAACAAGCCGCCGATCAGCAAATGCCCGGACAAATTGCTCAGCGAGCGTTCGATATAATCGGCAGGCCGGAACAAGTGCGAGTAAAAATTAATCGCCTGCTTTTTGAAAATAGGCTCGAACTCTTGCAGCGTCTGCTCAACCTGCCGGGACACCGATAAAGTATTGGCCCCGTATTGGCCGATCACCATCATCACGATGCCGGATTTCCCCATAATCTGCGCCGCGCCGATCGGCGGCTCCGGCGCATATTGAATCGTGGTGACTTCGCCCAGCGTCACATTGCGCCCCTGATCGCGCTTGACGATAATCTTGCCGAATTGCTCCGGCGTGACGGGTTGCCCGGTCATCTGCAAGGTGAAGCGTTGATTGTTGTTTTCGATAAAACCGCCGCCCTGGATGTTTCCGGCCTGTGACGCGGCCTGGATAATGTCTTCCAGCGTCAGGTTAAAGCGATGCAGTTGCAGCGGATCGACCTGGATTTGCAGTTGCTGAATATCGCCGCCGAACACGTTAACATCGGCAACCCCCGGAACCGCCTTCAAGCGCGGCACTATCGTCCAATCGACCAGACTGCGCAAAGCCATCAAATCGGTTTGATCGTCCTTGTTTAAACCGATCGTTAAAACCGTCGCCGAAGACGAGGACAACGGTATCGCAACCGGCGTAATGCCCTGAGGCAGCTGTCCCGCCAGAGTGGTTAAGCGCTCGCCGATCAGCTGGCGGTTGCGGTAGACATCGCTGTTTTCGTCAAAGATCGCGGTAATAATCGACAAGCCCTGGATCGATTCGGAGCGCACCGACTTCATGCCGATCAAGCCGCTGATCGAAGTTTCGATTTGCTGCGTCACCAGCACCTCAACCTGTTCCGAAGAAAGGCCGGGCGATTCGGTTTGAATGATGACCTGCTTGGGGGAGAATTCAGGAAAAATATCCAGGCCTGCGGTGGCGAAGCGGTAACTGCCGTAGAGCAGGATCAAAACGGCAAGCGCGATGACGATGCCGTAGAAACGGATGGAAAAGCGGACGAGGGTGGCTAGCATGGGTTAGTGGGGTTGATTATGGATGTTAAAAATATGGAAGTCTTAAACTACCCAGATTTCAGAGCATAAAAAAATGCCGTGCCCTCCTTCAACTTCAACCGCAATAATTCGGTTCTTATCAATTAACATTTGCAACTATGCTCTGGACATAATTGTTTTAGCTCAATATTTAAGATCTCAAGCAATTCGCTCTGCTCAGCCCAATCGCTATCTGTAGCATTAATAATTATCGCTTGAGCAACGACAGCGGTGGCTAAAAATTTACGATCCGATGGATCAAGCGTATTTGTAGGTAGCTCGCCAAATCCACGAGAAGCATCATCTAAAGGTGTAATACTTACAGTCTGAATTCTATTTTCAGCATGTTGATTATCATGCAAATATTTAAAATACATATCACCAACACCGGGTTGTCCCGCGTAACTCAAATGTTTTCTATACTCATCCATAATTAACCCTGTCTTATCAATAGCGATATATAATTTTTTGCAATTTTCCAGCAATTCAATACACGCCAATTGACAGGCAATGGAGACATGTGTTGGTTCACCCTGCCCATTTTTACCGTTCGCAACAATAGCGACATTAGTCTCGATGGTGAATTTACCCTGCATTTACTGACGCTTCCTGCATTTTTCGTTTCAGTACGGCCTTGCGGGTCTCTGCAATTTCAGTCATTTCATCACCGAAAAAATTTTCCGGCCAATTTCTGATTTCTCCAAATAAATCGATGTTTAAATCGGATAACTTCGACTCGCCTTGTACACTATCGCAAAAATAAAGCTTTAGTTCATCGGCAGGATATTGTTCTTCGGCAATTCGCCGTTGAAAGCGTCTTAATAAGTGTTCACTATGACTTTCTATAATAACTTGTATATTACGATGCTTTGCCACTTGTAAAATAACGTCTGCTAAGTTGCTTTGCACCGAAGGATGCAAATGAATTTCGGGTTGTTCCATTAACACAGTGCTACCTTCCGGCACATAATAAAGCAGTACTAAAGCCGGTAAAACCTGAGAAACACCAAACCCTACATCGGTCAAAAAAGCTTCAGGGCTTTCTTCATCCCTCTTGACAATGGCTTGATATAAATTTGATCCTTCGGCAATCTCTTTAATTGAAAAGCTTTGAATTAAGCCTAATTCTTTAAGCCAGTAAGCAATGATTTCTTGAAATGCTATTTTATTGCGTTTTTTAGCTAAGCTTCTTTTTTCCCCTCGAATCGTAGCCGATAAAATAGCATCCACCGTACTTTCGCCTCGATAACCAACATCAAACGGGCTTGCACCAGACCATTGATATTCTCTTTTTGGGTATATTCGTAAGGGGCCAAGGTAATAAATCTTATCCATCATGGCTTCATATTCGGATTCAAAAAAGCTTAAAAAATCGGCATTTTTATAATAGGTTTTCGCTTGATCTGGGAATAAATGCGTTTTAATAGGGCTAGGCAAGTGGCCAGGTCTACCAACTTGACGATCAAATTTAAACTCCGCACCGCTTTGAGAATTAGCCTGCAACGCATATTCTTTAGTTGCTTCTTTAGGTTTGATTTCAAAAGAGTGCTCGGCAAAACGATACGCAAGAAATTGTGATTTCATTTCCTGATTCTTAAATGAAACTTCCGCCTCTGTTTCTAACACATTACCTTGAAAAATCTCAGTGCGTTTTCCCGATGGATTAATTTTCAGAGGTTTATCGAGCTTCCATTTGATCACCCATTTTAGAGGCAAATTGTCCTGGTGCTTGTGTATCATATCTTTAAATGTGCCTAAATTAACAAGCTGATCAGGCCCACCCAAATCTAAAACCAATCCCCGATCTGTTGCATTTTTAGTTTGTTTTAACATTAACAAGAACTGAAGAATGCTACTTTTCCCCGAACTATTAGTGCCAAATAAGCCGGTAACACGCCCTAACTTAATATCCAGCCTTAACCAAGCCTTAAAATTTGAAAGATGTAATTCATTTATCATCGTGCATCCATATGCTTCGAATGGGTGTAATCAATTGATACAACGAATCAATTGAAATTTCGCTAGTTCCCAAGCTCAAGCTTGGGAATTCGGTTACGGAAGCTCTAGCTTTCCGTTTCACGAAGCTGGAGCTTCGTTTCTGGGTTCACAATCTGGAGATTGGGAACCAGCTCGATGTGCTGAACGCAATGAAACGCATCAATCGCGAGCGATGCGCTACTTTCGTCTGCACTTCCTGCCCTAACGAGCCGCGATTGATTCCATTGGAACCATTTCAGCAAGTAGCGTTTCAGGCGCAATGTCCTGTTCGTGGGGCCAAGTTACCGCCCCAAACAGAATGCCGACCTGATTGAAATAATGCACGTTCCGAAGCTCACGAAAAACGCCG
>DAINRH010000151.1:6463-10302 GCA_036741905.1 Methylobacter sp. | reverse complement strand
GAAGCTGGAGCTTCCCGTACTGAATTCCCAAGCAGGAGCTTGGGAACTAGCGCATCACGATCAACGTTTTACGATAAGGGACGTAGCGCCACTGCCATTAAGTTACCTGATGATAAAGATGCGTCAGCTAACGCAAAAAACGCCGTCATTCCGGCATGGATGCGGGAATCCAGAGCCAGGGAGAGTGACTATCCCTGGCATCCGTATCCGATCTAGGCATTATGCCAAGTCATACCTTCACATCCATGTGACTGGATACTGGCATCCATGCCAGTATGACGGCGCTAGCTGAAGCTAGCTTACTGACTGATGTTACGCATGTACCTAATAAAAAAGCGTAGTCCACGAAAGGCACGAAAAAAACCAGGTACAGGAACAATGAATAAAGCCCATCGTTAAGATTGGAAAGATGCATGCCGTAAACCGGGAAACATACGACGCTCTATTTTTTTCGTGTCTTTCGTGCTTTTCGTGGACGATCTGCGATTTTCAGATGAATCTAAGCAAGGGAAACTTATCCGGATGTTGCGCTTGCTGCACGGCTTGCAGTTTTTTCGCCTGCCGCTTCTTTATACCGTCATGCCGTGGGCGATGGTGTATTGCATGAGTTTGACATCGCTATCGATATGCATTTTTTGCATCAGCCTCGCCTTATGGGTGCTGACGGTCTTGCTGCTGATGTCGAGTTCGGCGGCAATTTCGTTGATTTTTTTGCCTTTGGCCAGCATCCGCAGGATAACCAACTCCCGGCCCGATAATAGCTCATGCGGCACCAGCGACGCGGCATCACTGACTTCAAAAGCGATTTTTTCGGCAATATCGGCGGCAATGTAACGTCCCCCGCAAGCGACTTTGCGTATTGCCCCCAGCAGATCCTTCGGCGAACTGTCTTTAGTGATATAGCCTGAAGCGCCCGCCTTGAGCTTGCGTTTGGCAATCTGCGGTTCGTTGTGCATGCTCAGTATCAGAATCGGCGGATTATCGGCCAGTTCCTTGATTTTCGTTATCAGCTCCACGCCATGAATGCCGGGGATGGTAATGTCGAGCAAAACCAGATCAACCGTTTCATTACGCAGAATTGCCAGCGCTTCTTCGCCGCTCCCGGCCTCCGCGCTGACTACAATGTCCTGTTCACCCTCGAAAAGTTGTTTAAGTCCCTCGCGCATCAGCGCATGATCGTCGACGATCAATAACCGTACCATATTGTTTGCTCCATTTATTTTTCTTGTTTATGTTTCGGGAAGTTATTTTTTAACCCAATCATGAGTCTTTAGCCCCTAAGGAGTCTGCATGAAATAACGTGAACAACTCGCGCCGATAAATTTTCAGCAGGCGTGCAAGCTTCGCTTGCGCTTGCAGGCGAAGCCTGCACTCCGGCTGTTAGCCGCTTGCCCACGTTATTTCGTACACCTTCCTAAGCAAGACAGGGCCTGTACCCCGCCCGGCCCTTCGCCCTTACTCAATCGGTATGCACAATCTCAATACCGTACCTCCTGCCTTCGCGTTCGCAATATCCAGCGTCCCTTTCAATATCAGCGCCCGTTCGCGCATGCCGACAATACCAAATGAATTGGGCCTGTCGACACGGTTTGGATCAAAACCTTTGCCGTTATCGCGCACTTCCACTTCGCAGCTGCCCGCGGCGCTGCGCAAGGTAATATCGACGCAGTCCGCGCCGGAGTGGCGCAACACGTTGGTCAGCGACTCCTGCACAATGCGGAACACCACCATCGCCCGATCTTCGTCGAGAGAAATTTCGTCGACAGGTAAATGCAGCTTACACTCAATGCCGGTGCTTTCGGCGTATTCCTGCACCAGCCATTCCAGGGCATAGGCGATTCCCGAACTCAACACTGCGGGTCTAAGGCGCGTAGCAAGGTTGCGCACCATCAGGATGGCCTGATCTATGGTGCCGACCATTTTATGGGTAAGGTTGCGCAAATCGGCGTTAGCGTCGCCAAAGCGGAAGTCCAGAGTAGCCACATTAAGCCGCAGCACGTTCAGCAACTGGCCCAGCTCGTCATGAATTTCGCGGGCGATACGTTTGCGTTCTTCCTCGCGCGCCTCTTCGCGCTTGGCAACCAACGTCCGCAATTGGCCGCGCGATTCTTCCAGACGCCGTTCGGTCGCCTTAAGTTCGGTAATATTGTGGCCCAGAACCAGCGCCCCGATAACCTGCCGTTCTTCATCGTATTCCGCGACCATATGCATGTCATGGCTGACCAGTCTGCCGTCCGGGTCATGCCATTCCAGCAAGATACGATCCGATTCGCCGCTGTCCATCACCCGCTTAAGACGGATCACGAATTCATCGCAGGGCATCAGCGGTTTCCAAACCTCGTACGGGGTTTTATTCCATACCGTTTCCAGCAATATCCCGGTTTGACGCTCATAGGCCGGATTGATATAGATACGGCGGCAGCCCCGGTCGTAGCGCACGATCATTTGCGGCGAATTTTCCGCCAGCGACCGAAACTCCAATTCGCTCTTACGCAACATGGCTTCCATGCGCTTAATGCCGGTAATATCGTGACTGATCGAAAGTACGCTGACGGCCCGGTTATCTTCGTCGAATTCCGGCACCAGAAAGGTGATGCGGTAAACCGGCTTGGCCTCTTTATCCTGCATTTCGGTCAGCAGGTCGTCGCTCTCGCCTGTGTCCATCACGCGTTGCAGGCGCGCCGTATATTCTTCGGCGGAAGGCGATACGAATCGCCAGCATTCCTGCGGGGTCTTGTCTATTGCCTCGCTTACTTCTATGCCCACCGCGTCCATGTAAGCCTGATTGAAATAAATCCGTCGGCAATCCCTGTCGTAGCGCACAATCACGTCGGGAGAATTTTCCGCCAAGGTGCGGAATTCGCGCTCGCGGCGCACCAATTCCTGTTCCAGCCATTTCTGCTCGGTGTAATCCCGGCCGATCGCGATGGCGCCGACAACCTGACCTTGATCGTCCAGTTCCGGCGCCAGCCGGATCAAGTCATGCAGGGCGCGGTCACCGCCGACCGGCTCGCTGATCATATCGAATTCTGCCGACTCGCCGGTCGCGATGACCCGTTCCAACACTTTCTGAAAGCGCAGCATGGCTTCGCTGTGCGGAAACAACTGGTCAGGACGCATGCCCATCGCCGCTTCCGCAGTCACGCCCAAGGTACGCTCCAAGACCCGGTTCATGTAAAGTATCCGCGTTTCACGGTCGTAACGAATGATATTGTCCGGCGCGTTTTCGGATAAGGTGCGGAATTCGCGCTCGCGTAACGACAGCGCCTCTTCAACCCGCTTGCGCTCTTCGATTTCCTCCCGCAACAAGCGATTACTGGCGCTCAGTTCGTCAGTACGCTGCATAACCCGCTGTTCCAGTTCTATCTGCTGGACTTGCAATTGCGCGTTCTGTACTTGCAGTTGCCGTTGCATGGTTTGTAAATTGAGATGCGTACCGACGCGCGCGATGACTTCTTCAATCTGCATGGGTTTGGTAATGTAATCGACGCCGCCCACTTTGAAGCCGGTGATTTTATGTTCGGTTTCCGCCAGCGCGGTCATAAAAATCACCGGTATATCGGCTGTATCGGCATTCGATTTTAAACGACGGCAGACTTCAAAACCGTCCATCCCCGGCATCATCACATCCAGCAGAATCAGCGCCGGTTTTACGAACGCGGCGCGTTGCAGGCCTTCCATGCCGTCCTGAGCCACCACCAACCGGTAGCCTCGGCTTTCCAGACTTTCCACGACCACGCTCAAGTTGATCGGGGTATCGTCGACAATCAGAAGGGTGGGCATATCGGGCAACTTCTCATTACTCACAGGTCAATCCACAAAAAATATCGATTAAAAAA
>DAINRH010000151.1:3461-6363 GCA_036741905.1 Methylobacter sp. | reverse complement strand
TCGGGCAACTTCTCATTACTCACAGGTCAATCCACAAAAAATATCGATTAAAAAATTACCGCCATGAACTTAATGCCCACAAAAAGCACGAAAAATTCTTATAGCGCAATCCGCTCATTTGCCGATTTTGGATCGTCATTCCGGCAGTCTCTTACCTGGCGTTAGGCGGGAAACATGTCGATAGTCAGACCTTCCAGGTTTTAAAAACCTGGAAGGTCTGCCCGGCAGCGTTCTTAACAGGCGGGACGGGGGTTGCACCCCTTACAAGGGTAGGTTTTTAAAAAAAGTATAACGAGACAGAGCGTTACGGTAAATTGATGCGTGTCATCGACACCTGTTTACCGGAGGCGCCGCTATGCCTCGCCATCCGGAACTATACCAATGGATCGACACGATTGTCATGCGATTTCCCTCGCTCAGCAAGCCGCAAGCTTTGGGCTTGGCGTTGTGGATGTTGTTTGAGCAGGGCTTGCTATGCTCCCGGTTTTTCGTACCCGAGCCTGATAGCGAATTGGATAAGATAGATTTAATGTATTGAGCTGAATCTTGAGTCGGATAGCGCTTATTTTCATTGCCCGTAAAGGAGTAAAAATAGGACTAACTGCCTTAAGAGCGAGTGAGTCTATGAATCAAACGGAACAGCCAAATTCCAACGCACATAGCGGGCGTGAACAACAAGGCTTCTGTAGTGCGTCCATAGCTAATGGCGGCAATGGCCGTTCCCGTTTTCAATAACCACTGTTCTTCATCCGTCAAACGTTTCGGACGGGGTTGCAAACCCCGTCCAGCCCCGGAGCTTGGGAAACCAGCGCAGCAAATCGATAAACTAAAGCGTTGTTGGGTGTTCGCAGAGAATACGACTATGAGCCTTGACAGAAACTAACGACTTAAAGTACTTTATAAAAAACGCAAGCTGACCGGACAACCGGAAGCCAGTGAATCCTCAGGGATCACTGGCTTTTTTTTGGCCGAAATTTGGCCGACCGTTACTCGAACATTGCTCACCAGCCAGCTTAGCGGCTGAAATCAAAGGAGATTTTTATGTCACATTGGTACGAAGACAATTCCCACTCCATCGGCCAGACGCCGCTGGTGCGGCTTAACCGCATCATCGACGGCGCGCCGGTTACCGTGCTGGCAAAAATAGAAGGACGCAATCCCGCCTATTCGGTCAAATGCCGGATCGGCGCGGCGATGATCTGGGATGCCGAGCGGCGCGGCGTGTTGGGTCCAGGCAAAGAACTGGTAGAGCCGACCAGCGGCAATACCGGCATTGCGCTGGCGTTCGTGGCGGCGGCGCGGAACATCCCGTTGACCTTGACGATGCCGGAAACCATGAGCTTGGAGCGCCGCAAGCTGCTGATCGCCTATGGCGCGAAGCTGGTGCTGACCGAAGGCGCTAAAGGCATGAGCGGCGCGATAGCCAAAGCCGAAGAAATCGCCGCCTCCGATCCCGAGCGTTACGTATTGCTGCAACAGTTTAAGAATCCGGCGAACCCGGCTATTCACGAGCAGACCACCGGGCCCGAGATATGGAACGATACCGACGGCGCTATCGATATTCTGGTGTCCGGCGTCGGCACCGGCGGGACGATTACCGGCGTTTCCCGTTATATCAAGCAGACTCAGGGCAAGGCCATCATTTCGATTGCGGTCGAGCCTGAGGCGAGTCCGGTACTCAGCCAACGTCGTGCCGGTGAGCCGCTAAAACCGGGGCCTCATAAAATTCAGGGTATCGGCGCGGGGTTTGTACCGGATGTGCTCGACCTGTCGCTAATCGATGACATAGAACAGGTCGGCAATGAAGAAGCCATCGCTTTCGCACGCCGACTCGCCAGGGAAGAAGGCATGCTGTCGGGTATTTCCTGCGGCGCTGCGGTGGCTGTCGCGGTGCGTGTCGCCAAGCGCCCCGAGAACGCCGGTAAAACCATTGTGGTCGTGCTGCCGGATTCCGGCGAACGCTATTTGAGTTCGCCTTTGTTTGAAGGTGTTTTCGATGCAGGCGGTTTTGCAGCATGAACGATCCCGGCTATCAAAATATCAAACAGGATTGGGGCGTTGATGAGCTGGTAACAAAATTGCGCCATTTACGCGTGCAATCGCTGGAAAGCCGGCATCGACGCGACCGGCCGCCCAAGCTGCCGTCGCGCAAGGAACTGCAAAAAATTCTCGACGGGCTGGCCGCGGTGTTGTTTCCCAACCGATTGGGACTGCCCGATTTGAACGATGAAGGCATCGATTACTTTGTCGGCCATACCCTCGATACGCTGTTACGCGAGCTTTACAAACAGGTCCGCCGCGAACTGCAATTTGTTGCTGTTGAGAATGCGGGCGAACAGGCGGTTGCGATTACCCGAGAATTTGCCAAGCGTTTACCCGAAGTCAGGACGCTGCTCGATAGCGACATTCAGGCCGCCTATGAAGGCGATCCGGCTGCGAGAAGTTCCGACGAGGTGCTGGTTTGTTATCCGGGCATTACCGCGATCACTCACCATCGGCTTGCGCATATTCTTTATCAACTGGGCGTGCCGCTGGTTGCACGCGTTATCTCGGAGCTTGCCCATTCAGCCACCGGTATCGATATTCATCCCGGCGCGAAAATCGGCGAGAGTTTTTTTATCGACCACGGCACCGGCGTAGTCATCGGCGAAACCGCCGTGATCGGGCGGCATGTGCGCGTGTATCAGGCGGTTACTTTGGGTGCCAAGCGTTTCCAAAAGGACGATGACGGCATTCTGGTCAAAGGCAATGCCCGGCATCCTATCGTTGAGGACGATGTGGTCATTTATGCGGGCGCGACGATTTTAGGCCGCATCACCATCGGCCGCGGCTCGACGATCGGCGGCAATGTTTGGCTGACGTATAGCGTACCGCCCGGCAGCAATATTACCCAGGCGCATGT
>DAINRH010000151.1:0-3361 GCA_036741905.1 Methylobacter sp. | reverse complement strand
GCGTGGGAACGCATTTGCAACGCTCCAGCGTTGCCAAACGCGACGCCGGAGCGTCACTACTGCATTCCCACGCCGGAGCGTGGGAACGATACTATAACAACCACAATTAGGAAAAAGCCATGTCCGATATTCACGAAGGTCAAACCCATACCGCGCTAGGCGATGTTGCTGCGCGCACCCTGGCAAATGCCACCAAAACCGTCCCTATGCTGTCAACCATCACGCCGCGATGGTTGGTTCATCTGCTGCAATGGAAACCGCTTGAAGCCGGTATTTACCGCGTCAACAAAGTTAAAAACGAAACCGGCCTGCTGGTCGATTGTTCCAGTCTCGATGAAAAAGAACTGCCGCAAACTTTTGTCGATTACGAGGAATGGGGCCGCGAATACCGCTTGAATGCCGTCAATACGGTACTCGACGTACATACCCGTATTTCCGATTTATACAGCAGTCCGCACAATCAAATCCATGAGCAACTGCGTTTAACCATCGAAACCATTAAGGAACGCCAGGAAAGCGAGCTGATCAACAACGCCGAATACGGCTTGCTGAACAATGTCGCGCCGGGCTTTAAAGTACAGCCGCGCACCGGCGCGCCGACGCCTGACGACATGGATGAATTGATTTCACGGGTCTGGAAAGAGCCTGCGTTTTTCCTGGCTCATCCTCAAGCCATTGCGGCGTTCGGACGCGAATGCACCCGTCGCGGCGTACCGCCCGCTATCGTCACCTTGTTCGGTTCGCAGTTTTTGACTTGGCGCGGCCTGCCTATTATTCCGTCCGACAAACTGAAAGTGATCAACGGCAAAAGCAACATCTTGCTGCTGCGCACCGGTGAAAGCCGTCAAGGCGTGGTCGGCCTTTACCAACCCAACCTGACCGGCGAACTGAGCATGGGCTTGTCAGTCCGCTTTATGGGCATCAATCACAAAGCGATTGCCTCTTACTTGATCTCACTGTATTGCTCGCTGGCGGTATTGACTGACGATGCGCTCGGCGTGCTCGAGAATGTCGAAGTGGGCAAGTACCATGAATACAAGTAACAGCGATTTTGCACAACATGCATCATTGCCGGATATAGAGCAATTGACCAAGCTCGCCAATGATCTGTTTACGGCGCTGCCTTGCGACGGATCGCGCATCGGCATAGCCGCTTCGGCGGTGCCGGTCGGCTTGACTTCATCGTTGCCGGGCGCCGATAAATCGGCCATAGCGCAAGGTTTCGACCTGCCGGGGGAAGCGGAACTGCGAAAGTTGTTCGCGCCGCATCAATCGTCTTTCGATAGCGTTCCCGACAGTATCGATACCGGTTCGGTGTTCGGCAATACGTCTTCGACAGCGGCATCGCCGTTGGCCGGCTTGGACAAATCCGTGTTGGACGGTATTTTGCCGCACAATTTCGGCTTGCCCGATGAAGCGCAATTGCAACAGTTGCTGGTTTCGCGCGTACCTTCGGGGAGCAGCATTCCTGTAAATATCGAGGCAGCTCCGTCTTTGGCGACAGGTATTGAACCTTTAGCCAAAGCGGACTCTTCTCCGCAGGCGATTGAAGCGCAATTGCAAAAGCTTTTCGCTACCGGTACAGCGGCTACCGGAAGCATTCCGCAAAGTGCGGCAGGCAATTCAATTCCGACGGCGACTTACGGCTTGGCTGCGTCTCTGACTGATCTTGATGCATCATTGATAGCGGGGCTTTCGCCTCAAGCCTATGGCCTGCCGGGCGAAGCCGAATTGAAAGAACTTTTCGGTTCGTTTTCTGCGCCTTCAGCAGGTGTTCCGGCAAGCGCCGAGTCGGGTTCGTCATTTTATTTTCTCGATGAATTGAAAAACGGCGGATTTAATGCGCAAGCGCCAACCTTGGCTTCTGCGCATCCGGCTTTCGATGTGCAGGCGGTGCGTCGGGACTTTCCGATACTCAAGGAACGGGTCAACGGCCAACCGCTAGTCTGGTTCGATAATGCGGCGACCACCCAAAAACCGCAGGCGGTGATCGATCGAATCTCGTATTTTTACGAACACGAGAATTCCAACATTCACCGTGCGGCGCATGAACTGGCGGCGCGGTCGACCGACGCTTACGAAAAAGCGCGGGATACCGTTGCCAAGTTTATGAATGCGTCGTCTTCCTCGGAGATCGTCTTTGCGCGCGGCACGACCGAGGCGATCAACCTGGTTGCGCAAAGTTGGGGACGGCAACATATCGGCGCGGGCGATGAGATCGTCATCACCTGGCTGGAGCATCACGCCAATATCGTGCCGTGGAAACAGCTGTGCGATGCAACCGGGGCGACATTGCGCGTCGCGCCGGTTGACGACGACGGCCAAGTATTGTTGGGCGAATATCAAAAGTTGCTGAATGTCCACACCAAACTGGTGTCGTTCACTCAGGTTTCCAACGCACTGGGCACGGTAACGCCCGCTCGGGAAATGATCGAGATGGCGCATCGGGTCGGCGCGCGGGTGTTGCTGGACGGCGCTCAGTCGGTTTCGCATTTGCGCGTCGATGTACAGGCGCTGGATTGCGACTGGTTCGTGTTTTCCGGACATAAAATATTCGGCCCGACCGGCATCGGCGTGTTGTACGGCAAGGCGGAATTGCTGGAAGCCATGCCGCCGTGGCAAGGCGGCGGTAATATGATAGAGGATGTAACGTTCGAAAAAATCGTCTATCAACCCGCACCGGCCCGCTTTGAAGCCGGTACCGGCAATATCGCCGATGCGGTAGGTCTGGGCGCTGCGTTGGAGTATCTGCTGAAAATCGGCATCGATAATATCGCCCGTTACGAGCACGAGTTGCTGGTGTATGCGATGGATGCGCTGAGAAGCATATCCGGCCTGCGTTTGATCGGCACGGCCGCTGCAAAAACCAGCGTCTTATCGTTTGTGCTGGAAGGACACAGCAATCAGGATATTGGCGTCGCATTAAACCGCGCCGGTATTGCGGTACGTACCGGCCACCACTGCGCTCAACCGATCTTGCGCCGTTTCGGCCTGGAGAGCACCGTGCGTCCGTCGCTGGCGTTTTACAATACCCATGAGGAAGTCGATCTGTTGGTTAAAACAGTGAGACGGATTCAGAGCGGCAAGGATTTTTAGCGCTAAGGGATTTTTGTAGGAGGGACTTTAGGCGAAGCTCCCTCTACTGAGCAATACTTGTTACTTAACCGATGTTACGCATGCTCATAACAAAAAGCGTAGTCCACGAAAAACACGAAAATAGTTAAAACACATCAGAACGTTGCTAGGCAGACCTTCCAGGTTTTAAAAAACCTGGAAGGTCTGCCTATCGGCCTGCTTCTTGCCCACCGCCAGGCCAGCGACTATCGGAATGACGACACATCCCGTAAATACTTGTGTAACA
>DAINRH010000150.1:6530-10338 GCA_036741905.1 Methylobacter sp. | reverse complement strand
CCTGTAGAGTCACCAAGTTACCGTCCATGGCACTGGATACCGGCATCCCTGCCAGCATGACGACTCTTGGATATCGTTGTGTATAACGATGAGCGTAGAGCGTGGGAACGATGAGTTTACGTTTCGGAAAGCTATTACCGAGCCTATCCTAAGAGCCGATCAGCTTACGTCGTCGACTAATCGATAGCCCACGCCGACTTCGGTTAGCAGATAACGGGGACGTGCCGGATTGACTTCCAGCTTGTGCCGCAATTGGCCCATGTAAATCCGCAGATAATGCGGGTCGTGAATATGCTCGACGCCCCAGACTTCCTTGAGCAGTTGGCGCTGGGTTACCACCAGGCCTGCATGTCGGATCAGTATGCTCAGCAGCCGGTATTCGATCGGGGTTATATGTACTTCATTACCGGCGTTGAAGACTTTGCGCCGCACCAGATCGACTTTCAATTGGCCGGTTTCAAAAGTTTCGCAGCTGCCGATGCTGCGGCTGACGCGGCGCAGCAAGGCTTGCAGGCGTGCGTGCAGCTCGCCGCTGCCGAACGGTTTGGTCATGTAATCGTCGGCGCCGGCATCCAGCGCCATAATCTTGTTTTGCTCCTGACTGCGGGCCGATAAGATCAACACCGGCAAGTCGGAGAGCTGGCGCAAACGTTGGGTGACTGAAATGCCGTCTATGTCCGGCAAGCCTAAATCGAGTATCACCAGATCGGGACTGTCGCTTTTGATCATTGACAGCCCGGTCTTGCCGTTTTCGGCCTCGATGATGCGCCATCCCCGGTTGCACAGCGTGGTTTTTAAAAAGCGCCGGGTTTGCGGATCGTCTTCAATGATTAATATCAACGGATCGGCGTTGTTCATGATGTCCCCATCCCCTCGTGCCAATTGATCTGGGGCGGTTCGTGGAGCGGTAAATGGATGATAAACGACGCGCCTTTTTCAGGACAATTAGCGGCATAAATCGTTCCGCCATGCGTTTCGATGATCGTCCGGCATAAGGTCAATCCGACGCCCACGCCGTTTTGCTGGGTCTCGGATTCAAGACGGTAGAACTTATCGAATATTTTTTCTTCCATGCCTTTTGCAATACCCAAGCCGTAATCGGATACGGTAATTTTTAACGCGGTCGGCAACAGTTCCGCGCTGATGTCGATAGGGCTGCCTGCCGGGGTGTATTTGATCGCGTTTTCGATCAGATTGGTCAGCACCTGTTCGATCAGCACCGCGTCTATCCAGAGCAACGGCAAATTGTCGGGCAACAGCGTCCTGACCGGACGAGCGCCCAGATTTTTTTCCAGGCGGTGCAGCGCGCTGCCGACAATTTCTTCAATGGTGTTCCATTCCTGATGGAGAATAATTTCTCCGCTACTCAGTCTGGCCATATCCAGGATTTTATTGGTCAGCTCCGAGGTACGTTGCGCCTCTTCGAGAATGACTTTATTAAAATCGAGCTTTTCTTCCTCGGAAAAACCGGCGTTGTTCTCGATCAGGGCGGTGCTGGCGCCGATGATACGGGTCAAAGGGGTGCGCAAGTCGTGCGATATGGCGCTCAGCAATTCGTTGCGCAGCGATTCCGTCTCGGCTTTAAGACTGGCGTTGTTAGCCTGTTCGGTTAAGCGTAGGCGTTCCAGGGTTTGCGCAATCAAGTTCCGAAACGTATCGAAAAAAGCGGTTAACTCAGGATTGGACAAAGCAGACAGCGTTACGAACTGTATAGCGAGTACGCCGAGCATGGTTTGCGAATATTCAAGCGGGAAATAGATCGGCGAATTCAGGTCGTATTGACGTTCAACGGTACGCTGATCAAAGGTCCGTTGCGCGGCGACCAGATCAACGCCGCGCAGGGATTGCCGGAGCGGTTCGGCGCTGGGGTAGCACAGATGATTATTCGCATCGGGAAACAGCAATACCGCCGCCGCAGCAAAATCGTCGTGAATATGTTGCACGGCAATACGCGCGACGGCTTGGCTATTCTGCGCGTCGGACAAAGCCTGGCTTAAGCGATACAACGCATTAGTGCGATTTTCGCGTTGCCGGGCAATTTCCGCTTGCAAGCGCGCCTTTTCCAGCAAATTACTGGTGACATTGGCGACGACGATCATCACCGCCAGGCCGACGATGTTCTCAATATCTGAAATGGCGAATGAAAAAGTCGGGGGGCCGAAAAAAAAGGCGAATACCGGTATGCTCAGCAACGAAGCCGTCATCGACGCGCCGCGGCCATAACGGCTCGCCACCAGGAATATCCCCAGCAGATAGGTCATCAAAATGCTGGCCGTCCCCAACACATGCCGTAACGGCCAATCGATCAATGTACATATAATGGGTGCCGCTATGCCCCACAGGTAGCCCGGCAAGCACTCCGAACGACGGCCACGGTTTAGCGCCATCGCCGGTAATTGCCGATCTTGTTCGTCTTCCGGGTGCCGGGCGTTGTTGCGCAAAATTTTCCTCCGAAGCCGTTGGTGTTCCGGCGCTTTCAAAAAGAGTGGGCGTTCACCAGAAAATGCACGCCGATGCTGACAAAGTAGCTTAGCAAAATCACCGGAAACCACTTCAGATGGCTGCTGAAAGTGTATTGGCCTTTGGCCTGGCCCAGCAAGCCGATGCCCGGCGCCGAGCCTATCGCCAGCAGACTGCCGCCGACGCCCAGGGTCAGGGTTAACAGCAGCCATTGGCCTTGCGGAATGTCGGGGTGCATGGTCAGGATGGCGAACATCAAGGTGCCATTATCGACAAACGCAGACGACAAACCAATTGAAATGTTGGCCAGGGTTGGGCTTAATTGTCCGTACAGTAATTGGGAAATGGCATCCAGATAACCGATGTAGCCCAAACCGCCGATTCCCATCATCGCGCCGTAGAAAAACAGCAAGGTATCCCATTCCAGTCGCCCGACTTTTTCGAAAATATCAAGCCTGATCACTTCAAGCCTGTTGGCTTCAATCATTGAGGAATTGATTTCGTCGCTATTCAAAGACGAGTCGAACTCCGATGCTTTTTGGGGGTGTGAATCGGTGCTTTTTTGCAGATAATAATAAAAGAACTGCAATAAGGACAAGCCGCCCATCATGCCCGCAGCAGCCGGCAAATGCAGGGCCGTATCGAACGTAACCGCCAGGCCGATGGTTACCCCGAACAGGAAGACGATGCGTTTAGCGCCGCGCAGCGGCAACACTTGTCCGGCTTCGATAGTCGGTTTATCTTTAGGCAGCGCAAAATGCATCGCCATAGCCGGAATCAAAAAGTTCACCAGACAGGGAATGAATAGCTTGAAAAACTCGGTAAACGCCAGCATGCCGTGCTGCCAGACGAACAGCGTAGAGATGCCGCCCAGCGGACTGAAAGAACCGCCGGCATTGGTGGCGACAACAATATTGATGCAGGCCAAAGACACAAAGCGCGGACTGTCTTTGCCGACGGCGACCACCACCGCGCCCATCAACAAGCCCGCGGTGAGGCCGTTGATGACGCTGGAAATGGAAAATACCAGCCATCCGGTAATCCAGAACAATTGCCGGTAACTGAAGTGTTTGCCGACCAGCCAGACTTTCAAGGCGTCAAAAATCCGCATGTCTTCCATCGCATTCAAATAAGTCATCGACACCATGATAAACAGCAACAATTCAATATAAGACTGTAAATTGCTCTTAAAAGCCGTTATCGCAAGCCGGTCGAGGCCTTGCTGTTGATAGGCGTAAACGATGACAAACCAAATTAACGTCGCCGCCAGCAGCATCGGCTTGGATTTGCGCAACGCGGTAACCTCTTCGAAGGTCGCCGCCACGTATGCCGCCACCATCACCGCCAG
>DAINRH010000150.1:0-6430 GCA_036741905.1 Methylobacter sp. | reverse complement strand
AGACCTTCCAGGTTTTAAAAACCTGGAAGGTCTGACTATCGCATGTTTCTCGCCTAACGACAGCCCGCAGACACTTATCTTGACAGCGCCTGACGATTTAACGTATTTTAAAAAAAAGCAAGCTGACCGGATCACCGGAAGCCGGTGAGTCCTTAAAGACCACCGGCTTTTTTTTGGCCGAAATCTACGTATTAGCCGCAATTGTAGGTCTGCTTGGCGTAGCGTAACCTCCCAAGCAACGTTGCAACATGTCGGGCGTTAATTCGAACTATGTCCTTAAGAACCTGGGTATTTCTATGCATATATCATTACCTGAGCGCAGCCGGACGCCGTTAAGCGACGATCAGCATCATCTCCTCCAACAACTTATTGGCGCTTTATCGCCGGAGCAAGCCGCCTGGGTTGGGGGATATTTGACCGGGTTGGCGGCCAACCAGTTAACATCCGTCCCAAGCGCCGACGATATTGCCGATATTACCATTCTGGTCGGCTCGCAAACCGGCAACAGCGATGCGTTGGCCGAACAAATGCACAACTTGGCCGCCGGTCGCGGATTAAAAACGGTCATCAAAAAAATGGGCGACTATAAGCTTTTGCAATTGAAGGCCGAGAAAAACCTGCTGGTCATTGTCAGCACTTACGGTGAAGGCGAACCGCCCGACAATGCCAGGGAATTGGTCGAGTATTTATCCAGCAAGCGCGCTCCGTCGCTCAAGCAAGTGCAGTTCGCCGTACTGGGCTTGGGCGATTCCGGTTACGAGTTCTTCTGCAAAACCGGTGTTGATTTTGACCGCCGCCTGGAAGCGTTGGGAGCGACGCGGATTCATCCTCGGATTGATTGCGATGTGGACTACGAGTCTGACGCCGAAGCCTGGATGGATGCGGTATTGAATGAACTGTCCATGCGACTGGACATACAACCCCAAGCGGCAGACTTGTCGTCGCCATCCGTTGCAAGCGTCTTGGCTTATTCGCGCAAGAATCCGTTTCCTGCGCTGTTGCTGGAAAATATCGTACTGAATGGGCGAGGCTCGATCAAGGAAACCCATCATCTGGAATTGTCGCTGGAAGGCTCCGGCCTGACTTACGAACCGGGCGATGTGCTCGGCGTTTATCCGACCAATGCCCCCGACGTGATCGATACCTTACTGCAAACGCTGCACTTTGGCGGCACCGAATGGATTATGCTTGATGACGAGGACGGCTTGCTTTACGACGCGCTGTTTAGTCATTACGAAATCACCGCCATTACCCGACCGGTGATACAGAAATACGCCCTGTTGGCGGACAGCCGCAAGCTGGATCAGTTGCTGGACGACAAGCATAAACTGAACGACTATCTGCATGGACGCGACATCATTGACCTGGTAACCGATTTTCCAGTTAAGCACCTGTCGCCGCAGGCCTTTGTCGACTGCCTGCGCAAACTGCCGCCGCGTTTGTACTCGATTGCGTCCAGCCTGAAACAGCATCCCGATGAAGTGCATATCACCGTGGCGGCCGTGCGTTACCAGTCGCATGGACGGAATCGCAAAGGGGTTGGCTCGACGTTTCTGGCCGAGCGCATTGACGAAGATGCGACCATTTCTGTTTATATCGATCGCAACGCTAACTTCAAGCTTCCGGCCGATCCTGCCACGCCGATCATCATGATCGGCCCCGGCACCGGCATCGCGCCTTTCCGCGCGTTTGTCGAAGAACGCGAAGCGGTGGGCGCAACGGGTAAGAGCTGGCTGTTTTTCGGCGACCAGCATTTCGAAACCGATTTTTTGTATCAAACCGAATGGCAGCGTTATTTGAAAAACGGGGTGTTGACCCGTATGGATGTCGCCTTTTCCCGCGATCAGGAACAAAAAATCTACGTTCAGCATTTGATGGACGAACACGGTAAGGAACTGTATGCGTGGTTGCAGGAAGGCGCTCATCTTTACCTCTGCGGCGACGAAAAACGCATGGCGCACGACGTGCATCAGGCGTTGCTCAGGATTGTGGCGGCTGAAATAGGCTCGGACAATGCGGAAGGTTATGTTGCGAATCTGCACAAGGCAAAACGCTATCAGCGGGATGTGTATTAAATGAGGATTAAACAATGTCTCGTTCCCACGCGCTGCGTGGGAATGCAGTCAAGGCGCGCTGCGCCGCGAGTCGCGGGCAACGTGTCGAAATGCGGAGTGTATCGACGTAGGACGCAGCGCGTCCCATATCGCATTCCCACGCAGCGCGTGGGAACGAGGGCAAACAATTATTTTTCTCTGTGCTCTTCGTGCCTTCGTGGTGAATATGCTCTTAAACTGTTTAGATAATTCTTTCACAGTCTCAGGAGCTTGAGAACCCGCGTAAACGTTATCAATGGGATGTGTCTTTAATGAGGATTAAACAATGGCCTATGTAACCCCGGAAGACGAATTGAACAAACGGGCTGAAATCGAGCGGATCAAGGATACCAGCAATTACCTGCGCGGCACGCTGGTCAAGAGCCTGCAAGATCCGCTGACCGGCGCGCTGGCCGAGGACGACACCCAGCTATCCAAGTATCACGGCATTTACCAGCAGGATGACCGCGACCTGCGGGACGAACGCCGCCGGCAAAAACTGGAGCCGCGCTACCAGTTTCTGGTACGTATCCGCGTACCCGGCGGGGTATGCACGCCGACCCAATGGCTGGAAATGGACCGCATCGCCAATACCTACTGCAATAATACCATCCGGCTGACCACGCGACAGGCTTACCAGCTGCACGGCATCGTCAAGCGCGACCTGAAAAGAACCATTGCCGAAATCAACGCCGCGTTGCTGGATACCATTGCCGCCTGCGGCGACGTGAACCGCAACGTCATGTGCAATCCCAATCCGTACCAATCGCGGCTGCATGGGGAAGTCTACGAATATGCCCGCCGCCTCAGCGAGCATCTGACCCCCCGGACCACCGCCTACCATGAAATCTGGCTGGACGAGGAACTGCTGTCCTCAAGCCGACAGGACGAAGAACCGATCTACGGCAAACATTACCTGCCGCGCAAATTCAAGATAGCGCTGGCCATTCCGCCGAGCAACGATGTCGATCTGTTTGCCAACGATCTCGGTTTTATCGCCATTGCCGAGGACGATCATCTGCTTGGCTTTAACGTCAGTGTCGGCGGCGGACTGAGCATGACCCACGGCGAGACCTCGACCTACCCGCGCCTGGCCGACGTGATCGGCTATTGCCCCAAGCACAAGGCGCTGCAAGTCGCCGAGGAAATCGTCAAGATTCAGCGCGATTTCGGCGATCGAAGCAATCGCAAACACGCGCGCTTTAAATACACCATCGAGGACCGGGGCCTGGACTGGTTAAAGTTCGAGCTAAATCGGCGCTTGGGCTGGGCTATGGAGCCGCCCAAACCTTTCGTATTCGAACATTCCGGCGACCGCTACGGCTGGGTCGAAGGCGCTAACGACGCTTGGCATCACACGGTATTTATCCCGAACGGCCGCATACTCGACACCGAAGATTACCCGATGATGACCGGGCTGCGCGAGATTGCCAAAGTGCATGACGGCGATTTCAGGCTCACCGCCAACCAGAATTTGCTTATCGGCCAAGTCAGCAGCAAACGGAAACCGATCATTGATGCCCTGCTGGAAAAATACCGGCTGGCGAACACTCATCACCAAACCGGACTACGCCTGAATTCGATGGCTTGCGTGGCTTTTCCGACTTGCGGTCTGGCTATGGCTGAAAGCGAGCGCTACTTTCCGTCGCTGCTCGATAAGCTCGACGTAATCATCAGGCAAGCCGGGCTTGAACACGATCCGATCCTGATCCGCATGACCGGTTGCCCGAACGGCTGCGCGCGTTCATCGCTGGCGGAAATCGGTTTTATCGGCAAAGCGCCGGGTAAGTACAACCTGTATTTGGGCGCGGGTTTTTACGGTCAACGCCTGAATAAGCTGTACCGCGAGAATATCAACGAGGAACAGATTCTTGCCGAACTAACGCCTATTATTGAGCGGTATGCCCAAGAGCGGGAAGCGGGCGAACGATTCGGCGATTTTGTGATCAAGGCCGGTTATGTCAAAGCCGTGCTGGCGGGTAAGGATTTTCACTGCTAACGGTTCAAGCTTGTTGTCGATATAGGGCGACTTATCCTGAAGGCCTTAATTTTTTCGGGCGAGGCTGTAAAATAGGGTGTCATTATGTCACCACAATGACATAATTAAATTTCCGATACGTGAAAAAATATCGACATGCCAATATCGACCTAACATAGGTTATGGGTAACTACGGTAACTAATTCATATGCAGCAAAAATCAATAGAACGAGGCCGTATTACGGCAAGGGTTTCTCTATCAATACAAGAGAAACTCCAAGAGGCAGCAGATTTAACGGGCGCTACGCTGAATCAATTTGTGGTTCAAACCGCGCTTGAAAGGGCTGAGCAGCTTATTGAGCGTGAAACGACAATCAGCTTGACCCGTAAAGATGCCGCCATGTTATTCGCACTGCTTCAGAAGCCATCTGCCCCCAATAGCGTTTTGGCAAAAGCATCCGAGCGTTATAAAAACGAGGTAGAAAGTGGCTTTATCAATACGGAGTCTAAATCGATCACATGACTTGAACCGTTTTAATTGCGGCAATATAGCCCTTGATGCCTGGCTAAAAAATACTTCGCGGCAACACCAGAAAAAAAATATATCCCGCACCTTTGTACTGATGCAGGACGAAATAATCATCGGTTATTATTCACTTGCGATCCGAGGCCTCATGCTCGCAGAAGCATTGCCGAAAAACATGAAAAAATCCCTCCCCTTAAATGTGCCTGCAATGACGCTTGCCCGTTTAGCTGTATCGCTCCAGGAGCAAAAGAAAGGTCATGGCGAACGTTTGTTGCTTGATGCCATGACGCAAGTTAAAACGGCCTCTCGCTTAATTGGCGGCAGCTTTTTATTTGTCGATGCAAAGGATACAGAATTGGCAACTTTCTATGCCCGCTATGGGTTTGTAGCGCTCCCCGATGCTCCGCTTACTCTGTGCATGCCTATCGCGGACATCCCTTAAGCCGCAAGTGACCGAAAAAATGCACGTTAGCCATTGGCGCTGACTCCGGCCTCAAGCGATTCCGGTAAAAATGCCGATACCGAGGCCCGTTCGTAATAACTGCCCTGCACCAAGTTAAAACCGGCATTACGGGCCAACAGATCGGACTTTTTTTGATCGATTTGTTGCAGGATGCTTTGTCCGCCTGTTGAAGCGACCAACGCTTTTAAATCGCGCAGTTTTTCAAACAGGGCATTGTCACGGACATGGTCAAGATGCCGCGCCGACAAACTGACGTAATTCGGGGACAGCTTGCTAATCAGGTCGAACGATTGGCCTTCCTGCGCGACGTAATCGAACTTAAGCGCGATTTGATAACCCCTGTGCCGGTAATTATCCAGGCCGGCGACCAGTTCCTGGTCATGCCGGACATAGTTGCTGTTTACCGACATGATGATCACGACTTTCTTGGTTTCCAGGCCGCATTGGCCTATCACTTCTTCAAAGTACGCGCCATGATCCTTTTTAACGCCCAGTATATGGCGTGGATCGACTTCCACGAACAGCGCGCCCTGCAAATGGGTGATAGGCAGGTAATTGAGCATATGCACGGTGCGGGATAAGCGGTCGAAATTGATGATCGACTCAAAATCGCCGGCTTGGTGAGGGTGGTTACTCAGTAGATTTTCAATTTCGTCTGAATACAGGTATTGGACTTCATGGGTGGAAACCTTAAGTTTAGCGGCATGGCCGACGATCTCGGCGGGTTTCGGGGCCTTACGTATTGGCGAAAAAACACTGCCTATTTTGATTTGACCGAACAGCGCGCTGATTGTTCCTTGTTCCAGGATAAAGGGACGAAAACTGGAGCGGTGTTCTTGTCCGAAGCGGTCATTGAAATATTCGACTAAATTTTGTAGCGGCATGAATTTATCCTCAGGTCTGATAAAGAGCGTACTCATCGGCGGCTGTTCCGCTTCAGATTGCATGGGCTGTATTGCAGTGGATTTAACGCGTAAAGAATCTGTACCGTTCCCGATTTAAAAAAAAGGCGGGTCGAAACCCGCCCCAAAAACAATCCTTGTAGAGAGATAGAGGAGGCACACATAAAAATGACATCAAGCACACGTTGCAAACACTACCGTAGTATTTTTACGGCCGTTCTTTGTGGTTGGATATAGCTTAGGAGGATTTTTATTTTTAATAAAACGATATTATTCGATGATGTAATCTAATAAATGGATATAAATGCCATTCATCTTAAAAGCCGCCGTTAGTCCACGAACAGCACTAACTCCATCCGTATGCTGCATTACGCTGTTTTATAACTTGTTTTTTTACCATGAAGGACATTAAGATCTGATGTTACGCATGCTCATAATAAAAAGCGTAGTCCACGAAAAACACGAAAA
>DAINRH010000149.1:0-10404 GCA_036741905.1 Methylobacter sp. | reverse complement strand
AAATCCAGGCAGAAGAAAATGTTCGTATAGATAAAACCTTAACGGTTGATAGCGTTATCAATGCGCATTAACTGATGTTAAGCGATGATTAAGAAATTTCCTGATTATAAAGATGCTTCAGCTAACGCAAAAAACGCCGTCATTCCGGCATGGATGCCGGAATCTAGAGCCAGGGAGGGTGACTATCCTTGGCACCCGTATCCGATTTAGGCATTATGCCAAGTCATACATTCACATCCATGTGACTGGATACCGGCATCCATGCCAGTATGACGGCGCTAGCTGAAGCATCTTACTAATCAGGAGAAATTTTTACCACGAAGACACGAAGAACACGAAGGTTTAAAAAACAAAACACGTCATGACGACATCTATCTTTTCGAATCAGACGCAATGCCAAGCTATGCATTTACATCTATGCCGGCATGACGGACTTTTTGCCATGTACTGAAACGGCGCGCTAATCTGAATGGCTGAGTCTTGCAGCCGGCAGCACGTGGTAAAAAGTGTTCAATTTGCGTAACATCAGCCTATTTAAAAATACCTTAACATTAATCCAAGAGGGAGTTTATGAACAAACGATTACTATGCGCCGCATTTTTGTGGCTACCGGTTTTTGCCGGCAGCGCCGCGACTAAGGTGTCGGAACATGTGCTGGGCAACGGCTTAAAAGTGCTGGTTAAGGAGGATCACCGGTCTCCGGTTGCCGTGTCCCAGGTCTGGTACAAGGTCGGTTCAAGTTATGAACCGGGCGGTATTACCGGTATTTCGCACATGCTGGAACACATGATGTTTAAAGGCACTGACAAGCATGCCGCCGGTGAGTTCTCCCGTATCGTCGCCGAAAACGGCGGCGAGGAGAACGCCTTTACCGGCACCGATTACACGGCTTATTTTCAAACGATGGAAGCTTCCCGGCTGGCGGTCAGTTTTGAACTGGAAGCCGACAGGATGCGCAATTTGCATCTGTTAGCCGATGAGTTGAAAAAGGAATTGCAAGTGGTGACCGAAGAGCGAAGGATGCGCACCGACGATAATCCGCAGGCGAAAATGCAGGAACATTTTAATGCGATGGCTTACACCAACAGCCCGTATAAAAATCCGGTGATCGGCTGGCCTTCGGACATTGAAAATTACAAGGTTGAAGATCTTCAAGCCTGGTATCAGCGTTGGTATGCGCCCAATAATGCGACGTTGGTGGTGGTCGGCGATGTGCAGCCCAAGACGGTGTTTGCGCTGGCGGAGAAATACTTTGCCCCGTTAAAGCCCAGCGAACTTAAGCCGCTAAAACCGCAGGCGGAAGTCGAACAGTTGGGCGTTCGGAAGATGACGATTAAGTTACCGGCCAAACTGCCGTATTTGGTCATGGGTTATAAGGTGCCGGTATTGAAGACGGCGCAGCATGAATGGGAAGCGTATGCGCTGGAAGTCCTGGCCGGTGTGCTGGACGGCGGCGGCAGCGCCAGATTGGAATCGGGATTGGTGCGCGGCAAGCAAATAGCGGTGTCCGTCGGGGCCAGTTACAGCCTGACCTCAAGATTGCCGGAAATGTTCACGCTGGAAGCGACGCCCGCCGAAGGCAAAACCGTCTGGAATCTGGAAAGCGCATTAAAGGACGAGATTGCCAAGTTGCAAATCAACCTGGTCGAAGACGATGAATTGCAGCGCATTAAGGCGCAGGTTCTCGCCAAGGCGGTTTATGAGCGGGACTCCAATTTTTATCAGGCCATGCAGTTGGGTATGCTGGAAACCGTTGGCCTGAGCTGGAAAGTCGTCGATGAATATGTCGAAAAGGTCAATCAGGTTAGCGCCGAACAAGTGCGTGAGGTGGCGCGTAAATATTTGATTGAAGATAAATTGAGCGTCGCTTATCTGGAGCCCTTGCCGATCACCGGCAATATTACCGAGACCAAGACAACAAAAGGAGTTAGATAATGCGTATTCGTCCGTTAAGTTTTATACCCAAAGGGCATAAGTTTCGTTTGAGCAGACAAGCTGCTCAACTCAGCTGGGTTTATTATGTGCATACCGAAGGCCTGCCGATGGTGGATATACAGGTGGCTTTCGATGCAGGAAGCGCGCGTGACGGCTACCAGTTCGGCTTGTCGGCATTAACCTCCGGATTGCTCGATACCGGGGCAGGGCAGTGGAACGCCGATCAAATCGCCCAGCGTTTTGAAAGCGTCGGTGCGCAGTTCGGCTCCAGTATTTCGATCGATATGGCGTCGGTTTCGTTGCGCACCTTAACGGATAAGCCCCTGTTCGATAAAGCGCTGGAGACCATGCAAGTCATTTTGACTAATCCAAGTTTTAATGAAGCCGATTTCCAACGGGAAAAAAACCGGACTTTGGCCGGTTTAAAGCAACAGGAAGAATCGCCTGCCGAGCTGGCCAGCATCGCCTACTATAAAGCCTTGTACGGCGATCATCCTTACGGGCACCCGGCTTCCGGCGAGATCGTCACGGTCTCTGGTTTCGAAGCCGCGGATCTGCGCAGTTTCTATCAGAAATATTATGTCGCCGCCAATGCGATGGTGGTGATTGTCGGCGACTTGTCCAGGCAACAGGCCGAGCACACCGCCGAGACGTTGGTCTCAGGCTTGCCGGTAGGCCAAAAGCCGGAACCCTTGCCGGAAGTGGTCATGCCGGTCAAAGCGGGGAAGCAGCATATCGACTTCCCCTCCACGCAAACCCATGTGCTGGTCGGCATGCCCGGCAGCTACCGCAAAGACCCCGATTATTTTGCGCTGTATGTCGGCAACCATATTCTGGGCGGCGGCGGACTGGTGTCCAAACTGTTTGAGGAAGTCAGGGAAAAACGCGGATTGGCTTATAGCGCCGGTAGTTCGTTTGCGCCGATGTTCAGGAAAGGCCCGTTTACGGTCAGCCTGCAAACCCGCAACGATCAAACCGGTCAGGCGCTGGACGTGCTGAATAAAACCCTGGCCGATTTTATTGCCCAAGGGCCTACGGAAGCCGAGCTGATTGCCGCCAAGAAAAACATCACCGGCGGTTTTGCGATGCGTTTCGATACCAACAAAGAACTGGCCAGTTACGTGTCGATGATCGGCTTTTATGACATGCCGCTGGATTATCTGGACACCTTCCAGCAGAACGTCGAGAAGGTGACGACCGCATCGATAAAAGACGCTTTCAAGCGCCGCGTCGATCCGCAGTTAATGCAAACCATCACCTTGGGCGGGAGCGACAAGAAGAGTGAACAATAAGCTTAGAATTATCGGAGGAGACTGGCGCAGTCGGCAATTAAGTTTTGTCGATGCGCCGGGATTAAGGCCCACGCCGGCCAGAGTCAGGGAAACTTTATTCAACTGGTTGCAGTATGAAATTGTCGGCAAACAGTGCCTTGATTTGTATGCGGGCAGCGGCGCGCTGGGCTTTGAGGCCGCGTCAAGAGGCGCAAAGTCTGTGGTCCAGGTGGAAAGCAATGCCCAGGCCTGCCGCAGTTTAAAGGACAATGCCGTTGCGCTGTCCGCTCAGCAGATAAGCGTCGTGCAAAGCGATGTTTTGCGCTATCTGGAGGGAGCGGCTACCGCCTTCGATGTGGTGTTTCTCGATCCGCCATTCGGGCAGAATCTGGTGGTTCAAACTTGCAGGCAGCTGGAAGCTTACGGCTGGCTGGCTAAACAGGCCAAGATTTATGTTGAAACGGAACGGCATTTCGATTGGTCATGCGGAGCATCCATGCCCGAAAACTGGCGGCAGCTGAAAAGCAAAAGCGCGGGCGAAGTCGGCTATCATTTGTTTGAGAGGGGTTAAGGGCGAAGGGCTGCCTGATTCGAAGCCTGGTTTTTTTCGCCTTGCGCTTTTTACCTTCGCCTAACATTGAATTAAGTATTTTAAAGCCGTTTCTTAGTATAGAATTGCCGCCTTTTCTGAAAATCACACACTATTATGCAAACCACCGCAATTTATCCGGGTACCTTTGATCCTATTACCAATGGGCATTTGGATCTGATTGCCAGGGCATCCAGGCTTTATCATAAAGTGGTTGTCGCCGTAGCGGTTAACAGGGGCAAAACCCCGTTGTTTTCTCTGGACGAACGGGTGGCGTTGGTTAGAGCGGTTACTGCGGATTTTCCCCATGTGTCGGTGATCGGTTTTGATAACTTGCTGGTCGAGTGCGCCAAACAGCAGGGCGCCAACGTGATTTTACGGGGCTTGCGGGCAGTCTCCGATTTTGAATACGAGTTTCAGTTGGCCGGAATGAACCGGCGTCTGGCGCCGGAATTGGAAACCGTGTTTTTAACCCCGGCCGAACAATACGAATTTATTTCTTCGAGCATGATTCGTGAAATTGCACAGCTGAACGGCGACGTGTCCTGCTTTGTTCCCGATCTTGTTCACCAATGTTTAATTAATAAATTCAGATCCGAGTAAACTATGGCCCTGGTTATTAACGAAGCTAAATGTGCCCGTTGCGGTGTCTGCGAGCCTGAATGTCCGAATGAGGCGATTATCCGGACGGAGGATGCTTATGTTATAAATCCCGCATTGTGTACCGAATGCAGGGAACGCTACGGCGATCCCTTGTGTGAAGCGGTTTGTCCCAACGACGGCATTGACGAAGTCAAAGACAGTTTGTATAAGAAATGTTTGAGTTTATTGGGTTGAGCAAGCGGTATTGCTCAACCGTGTTGTAGCGTGTAGGAGTTTGAATGTCCCTTATTATTAATGAAGAATGCATCAATTGCGATGTTTGCGAGCCGGAGTGCCCGAATGGCGCGATTTCCCAAGGCGAGGATATTTATGTCATAAATCCCGCATTATGTACCGAGTGCGTAGGCCATCATGATGTGCCGCAATGCATGGAAGTTTGTCCGGTCGATTGCATCGATAAGGATGCCAAGCATGTTGAGGACAAAGAAAGTCTGTATCAGAAGTATTTGAAATTGATAGCCTAGGCTTTTTGGTTTGCGTAGGGTGCGCCGTGCGCACCGTTATTCAATCAGCAAAGCGTATAGATTAATTAACCACGAAGACACGAAGAAAAACCAAGGTAAAAACTTCGTGTTCTTCGTGTCTTCGTGGTTTTATGTTTTTAGTTGACGCTTATGGCGTTAACCAATCCAAACTTTCAGTTGTAGAACCAAGCGGTTTATATTCCGCGCCGACCCATCCCGAATACCCCGATTTCTCAATCACTGAAAACAGCCGCTCGAAATCAATTCGCCCGGTGCCGGGTTGCCCGCGTCCAGGACAATCGGCGAACTGGATATGACCGATTTTACCGGCCTGTTCGGCAATAAACGTCTCGGGTTGTTCGCCCATCATTTGCATGTGATAAATATCGTACTGCATAAATAACGCTGGGCGGTTAAGTTGATCCAGCATGCTGAGCATTTGTGCTCCGCTATCGATGATAAATCCCGGCATGTCGTGGCTATTGACGGCCTCAAACACTGTTTTGACACCCAACGGCGAAAAGGCATCGACGGCGAAACACAGGTTTTCCTTAAAGGTTTCAAGATAATGTTGCAAGCGGCTGTTATCCAAACAGCGGCCCGGCAACACATTGATCGCTTCCGGCTTTAGCCGCTCGGCATAGTCGACGGTTTGAGCGACGGCCTGTCTGAACTGATCGCGCTTTTCAGGTACGCAGGCAAGCCCTTCGCCGCCCTGTAACAAGTCGGCAGCGTCTACATTAAACAAAACCATTTTTAAGCCGTATTCGTCCAGATTGTCTTTTATGGCGGCCGGATTTAATGCGTAAGGGAATTGGATTTCAACGGCATTAAAGCCTGCTTGCTTGGCGGCCTTGAAGCGATCGATAAGCGCTACTTCGGTAAACAGCAGGCTCAGGTTGGCGGTAAAGTTAAGCATCGGTTTTTGTATAGAGTTTGATTAAAGTGGCGGGGTCTTGTTCCAGGTAACCGCGGCTGCCGTGCAGTTGCATCAACTGCGCGGCCAGCGCGGACATCGGTGCGGCGGTACCCTGTTTGATGGATAAATCGACCGCCATGTTCAAATCCTTCAGCAGGGTTTTAACCCGCCATTTGACCGGCTCAAAGGTTTCGGCCGCCATTTCGGGAGCGACGATTTGTAGGGGCTTGGAATCGGCGAAACCGCCTGCCAATGCGGCGGGTATTTGCCCCGCATCGACACCGGATTGTTTAGCCAGGGCTATCATTTCGGCGATAACCAGCACATTGCAACTGACAATCATCTGGTTGCAGATCTTGGTGATCTGGCCGCTGCCGACTTCGCCCATGTGGGTTAATTGCTTGTACAGCGGGGCCAGGACGATTCGGGCAACTGCGATATTTTCCGCGCCGCCGCCCGCCATAATCGCCAGATTGCCTTGCTCGGCACCGGCGACGCCGCCGGAAACCGGCGCATCGACCCAGCCCATGTTGCATTTTTCATGCAGAAGCGCGGCCAACTGCCGGGTGTTTTCCGGGTGGATGCTGGATAAATCAATCAGCAACTTGCCCGCTGCGCCGAACGCTAAAATATCATTACGCACAATCGATTCGACGACGGCGGTATCGGCCAGGCACAGGATAATCACCTCGGAGTCCCGGACTAACTCGGCAACGGATGAGCGGACTGTAGCGCCTGCCCCAGCGACCGGCTTTAGTTTTTCAGCGCTGCGGTTCCAGACGTTAACGCTAAAGCCGGCATCCAGCAAACGCAAAGTCATCGGCTTGCCCATCAGGCCGATACCGATGAAACCGAGGGTGGGTTTTTTATCTGACATAGTTTATGTGTCGCTCGATTAATATTTAAAAATGCAAGGCCATAACGACGCCAGTCGTCAGGAGAGATTGCATAGGGCTGTGCCGTTACTTGCGCTCGGAGATGTCGCGGGCCAGGCACAGGGTTAGCGTCGCGCCTTCATACTCGAAACGGGTGATGCGGATTTCTACTGAAAAAACGGCGCCCTCCTTAGTCTTGTGACGACGCTCAATGACAACCAGGCCGTCTTGCTCGCTGGTACGGGTCATTTCTTCATGCGCGGCATCCTGATCGATGTCATAGACCGTCATGTCCAGCAGCTCTTCCCGGCTGTAACCCAATGCCCGGCAGGCTTCGTCATTAACATAGATAAACCGCAAGTGCCGGTCGACCAGATAGGCGGCCTCGCGCATTCGCTTCAAAGCAAAATTCATCATTAACAGCTGCTGTTCGGCCCGCTTGTGTTCGCTAATTTCAGTACGCAGCTGTTGGTTGTCGGCGTTGAGTTCGGCGGTGCATTCGGCGACCTGCCGTTCCAGATATTGCTGGCAGTGGTGTAATTGCGCGTTTCGTTCTTCCAGGCGTTTTTGCGTGGCATGCAACTTGAGATGGGTGCCGACTCTGGCGATGACTTCGTCGATTTGCAAGGGTTTGGTGATGTAGTCGACGCCTCCGGCGGCAAAGCCGTGGACTTTGTGCTCGGTCGCGACCAAGGCGGTCATAAAGATCACCGGAATGTCGCGGGTATTTTCCGCCGCTTTCAAGCGTCGGCAGATTTCGAAACCGTCCGCTCCCGGCAACATCACATCCAGCAGGATCAAGTCGGGTTGCAGTAATTGCGCGCGTTGCAAGGCCTCTTCGCCGTCCTGGGCGATGGCGACGTTATAGCCGCTCTCCTCAAGCAGGTCGACCACCACGCTCAGATTGCTGGGAATGTCATCGACGATCAGGATAGTGGCGGTATTAGTGCGAAGATTCATAGGGGGTGTCATTCAAGTGTTGTTCGGCAAAAGCGAGGATGGCTTTCGACTGGTAGCCCTCGGCAAATCTGCGCAGCTGCGTGGCGAACAAGCCGTAGCGAGGGTCAAGCCCTGCGACCCGTTCAGCGTAGCGCAGGATGTCGCGCATGTTGCCCAGCTGCGCCAATCGATGCAGCGTTTGCATTTCTTCGGTCGGTGGACATATCAGCGGTTCTGCGCTTTCATCCGTTATCGATGCGTTTTGCGGCGGCGGGGTGAAGATCCATTCGAGATTCAAAAGCGCGGCGATGTGGACCAGCAAGCTATCTTGGGCAATAGGCTTAGGTATGACGGCATTCGCGTATTCCGCAGCGTTGCCCGAGGCGGCATTGGCGGACATCACGACGATGGGGAGCCGGGCCGACCATTGGCGCAAGCGCAGTATTGTTTCCCTGTCGTCCATGCCGGATAAAGCGTTGTCCATCAGGATCAGGTCTGGCGGTATCGATTGAGCGCGCTCCAGCGCATCGAGGCCGTTGTCCGCCTCGACCGTATCAAAGCCCAGCGGGACCAGCAGGTTAACCGCCAAGGCGCGATCCTCCGCGACATCGTCGATGATCAGCACGGTACGGCGCGGCCCTTGGTATCCTGTCGCAACGTGTGCCAAAAGCAGGGCGCAAGGCGCGGTTTCCACCATCGGCAGTTCCAGTTCGAAATGGAAGGTGCTGCCTTCCCCTATGCGGCTCTTGACTTCGATGTCGCCGCCCATCAAATGTACCAGGTGGCGGCTGATCGCAAGGCCGAGGCCGGTGCCGCCGCTCCGGTGCTGTAAGTCCCCCGACTGCTCGAAGTGCTGGAATATAGTTTCCAGTTCGGCGGCCTCGATACCGATGCCGGTGTCTTGGATGACGAAGCGGAGCTGCGACGAGGTCTCGCGGCTGACGCGCAATACTACGCGACCGCAGTCGGTGAATTTGACCGCGTTGTCCAGCAGGTTAAGCAGCACCTGACGCAGCCGTTTTTCATCGCCGCGGATGCCTTCGGGCAAATCGGGCGTCAGCTCGCAAGTGAAGTTGAGGCCCTTTTGCCTCGCTTTGATGCCGATGATCTCGGCAACGATGCTCAGGAACTTGTTCAGCGGGATGTCGCTGATGATGAGTTCGAGCTTGCCGGTTTCGATACGGGCCAAGTCAAGGATGTCCTCAACCAGTGCCAGCAGGTGCTCGCCGCTTTGGCGAATGACATCGAGCGCGGCGCTATTGCGCTCGGTCAGGGTCTTGTCTCGTTGTAATATTTGCGCATAACCGAGGATGCCGTTCAGCGGTGTGCGCAGTTCGTGGCTCATGTAGGCAATGAATTCGCTACGTAGTTTCGCCAGGCGTACTGCTTCGGTCAGCGCGGCTTCGCGCGCAGCCTCGGCAGCCTTGCGTTCGCTGATGTCGCGGCCGACGCCGACGATTCCGAGCACTGTGCCGTCTTCGTCGATTACCGGCGCTTTGTCGATTTCGCGCCAGAACAGCGTACCGTTGGCGCCGGGAATGGCTACTTCGAAGATCTTGCCTTGCCGGGTGTTCATGACCTCGCAGTCAGTGGTGCGGAAGGCCTGTCCGATTTCGCCGGGCCACAGTTCTTCATCGGTTTTACCGATCATGTGTTCTTTCATATGACCGTTGCCGGTGTTGATAGTCAGGTAGCGTCCCTCGGTGTCTTTAAGCCAGACGGAAACCGGTAAGGTATCAACCAGTGTGCGCAGGTAGCGGGTCTGCTGGCGTAATTCATCGGTACGTGTCTGGACCCGTTGTTCAAGGTCGATGTTGAGTACGCGGATTTCATCCTTCGAGTGCCGCAGTTGCATATTAGAGACGCCAAGCAAGCGGTGGGAGCGCCGTAATCGCAGCAGGAAGTAGGTGGTGAGGGCAAGCAACGCGATGCTGCCGCCTAGCACAGTCCATAGCCAACGCTGCTGAAGTGCGCGATGTTGCTCGCGGAGCGTCAGTCTGTCGATTTGTTGTTGTTTGTGTTCCGACTTGTAGCGTTGCGCTAATTCGAGCATGCGGACGCTGCTTTTTTCACGTACCAATTTGTCCGCCAAGTCGGCGGCTTCTTCGGAAAATTGATAAGCCCGCTTGTAGTCGCCCGCGATTGCTGTGGCCGAAGCCATGCGCCGCGCGCTTTCGCTCCGGTAGATTAGCAGACCAATAGCTTGCGCCAGCGCGTAAGCCCGTTCGGCATCGGTCTGCGCATCGTTAATACGCCCTATCGACTGGAGGTTTTTACTGCGGGCGTCCAACGACCACCAGAGGCCGATCTTGTTCGGATAGCGTTCGTAGATTGCGACATCTTCATTGAGGAGCGGCAGGGTATCTTCCAGTCGGTTTTGTTTACGCAAGTTTTCCGCCAGTGCAAAAAGTCCGTGGGCGAGGTGGAAGGGGGTGTCGATAGCCTGATAGAGTGCGACCGCTTCACGAATCAACGACTCGGAGGTATGCAGGTCGATAGTCTTGTTGACTGGGTTGCTGAGCGCGTTGGCCATACCTGTGAGCGCATCCGCCTCCAGCTGTTTTGCGGGTACACGCCTCGCCAACTCAAGCATTTTGGCGTAATGATCGTATGCTTCGCTAGGGTGGTCGCTCTGGTTGTAAGAGACGCCCATGCCCTGATAGGCATAAATCAGCGCCAAAGGGTTATTGGTGCCTCTGGCGATTTCCATCGCCTGCATGCACAGGGTAACCGACTCATCGATCTGCCC
>DAINRH010000148.1:1365-10431 GCA_036741905.1 Methylobacter sp. | reverse complement strand
CTCTGGCGATTTCCATCGCCTGCATGCACAGGGTAACCGACTCATCGATCTGCCCCATGCGACGGTACATCATAGCCAGACGCAACATCGCTTCGCCAAGCAGGTCCGGACGATCCACGCCGTCGAGCACCTCCAGGGCGCGAGGGGCGACATCGACCAAGGTATCGATCCGGCCCTGGTAGACGGAATTGAGTGACATAGAGAGATAAGCCTCGGCCTGACCGATTCGGTCGCCGTTTTTCTTGGCCAGTTCCAGTGCTTGCGCTGAATGGTTCGCCGACGATTCGGTCTGCGCCGTATAGACTTCAATGCGGCCCAAAAGATTCAGTATGAGCGCTTGATCGGTCGACGTCGCATTAACGGGGGGTGTTGCCTGCAAGCGTAGCGCTGCCTTATAAGCCGCCTGGGCGTCGTTTTCCGTCAGCGCCCTGGCGGCTGTCGCCTCGTTGCGCCAGACTTCGAGTGCATTGTCCGCCCAGGCGTTGCCGCATAAGCCGGAAACGAGTAGCAAGCAGAGGAACGTCGCCGATATGTCATCAAAAAAACGGGTCATTAAGGTGTATTCAAAAGCGGGTGGTGGCGCAAACCTGTAATTTAACATGAATATCGTGTCCCAACTCTACCTTAATTACTGATGCTGCGCACTGTCCACGAAAAAATAGCGGGCGTATGTTTCCCTGCTTACGGTGTGCATTTTTCTAATCTTGACGGTGGACTTTACTTTATTGTCCTTGTGCTCGGTTTTTTCGTGCTTTTTGTGCCTTTCGTGGACTACGCTTTTTTATTAGGTACATGCGTAACATCAGTTAATTAGCTGATGAAAAGATGCGATTCATAAAAAAATAGGGCAAATGGGTAATATCTATGATTAATCAGGAAAGCCGCATTAAATCAGCAGAGGGTTTGCCTGATCAGGCGATTGATCCAAGTTACCGCTTTCGGTATAGGTTCTACGATATAATGGCTTTTTAAGTCGGGATATCTGCCGGCGCTGTTTTTTAATATAAATCCTTGCTGCATGTTGCCGGCAAGTTTCATCGAGAGGAGTTTTGCGTGGCAAAGGCTAGTGATTTAAAAAGAGGCATGGTGGTTGAGATAAACGGCGTACCGCATGCGGTTAAGCAGGTCGATGCTAAAAGTCCGTCGTCCCGCGGAGCGTCAACCTTGTACAAAATCCGTTTTACCAATCTTAAAACCGGTCAAAAGTTGGATGAGTCGTTAAAAGGGGACGATTTTTTTAAGGATGCCGATCTGGTACGGGCTAAAGTGCAGTTTTCTTACGTAGATGGGGATAGTTATATCTTCATGAATATGGAAGATTACACTCAGTACACTCTGAGCCGTGAGGATTTGGAGGATCAAATCGATTATTTGACCGAAGGTTTGGAAGGCATCGTGGCGTTGTTGGTGGACGATGCGGTGCTGGGCATCGAATTGCCTAGTTCGGTGGTGTTGGCGATCGTGGAAACGGCGCCTGCCATAAAAGGGGCGACGGCATCCGGGCGGACCAAAACAGCCAGAGTAACCACCGGATTGGAGGTTCAGGTTCCCGAATATCTGGAGCCGGAGGAGCTGATTAAGATTAATACCGAGACCGGAAAATTCATGTCGCGCGCTTGAGTCATGCCCGATTGTTTAAGCGTTCCTCAAGGTGAGTTTGAGTTAAGCCGGTTGCCGAAACGGCCGAAGGAGTTGCTGCGCGCTTGGGATGCGGCCGATGAGTATCTGCTCGATACGCTTGCGGAGCAGCTAAGGCGGGCGGATGTTGCGCGGGTTTTAATAATGAATGACAGTTTCGGCGCTTTGGCCGTAGCGCTGAGTGCTTACCGGCCTTGTGCCATATCGGATTCCTTTTTGTCGCAGCAGGCCACGCGGCTCAATCTTGCCGCAAATAACCTGTCTGAGCACAGCGTCGGTTTGCTGAACAGTCTTGAAAGGCCGGAGGGTGTTTTCGATTGGGTGTTGATTAAGGCGCCGAAGACCTTGGCATTATTGGAAGACCAGTTGATACGCTTGCGACCGCATTTAAGCGCTTCAAGCCAAGTCATCGTCGCGGGCATGATTAAAACCTTGCCGTCCTCGGTTTGGAAGCTGCTGGAGCGATTGGTCGGACCGACGACGACTTCGTTGGCTAAAAAAAAGGCGAGGCTGATTTTTGCATCCCTTGATTCCGGGCTGATTATTCCGCCCAGCCCTTATCCGGTCAATTACCGGCTTGAAAATACCGAGCGTCTGATTAGTAACCACGCCAATGTCTTTTCGCGCGACAGTCTTGATATAGGGACGCGTTTTTTTCTCCAGCATCTTCCGGCTCGGCAGGATGTCTGCGATATTATCGACTTGGGCTGCGGTAACGGTCTGGTCGGTTTAATCGCTGCCGAACGCTGTCCTGCGGCGGCGGTGCATTTTGTCGATGAATCTTTTATGGCGGTCGCATCGGCCAGGGATAACTTTCAACGTGCTTTTGGCGAACAGCGCGAGGCGACTTTCCGGGTCGGCGACGGATTGATGGCGGCTGAATCCGCATCGGCCGACCTGATTCTTTGCAATCCGCCGTTTCACCAACAAAATACCCTAGGCGATCAGATTGCCGTCAGTTTATTCAGACAGTCGCGGAGAGTATTGCGTAAAGGCGGCGAGTTGTGGGTGATAGGCAACCGCCATTTGGATTACCACTGCTATCTTGATCGTCTTTTCGGTGGGTATTCGATGGTCGCATCCAACTCGAAATTCGTTATCGTAAAGGCTGTGTCGGCGGGCTAAGGTGCTGAACGCAAGCAAAAATCGGGCAAAAAAAACTCCCGGTGCGCGAGCATCGGGAGCGAGAAGTCAAACAGGAGAGATGCTGTTTGAGGTAGGATACCAAGAGGTGGTAAAAATCTTTAGCCGAGTAATTTTCGATTCAAAACTATATTGGTGAAGATGGCGGCCGTTGCAAACATGATTGTTGAAACAATGAATTCGCCGGAAATAAACCCCAGAATACCAACGATAAACATCAGCCCTATTAAAATATCTTTTTGAAAATCAGTCATTTTAAAGCTCCTTTGCTGTTTTGTGGGTAAGAAGTAATCAGCGTTGAATACACTATACATACGGACCTATTAGTTGACAATAGTAGTAGGTATTGATTAATAGTTTCTTATATGAAAACAATTGGCTTGGGTTGTTTTATCTTTAAATGCGGAAAAGCTGATCTAAAGCCTGTCAACTGACGGAGTGCCGAGCTGGGGCGGGTTTGATGTGTACTCGAAATAACGGACAGTTATAAAGGGGGATTAAGCTGATGCGGACATCAGTGCATGGCAAAGGGTTTGCAATATGTTAATGATCTGCATAAGGTCTTCCCGCTGATGCAGGGATCTAGCTGGAAAACTCATGCCGGCCGGGTTTCGATTGATTTCAAACAATCAAATAGTGTATTGTTTTATAAGAATAAGTTTGATGGTTGCGTCGCTGTTTTTTCAGTTTGCGACTTATCTATGCTATTCGGTTAACGCCAACAAATCCCGTTCCAGTAAGGCGCTGCTGCCAAGGTTGAGTTCAACCAAGCGACGTAGTTCGGAAATGCTGTCTATATCGATATGCTCGCATTTAAAGCCGACCTTATTGCCTACAACGTGCGTTGCTGTGAGTTCCATTTTGATTTGGACCTGTTCGGACAATCGTAATGCGAGAGTGTAGAGCTTGTCCTGGTCTTCTTCCCAGGGAAGTTCGAAACGTAATAAACAGCCTTTTAAGGACAGGTCGATAATTTCGCAGTGCCATGTCTTTTCTGCGCAGCTTAAAATAGCGTCTGCCGTGTAGATAATGCGATGGAAATGGCGGTGATCATTGTTTTCTATTGGTTGCATGGGCTTAATTCAAAAAGAATTGCAGGGATGTGTTGTCGACAACCAACACATCGTTGGTGTTTAATTTTAATGACTTATCGTTTAAGGGCTCGTCGTTTACGGTTATCGTGCCGCTATGTTCCAATACGGAAACAAAATATCCCTCTTTTCTCTTCGATATGGCAATAACGCCGTTTCCGTCATGGCCTAGCCGTGTCATGGCTTTTTTTAATTGCAGAATCTTGCCGATATTGCTGCCGTTCATGATTTGCAAATTAGCGGCAGGAATGCGCAATTCACTGTCAATTTCCTGGTTAAGCGATTTTACGTCTTCGTCAATGAGGCTATTGAAGGCGGGAGATTCTACACATTCTACGGTATTGAAAATGATGTCATGCTTTCCCATCGATATGGTGTCGTTGTTATTGAGATGGCAAGCTTTGGTTTTTTTACCGTTGACGATTAGCGGAAATTCATCATTGAGTTGCTTGATAGTGCAGTCGTCATCACGAATAACGATGACGGCGTGAGCCGGAGCGACTGCCAGGCTGTCAATGGTTAAATCATTGGTTTCATCGCGTCCGATATGCACAATACCGTGTTTAAACAGGCCCGAATGGATAGCTTTATCTTTAAAAAAAACAGTGAGTTTTGCCATTGGATGGGTAGCGCATCTTTGAACGAACTTTGATTATAGACGGTATTATTTTAGTTGTTCAAGAAATTGACTGTATCGGGGACAAAGGCTTATTTCTTGGGCAGAAATTTAACCAGTTTAACGCTATTCTCATCCCGTTTTATGATCTCCAGAAGGTACTCATGCAATCTGATACTGGTTCCGGTTTCGGGTATGGTTTCCATGAACTCGATGATAAGCCCGTTGAGTGTTTTTGGCCCTTCCGTAGGAAGCGACCATTGAGTAATGCGATTTAACTCCCTGATGGTAATGTTGGCGTCGACCAGATAGCTACCGTCGCTTTGTGTTCTTACGGCGACATCGTCGGTGATCAGTTCTCCTACTATTTCCTGTAGTAAGTCGTCCAGTGTAACCAGTCCCTGCACATCGCCATATTCATCGATCACCAGGCCTATTCGGATCTTTTCATGCTTAAAGCGATGCATTTGGTTATGCACCGAGGTGCTCTCCGGTATAAACGATGGCTTGTCCAGAAGGTTTATGATGGTTTGTTTGTCAAAATTTTCCTGATTAAGCAGGGCAAGTATTTTCCGTAAATGTATAAAACCGATAATTCTGTCGATGCTGATTTTGTACACGGGTAAGCGGGTATGCGGACTGGTTTTTATTCGGGCAATGATGTCTTCAATCGGCAACTCAAGGTCTATGCCGATAATTTCATTGCGCGGTGTCATGATGTCTTCAACCGTCGCCGATTCGAGATCGAGTATGTCCATCAGCATTTTTTGGTAGCGGGTAGGCATCAGGCTTTCTGCGTCGCTAATAATGCTTTTTAATTCGTCTTTATTGAGTGTGGCATGGCGGTTTTTTTTGACATCGACACCGGCTATGCGGAGGAACAGGCTGACAAATAAATTGACGAACCAAACGACGGGATACAAGAGTTTCAATAACAGCGTGTAAATCCAGGCGGCCGGGAAGGCGAGCGGCTCGGGTTTGATTGCGGCCAGTGTTTTAGGGGTTACTTCCGAGCAAATAAGCATTACGATAGTCAAAATTCCGGCAGCGATAGCGACGCTGGATTCTTCATCGGCATAGAGTTTAATGGCGATGACAGTCGCTATCGAGGATGCGAAATTATTAACGAAGTTATTGCACAGTAAAATCAGGCCAAGCAAGCGTTCCGGTCGTTGCAGTAATTGATTCGCTTTGATGGCGCCGGAATGATTTAGCTTAACCAGATGTTTTAAACGATAACGGTTTAATGTCATCAAAGCCGTTTCCGAGCCGGAGAAAAAAGCGGAAAGAATAAGCATGGCGGCAAGTATGCCAAACAGCATACTAAGGGGCATATCGTTCAAAGAAAGTGTACTCTGGGTTGTGAAAACAACCCTAGTGTCTATGATGAGAAATTTTTGTCAAGCGTGGATAGGGGTAGCGGCTTGATTTATTTGTGTAAATCACATTAAAAAGGCCGTAGAACAGTATGAAATAAAAAGAATTTTGACATGATGATGATTCGATGCTTAACTTTGCCAAATAGTTAAATAATTAAAAAGCATTATTTTTAAGGCCACGCTGAGTGATGAGCGGCAGTGATTGTTGCGGAAAGTGTAAGGCTAAACTTAAATGGCCTCAATGTGAGTGATGAGTGTAAAAACATGGCGTTGCCGCGTATTTTGTTAATTGACGACAATCAAGTAAGAGTCCAGCAACTGGAGACGGTTTTTCAGTTTATGGAGTACAAGATAGAAACTGCCGGTTCAGCGGATTATGCATCTTGTTTTAACGAAGCTGATCAGTTGTGTGGGATTTTTGTCGGTGATGGCATTGATAAGCAGGCAACTGTAGTCACTAAGATTGTGGAACGGGCAAATAAAATCCCTGTCATTTTATTAATCAATAAGGGAACGGCGCTCCAGGTTTCGACCGCCATTACGAATAGCGTATTTCAAGTATTGGAATGGCCGACTACCTACCCGGTCTTGAAACCGATATTCGACAAGCTCTCTATCGCTGTTGCGCAAACGTCTTTTACGGTGCGGGAAGTGTCGGACCGGCGTTCTGCTTCAGTTGATCGTCTAAAAGGCAAGAGTCAGGCTATTGCCGGTATCCGTAAGCTGATTGATCAGGTTGCGGAATCGGATGCGACGGTTTTAATTTTGGGCGAGTCGGGAACAGGAAAAGAAGTGGTCGCTCGCGCTTTGCATGATGCCTCATTCCGAAAAGATAAGCCGTTTGTGCCGATAAATTGCGGCGCGATTCCCGGTGAATTGCTGGAAAGCGAACTGTTCGGTCACGAGAAAGGAGCGTTTACCGGTGCTTTAAGCGCCCGGCAAGGCCGCTTCGAAATGGCGGAAGGCGGAACGCTTTTTCTGGATGAAATCGGCGATATGCCTTTGGCTATGCAGGTTAAGTTATTGCGGGTATTGCAGGAACGTACTTTTGAGCGGGTAGGCAGTAACAAAACCATACATTGCGATGTGCGGGTTATTGCCGCAACGCACCGCTATCTTGAAAATGAGATTAAAGAAAATCGGTTTCGGGAAGATCTGTTCTACCGTTTAAATGTTTTTCCTATTGAAATACCGGCCTTAAAGGACAGGGCTGAAGATATTCCTTTGTTAGTGAGCGATCTTATCGCCCGAATGGAGGCTGCCAATCGCGGCTCGGTACGCCTGACTCATGCGGCATTGGCTGTGCTGATGCAGCATGAGTGGCCGGGGAATGTCAGGGAGTTGGCAAATTTGATTGAAAGATTGGCTATTATTAATCCCAAAGGACTGGTCGATGCGGCTGATTTGCCGGAAAAGTTTCAGCATTATAAGGTTTCCGAAGAGATTATGGATAATATCGAAGCGGGTGATATGGAAACGGTTGATATGGAAGAGGAGGATCAGTCCGAGCCAATTGAAGTCATCGGCGCTTTTGAGGGGACATCGAGTTCTTTAGCCCAATTGCCGGAGCAGGGCATAGATTTGAAAGAATATTTGAATGTTTTAGAAGTCGATTTGATACGCCAGGCATTAAATGAATGCAGCGGGGTGGTCGCGCATGCCGCCAAACGCTTAAATATGCGGCGCACGACACTGGTTGAAAAATTGCGCAAATATGATTTGCAGCGTTAAAGATAAGTTGTCAGTTTTTTGGCGGATAATGCCAAGGTATTGAAAGTATAGGTGTTATTGTTTTGGTCTGTTTTTTGCTTTCTTGCTTAGTAAAGTAAGTTTAAGTTGCAGCAAACTAGAGCGATCAGACATGAATACCTACAAAACCCAAAAAAAGCAAAAAACCGAACAGCTCACCGATGCGTTCCGCATTTTTAATGAGCTATCCCAGAATTTGTCTGTTTCTTACCAAGGATTGGAAGAGCAGGTTGCTAAGTTGCATAGTGAGCTTGCCTTTGCCCATAGCGAACGACTTAAAACCCTTGAGGAAAAAGAAAGGCTTGCCAGTCGCTTGGAAAAAATACTGGCAGCGCTTCCGGCCGGGGTCATTGTGCTGGATGTGGATGGGAAAGTTGTTGATTGCAATGCGGTAGCGACGGCTTTTTTAGGCGAGCCGCTGATCGGCGTGGATTGGCTCGACGTTGTTGCCCGTAGCCTGATTCCCGTCTTTGGCAACCCTCATGAGCGTCAATTAACTAATGGCAAGCGGGTGAATATGACTGTCAGTAGAGATGTTGTCTGTAGCGATTCCACGGATACCGGGCAAATTATTTTGCTGTCGGATGTCAGCGAAATGCGCAACCTGCAAGATATGCTGAATCAGCAAAAACAGTTATCGGCGATGGGGGAAATGGTGGCGAGCATGGCGCATCAGGTCAGAACACCGCTGGCAACGGCAATACTTTATGCCTCGCAAATGAGTAACCCGGCACTGGATAGTGAAAAGCGGCAGCGGTTTTCGCAAAAAATTCTTGAACGTCTGCAATATTTAGAAAGACAGGTTAACGATATGTTGATTTTTGCCAAAGACGGACGTTTGGCGATGGAGAGTTTTTCATTGGCCGAATTATTAAATCACCTGAGGGAAACAGTAAAAGAATATACCGGCAGCGGTAGGATTGATTTGCAGATTATTAATGATGTGCAAAACGACGCAATGCTGGGTAATGAAAATGCCTTGCGCGGCGCGCTGCTTAATTTATTGAATAATGCGGTCGATGCCGTGGGACAAATTGGACATGTACAAATCTCAGTGGCTCAACTTGACGATTATAAGCTGCGGATTGTTATTAAGGATGACGGTCCGGGCATTGCCAAAGAGCTGTGTCAGCGGGTTTTCGAGCCGTTTTTTACCACCAAGAGTTACGGTACCGGCTTGGGATTGGCCGTCGTCGACAGCGTCGTCAAAGCGCATGGCGGCCATGTATCGGTTGAGTCTGCTCTAGGGAAGGGCGCTACGTTTACTTTAGTTCTTCCCTGTATAAATCAGGCATATAGTTTATTGCCGGGCGGTTTTTCACATAAGGCTGTCCTGCCTGATGCCCTTCGGGTAAATACAAATCTGTTCCAGACAGGTTTGTCCGGTAAAAATCACCATCAAATGGAGATGAGACATGAAACAGTATGATGTGTTGGTTGTTGAGGATGA
>DAINRH010000148.1:0-1345 GCA_036741905.1 Methylobacter sp. | reverse complement strand
TTATCGTGTGGTTTCGGCTCGTAACGGTACCGAAGCATTAATCAAGCTGGAGCTTGGCCAGTTTAAACTGGTCGTTAGCGATGTGCAGATGCCGGTTATGGACGGTTTTCAATTATTGAAGAATATGCAGCATAAGTATTCGGAAACGCCGGTGCTACTGATGACCGCTTTCGGAACTATTCCCAAGGCAGTCGAGGCGATGCAGGCAGGGGCTTCCGATTATCTTATCAAGCCCTTTGACGCGCAGGCGCTGGTAAGCAAGGTGGCTGATTATGTGATGGCCAATCCGTCGGCGGCTAATACCGCGGTTAATGAGCGAGTTGTGCAAGACGAAAGCATGAAAAAACTCTATGCATTGACTGCCAAGGTCGCCAAAACCGATGTTACCGTGTTGTTGCAAGGTGAAAGCGGAACCGGTAAAGAGGTTATTGCGCGCTATATTCATCAGAATTCAACCTACTATCAGGGGCCGTTTGTCGCAGTGAATTGCGCCGCTATTCCTGAAAACATGTTGGAAGCGATGTTGTTCGGTTATGAGAAAGGCGCTTACACCGGAGCGGTTCAGGCTATGCCCGGAAAGTTCGAGCAAGCGCAGGGCGGAACGTTATTACTGGACGAAATAGCCGAAATGGATTTAGGCTTGCAGGCGAAATTATTGCGGGTATTGCAAGAAAGGGAGGTCGAGCGTTTAGGCAGTCATAAAAAAATCAAGCTGAATGTCAGAATTTTGGCAGCCACCAATCAGAAGTTAAAAGAACAGATGGAGCAAGGGCGGTTTCGTGAGGATTTGTATTACCGTCTCAATGTGTTCCCTATTAATATTCCGGCGTTACGCAATAGACCAGGCGATATTTTGCCGCTGGCGCAGGAATTGATGCAGCGCCATAGGTTAGAAGGCAAGAAATTGCCTGAATTTGACAATGGGGCTGTTGACAAAATGTTGGCTTACAGCTGGCCCGGCAATGTCAGGGAGCTGGATAACGTAGTGCAACGAGCTCTTATTTTGCGGACTGGCGACAAGATTACCGTTGATGATTTGGTGTTTGAGGATGCGGGATCGATGATGGACGCGATTAATAAGGGGACTTCGGTTGAGGCTGTAGATGCCGTTCATGATTCGTATGTTATTGACATTAAAGACGAAATGGTGGAGGTTGGCGGGTTGGGCGAGGGGGTTCGCTCCGCCGAAGAAAGCATTATTTTACAGACCTTGCAGATGGAAAATGGCAGTCGTAAGATAACCGCTGAAAAGTTGGGCATTAGTCCAAGAACGCTCCGATACAAAATGGCTAGGATGAAAGATTCGGGTGTTATTATTTCATGCTAAGATGTGGCATTAAAAATG
>DAINRH010000147.1:795-10576 GCA_036741905.1 Methylobacter sp. | reverse complement strand
CGCCGCAATATTCTGCCGCCTGCCCGGTGAATAAGCCCTGCTTCAGCCCGATAAAAGTCACTGTACAATCGGCTTTTACCGCACAACCCATCACCGTGCCGGTATCGGCGTTTAAGCCGGAGGGAATATCCACGGCAATGACGGGGGCCGAATAGGCATTAATAGCCTGTATCGCATCGGCATAAAGCCCGGTGACCGGCCTGTCCAGCCCTGTTCCCAATAACGCATCAACCAGCACATCGGCGTTAAGCGGGTGTCCGGCCTGGAACAGAGAAACCTTTCCATTAGCTTGGATATATTGCCGGTATGCGGTCAACGCATCGCCATTTAGTTTTTCAGGGTCTGAAACCGCATAGACACAAACCTCCAACCCCGCATCCAACGCCAACTTGGCAATGATATAGCCGTCGCCCGCATTATTGCCCGAACCGCAAAAAACAACTACAGACCGGACGTCCGACCATTGCTTTTTGATACACAGGAAAACTTCATGTCCCGCCCGGCGCATTAATTCAAAACCGGGAATGCCGCGTTCCTGTATCGCAATCCGATCCAGTTCCCTGACCTGTGCCGCACGATAGAGTTTTATTGGTAAATTTTGCATGGTAGTGTGATGTCGTTTCGTAGCCGCAACCGGCAGGTTGCCTCTGGGTAGCACCAAGAAATCTTATGGCAACCTGCCGGTTGCGCTACAACACATTATATCCCTGTCATCAGCTATAGATACCAACAGTCAAAAAATGGCCGGATTAGCAAGATGCTTCAGCCAACGCTAAAAACTTCGTCATTTCCAAGGATGCAGACTCAGAACCCGGAGCCATGGATGAATTTAGGCGCAGTTATATTGACACTTACCGACACGCACATGCCGATGGCGATTGGATTTTTAAGCGCCCATTCCGGATTCAAAGGCGTTTCGTCGAGCGCGGACTAGGCTGAGCGATGCCGCGAACGGATGCGGCCTATATCGCCATGTGCCACTTTCTGTTTGATTCGACTGAAGACTTCATGGCCGCTGTCATGCCGCATGCCGAAGCGCTGCAAGGCGACATACCCAATTACACAGACATAGAGCCGATTATTCAACTTAGCGAAGCCCTTATTTCCGAGTAGCCCATGAACTTACCGGATCCCCGCTTAAGGTTTGTTTACCTTCAATTTATTGGGTTGCCTAAACCGATTTTTACCAGCAACACGGAGGAGACGAAGAAATTTTGGACATTCAAAATGATTTGGTGCATTGCAAACCGCTGCGTGACGGAGCCCATCGCGCATAGAGGCCAGTTCTTTAATTTTTCTGTCCAACTCATCCGCCTTAGCTAAAAGCAGCACTCTATTAATATCAGGCCCTTCAGGAGTAAACATTGCACCAATCTCATCAAGCGAGAAACCGGCACTACGCCCCAAAGATATTAAAGCCAGCCGTTCTATAACATTGGCGCCGAATAGACGGCGCAAACCACTTCGACCATTTGACTGAATCAGTCCTTTTTCTTCATAAAATCGTAGTGTTGAGGCGGGTAATCCAGATGCCTTTGCGACCTCAGCTATATCCATTATTTCACCTATCCTAATTAATGCTTGACTTCAAGTTGACTTGAACTTTTATCATAGCTCAGAACACAACTAAGCACGACATTTAAACGATTAAGCGGGTGTTATTTTATTTAAATCTAAGGAGTCGATATGAAAGCAAGTTTTTGGCATCAAAAATGGGAGCGAGGTGAGATCGCTTTTCATGAAAGTGAGGCAAACTCGTTCCTGGTAGAACATTTTGGAAGATTAAATCTGCCGAAAGACAGCCGTGTCTTCCTGCCATTGTGTGGCAAGACACGTGATGTTGCCTGGTTGCTTGCCCGCGGTTACCGCGTTGTTGGCGCAGAATTGAGCGCACTCGCCATTAACGAGTTGTTTAAAGAACTTGGCTTAGCGCCTGAAATCTCCAAAGTTGGGGAATTGGCCCGCTACAGTGCTAACAATATCGACATACTGGTGGGCGATATTTTTGCTGTGTCTGCTGAAACTCTTGGGTCCATAAGCGCGATATACGATCGTGCTGCTTTAGTTGCCCTGCCTGCTGGCATACGGAAGCGATATACGTCACACCTGATGAGTATAACCGACGCAGCACCGCAGTTACTGATCACTTACGAATACAACCAACAGCTTATAGGTGGCCCACCGTTTTCAGTTAACGAGGACGAAGTGAAGCAACATTATGGCGCTACTTACCAATTGATGTCTGTTGAAAGCAAGAATGTCGCAGGCGGATTGAAGGGGAAAGTTGCGTCAACGGAGACCGCATGGTTGCTCCAAAAAGCCAACAAATAGGTTGGAATTATATGCCTGGGGTTGAATGGATATTGTTGTACATTGTGTTGGGCGCCTTAGTCGGCTTTATGGCGGGCTTACTAGGGCTTGGTGGCGGTGGAATACTGGTTCCTTTGCTCGCATCTATTTTTACTTACCAAGGCATAGGCACAGATAACGTCGTTCATTTGGCATTAGGGACGTCATTGGCGTGCATGATCATTTCTTCGACAGCAAGCATCAGCGCACATGCTTCTCGAGGCACCATCGTGTGGCGGGTCGTTGGCGGAATGGCACCCGGAATTATTCTGAGTGCCTTTCTGGTTACCCAAGTTGCCGCCAGCGTTAACCCAGCCTACATTACCCTGTTTTTTGTGCTGTGCATGGCACTTGTAGCGGGGCACATATTTCTTAATTGGCAACCGAAACCTAGCCAAAAACCGACAACCTTTCGCGGATTAATTGTAGCCGGAGTTGGGATCGGATTTGTATCAGCGCTGGCTGCTGTTGGTGGCGGTTTTCTCACTATTGCCTACCTAGTTTATAAAAATATGGACATACAAAGAGCCGTTGGCACTTCAGCTGCCATTGGATTTCCCATTGCTATCACGGGTGCTGTTGGCTACACGATTAGCGGGTGGTCAAAAATATTAAGCAATCCCTATACCCTTGGATACATTTATGTGCCGGCATTTTTAGCAATATCGCTTGGTAGCTCTATTGCTGCTCCCTATGGCGCTCGCAGCTCCCATAGTTTGCCTGAAGCTTATTTGAAAAAGATATTCGCTGTTATCTCTCTGGTTTTGAGTATAAAGATGCTTGTATCGTTTGTTCAGTTTTGACCTAAGAGCCCGGTAGTTCGAAACAAGCCGGTTCGAGCGATAGCGAGGTGGCGTTTCCGGCAAACACCACCCAAAAGCTGTAAGTCGGATTCACGCTAGCAATCCGCCATGACCGAAGCCTTGAACCTGCCCCCCTGCTCGGACTTTTTCACGCGGGTATTTTTATGTCCGGTTGTAGCGATATTGTGTGTTGAATGGCGGTTTGCTGAAGCGAAACCGCCCTACGGACTACGGACTAAATTGAATCGCGTGTTATCGAATGCTATCGTCCCATCAACATTTTCCAGAAGATCTATCATGGCAAATTTAAGTGTTAGAAAACTGGATGAGGAAGTCTTTTCAAAACTGCGTCTACGTGCTGCGACACATGGCGTTTCGATGGAAGAAGAAGTACGCCACATTCTTAAACAAGCCGTTGCTAACCCGATTAGACTCGGTGATATGACTGTGCAACTGTTTGGTGAAAAGCAAGGCATTGAGCTGGAATGGCCTGAACATATGCCGCATGAGCCATTGGATTTATTGTTGTGGTGGTTCTGGATACTAATGTCATTTCAGAAGTCATACGCCCTCACCCAAGCGAGGCTGTTGTCGCATGGCTAAACCCGCAACCCGCAATATTAAGGACTTTAGCAGTTGCGGTCTTGATTTGATAAATCCTTTTGAATAGGTGCGTAGAATAGCTCTATTGCGTCAGCATTGCTCTCGATAACATCCCTTATCTTTATTAAGCTTAGTGCGATGCTTAATAGAACAATACAGAACTGCCGGACAGGGTTGCAAACCTCGCCCCGCTTGGAAGCAGACTCACCGGGATGCCGGTTTGGAACGTGCTGTAATTTTTATGGCGAATAAAGCTATTTAACGGTTTAAGGTGAAAAGATGAAAGGCAGTTGTTTATGCAAAGCCATCGAATACGAAATCGACAGCATCGATATGCCTATCGCTCACTGCCATTGCCGGACTTGCCAAAAAGCGCATGCGGCTCCGTTCGCCTCTACCGCAGGGGTAATGCGTGAGCATTTTCGCTGGTTGAAAGGTGAAGAAAAACTTTCATCTTTCGAGTCTTCACCGGGAAAGCAGCGCTATTTCTGCTCGATGTGCGGTTCTCATCTGGTGGCCGAGCGGTTGAACCAGCCCCATGTTATTGTCCGTGTAGCAACGCTGTATGAAGATCCCGGTATCGCTCCTCAAATGCATATCTGGACATCGCACGATGTGCCGTGGCTGGAATATGAAGGCATTCTTTGTTACCCTGAATGGCAGCCGGGGCGATGATAAAAGCAGGCATGGCACAATTTTCGGCATTAATCTCCTATTCACCATATACGGAATCTTCATGATAAAAATCAGCATCCTGTACCCCAACAACACAAGCGCACGATTCGATATGGGCTATTACATCGATACGCACATGCCGTTGTCGATTGGGCTTTTGAGCGCCCATCCAGGATGCAAGGGCGTTTCAGTTGAGCGCGGGCTTGGCGGCGCAATGCCGGGAACGGATGCGGCCTATATCGCCATGTGCCACTTCCTGTTTGATTCGGCTGAAGACTTCATGGCCGCTTTCATGCCGCACGCCGCAGTGTTGCAAGGCGACATACCCAATTACACCGACATAGAACCGGTTATTCAAATCAGCGAAGTCCTTATTTCCGAGTAGACCCATGTACATACCGCCACAGTTTGAACAGCCCGATGTTGAGGTCATGCACGAGCTGATTCGCAAGCGGCCGCTTGCGACCTTGGTGACCCTCGGCGCAAACGGCATCAACGCCAATCACATTCCGTTGCATCTTGCAGAAATGCCCGAGCCGTTTGGCGTATTACGCGGTCATATAGCGCGGGCCAATCCGCTCTGGCATGATCTTGCGTCGGATGTTGAAACGCTGGCTATATTCCACGGCCCGGACGCGTATATCAGCCCGTCGTGGTATGCGACTAAACAGGAAGCAGGGAAGGTGGTTCCGACCTGGAACTACGAGGTAGTTCATGCTTACGGTTCTTTGCGGGTTATCGATGATGCTGTTTGGGTTCGCGCCCAGCTTGAAGCGTTAACGCAGCAAAACGAAGCGGCTTTTCCCAAGCCGTGGGCGGTGTCGGATGCGCCGGAGGATTTTACCGAAAAGCTGCTTGGGGCTGTGGTCGGTATTGAAATGGTTATCACACGGTTAACCGGCAAGTGGAAAGTCAGTCAAAATCAGCCGCCGCAAAACCGGCGTAGCGTTATCCAAGGGTTGAATGTCAGTGGGCAAAGTGAGGCGGTAGCAATGGCTGCATTGGTTAATGCGGGGGTTAAAAATGTTGGCTGATATACGCGGTTACAATTCGGGGTACAATTGGCGTTAGCCTGTTTGGAAGTGAGTTTTTGGGTGGGGCGATGGTGTTGTATTTGTTTGGCATGTCCTGTTGCTGTAACGTTGGCTAAAAAACAAATAATTAGATGGTTTTATGAAGAATATACGGCAAGTGATGTCTCATATTCTTCATGTTGCAAAGGAGTTTTTGCATTATTTATGAATAATGAAGTTAGCTGCGTTTGTCCAATCTTTGTCCTACACAATAAAAACAATGAGCTTGAGCAAATTGGTTCTGGCGTATTATTGAAAATAAAAGAAAAAGGTTTTTTACTTACTGCCGCTCATGTTTCCGATTGGTCAAAAGAAGGAAATTTGTGCATTCCTACTATGAATGGAATTGAGGAGATTTCTGGGTATTGGACTTCGATATTAGCTCCTAAAGGGTTGGGCAGAGCAAAAGATAAAATTGATATTTCTTACTATTTGTTAGACGATGATTTAAAAAATAATATTCATCAGGATTTTAATTTCTTGCGTAGAAATGAATGCTGGTTAACAGATAATTTATGTGAAGGCGATATTTATACGTTTACAGGTTTTCCTTTAACAAAGGCAAAAAGAATTAATAGGAATGAATTTTCTTCTGAGTTGTTTTCTTATACTGGTGAAGCAGCAATACAAAAAAAATATGAGAATCTCGAATTTGAAAAAGATACAAATATCATTGTCAATTTTTGTATAAAAAAAGCAGTTGATCCAATGTCAGGAAGAAAAATGATGCCACCGCATCCAAAAGGGATAAGTGGGGGTGCCATATTTCGTTGGCCAAAAAATATTGAAGAAAAAATAGAAAAGATTGGCCGTTCATTAGTTGGAATTGGTCATACATATATAAAAAAGCACCAATGTTTGATAGGTACAAAGCTTTCCTTATATTTTCAACTTATTGCAAATAACCACCCTGAATTATTTGATAACAAGACTGCTCAAAATGACAATGGTATTCCTTTGTTTTTAGCGTTAGTTTGTTATAAAAAGGAGGAATGGTCGATGCTTTTATCACAGTTTGATGATGCAGAAAATATGCAAAACAGTTGGGCTGAATGGAGGAACGCGGCAGAATATGGGATAGAGCATATGGATCGTAATGGGAAATTAATTATCCCTATTGAATTATCAGCAAGTGAAATAAGCGAATTTTGTAAATTAAAAAACTTGCCAAATACGGGGCGAACAAGAGCAGACTTGGCTAATCATAAACTAATCGAAATGTTAAAAGAGTCAAAAGTTGTACAAATATAACGAAATTATCAACTTGACTCAAAAAAGTACATTCGCACAAAAATGTTGGGTTAACGATACCAACAGTTGGTGCTTTAGCGAAGCTGAAACCCAACGCATCAGGAACCCCAACGGGGTTCAAGCCGTTAGCCGGGGGTTGAGCGTAGCGACACCCCCGGACCGGATGGCATGAGACAAAAACCTCGACCCCAACGGGGTCGCAGAAACACAACATTTAAGCGAAGTTTACCATGGCATCCACCTATCTCAGCCTGCATTACCACATCGTATTCGGAACCAAAAACCGTGCTCCCGTCATCGATGCAAAATGGCGTCCCCGGCTTCATGATTATCTCGGTGGAATTGTCCATAGACTGGGCGGGTTTTCAAAACGAATTGGCGGAATCGATGACCATGTCCATTTGCTGGTGTCTTTAAAATCCACGCACAATCTTGCCGATCTGATGCGGGAGTTGAAGAAATCATCTTCCGTGTGGGTTCATGATACATTAGGAGAAAAGCAATTTGCATGGTGCGGCTTTCACCGTTAGCGCGTCCGGGCTGGACGCTGTGGCAAGCTATATCGCCAATCAGGAACAACACCATAAAATGAAATCGTTCCGGGATGAGTTGGTTGTGTTGCTGGAAAAATCCGGTGTCGATTATAACCCGGATTATTTGTAGCCCGAATTACGGCGACCCCGCCGGGGTCGAGGTTCTTTGTCCATGCCATCCGGGGGTGTCGCTACGCTCAACTCCCGGCTAACGGCTTGAACCCCGCTGGGGTTCCAGACGTGTCGGGCAACATCCTTTCGTTGCCCGAAATTTTGGTCTATGTGAATATCAGCAGAAACAGTTTGCCCAATGTAGCTCAATAACGATAATCGATAATAAGGAACAAAATAAATTAAGAAGTCTTATTGTTTGTCGCGACTTTAAGCCTCGGCTTATCGGCATGTAGTGTCATAGGATGTGCTGAACAAAGTGAAGCGCATCATTTCGCTGGGTCTGTTGTTCTATAGCGCTTGGCGTGGTATTTTAATACCCGATTAAGTACTAAAAGGAGTCTAAATATGAATACCATCCCTGCTCAGGAGATCAAGCGGCGCGGGATTACCGCCGTGGATGATCTCATTACCAAAGGTGATGTCCATGTCATACGAAACAATCAGCCGCAATATGTGGTGCTTCTCGAGGCTCGCTATCAGGCATTGCTGGAGGCGGAAGACGAGGCGCACACGGCGCGGGTAATGGCCTCGCTGGAAGATTTGCGCGCCGGGCGGGTGCAACGCGGCACGGCGGAGGAGTTGCTCAAGGAACTGGACATGGAAGACTGAGGTATGTACACCCTCGTTTGGACGGCAGGCTTTACTCGCACGGCCGCGAAATTTCTAAAGCAGCACCCGGAATTGAAGGAAAAGTTTGCTGCGATTCTCGGCGATCTGGAGCGCGATCCCTTTCAGCCGCACCTCAGGTATCACCCGCTTGATGGCAAGCTAAAGGGCGTGCAAGCAGTCAGTATCACTTCAAGCTATCGTCTTACCTTAACCCTACTGTTTTCGGATAAAGAAATCATCCTGCTAGATGTCGGCAGCCATGACGAGGTGTATCGGTAAGGGGCATCTGCAAGGTTAACACCTTAAAGCGGGACTGGGTTTGCAATCCCGTCCCCAGCGCTTCAGAGGTGTTTAAGCAAAGCGACTACATTTAACGTTTAGGACGAGGCAACATGCCCTGTCCGGCTCGGTTAATGAATGGCATATCCGGGATCCATCAAACTTGTCCCGTCCGCAATATCGACGGCTTATTCAAGATTGAACCAGCCCCATGGACATGCTCTAATGTGTATCGCTTATAAATTCCTTGCACAAGGACAGCCCAATGCGAACCAATATAATCATTGACGACACCTTAATGACCGATGTTTTAAAAGCGACCGGGGCAAAATCCAAGCGCGAAGCGGTGGAACTCGGCTTGAAAGTCTTATTGATGTTGAAACAGCAAGAGGGCATCAAAGCCTTTAAAGGCAAGTTAAAATGGGAAGGCGATTTAGAGCAAATGAGGACTGATCGTTGATTCCGGTCGATTCCAGCGTTTGGATCGATTACTTCAACGGCACGGAAACTCCGGCAACCCAAAAATTGGATAATTTGCTGGGCGTGCAGCCGGTATGCACTGGGGATCTGATTCTGGCGGAAGTGCTGCAAGGATTTAGGCAAGACCCTGATTATCGGGCCGCAAAAACCTTGCTTTGTTCATTACCTGTCCACGCCATGCTGGGTGCGACCATGGCTTTAAAAAGTGCCGAAAACTTTAGAAAACTGCGTCAACAAGGCATTACCGTTCGCAAAACCATCGACACGATGATTGCCACCTACTGCATTGAACACGAACTGTCGTTATTGCATTCAGACAAGTATTTTCAGCCCTTTCAACAGTTTATGGGCTTACAGATTGTATAAAGGTTTCCTCTTGCGGAATCGGCTTTACCGCTTCAGGCTGAGCAACATGCCCCGTCCGGCTCGGCTTATTAATCAGTTCTATTTTACCTACATTTAATCCTTCGCCTCCCCTCGCCCGCTATGGACATCAGCAGCCAACAAATGACCACCCTAGCCCTGCAAATCAAGCAATGGGGACTGGAACTGGGCTTCCAACAGATCGGCATCACCGACACCGCTTTGCCTGAAGCGGAAGCTCGCCTGCAAAACTGGCTGGACAATAACTTCCACGGAGAAATGGACTACATGCAGCGCCACGGCCTTAAACGCAGCAGGCCCGAGCTATTGCATCCCGGCACTGTGCGCGTTATTTCGGTACGGATGGATTACCAGACCGAATCTGCCGCTGAAATGAATCAAGCGCTGGCCGATCCCGCTTCGGCCTATATTTCCCGCTATGCGCTGGGCCGCGATTACCACAAACTGATGCGCAATCGCCTGCAAAAGCTGGCCGACAAGATTCAAGCGGAAACAGCTTCCGAGTCCCCGGAATCCATGCGGGCTTTTGTCGACAGCGCCCCGGTTCTGGAAAAAGCCTTGGCCGAAA
>DAINRH010000147.1:0-785 GCA_036741905.1 Methylobacter sp. | reverse complement strand
CAAGCATTCCAATGTCATTAACCGCAAAGCCGGATCATGGTTTTTTCTGGGCGAACTGTTCACCAACCTGCCGCTACCTGTCGACAGCCCTGCCACCGCGCATTGCGGCGAATGCCGCGCCTGTCTGGATATTTGCCCGACCCAGGCGATTATCGCGCCCTATCAGGTCGATGCCAGACGCTGCGTATCCTACCTGACAATTGAATTGCACGGCTCAATACCGGAAGACTTAAGACCGCTGATCGGCAACCGCATCTATGGTTGCGACGATTGCCAGATCATCTGCCCGTGGAATCGTTTTGCCAAACCGACCGGCGAACAGGATTTTGGCCCCAGACACCGGCTCAACACCCAGCAATTGCTTGAGGTGTTCGCCTGGACTGAAGCGGAGTTTCTGGCAAAAACCGAAGGCTCGGCGATACGGAGAATCGGTCATCAGCGCTGGCTCAGGAATATCGCCGTGGCGTTGGGCAATGCGCCTTCATCGCCGTTTATTATTGACGCCTTAAAAGCGATGCTCGCCCATGACTCCGAGATGGTCAGGGAACATGTAACATGGGCCTTGGCGCAACAAGCGGCTAACGATTCGGCAGAATGAACAAGAGCCCCCCTTCGCCTTTCGCCGTCATCACTAACTGATGTTACGCATGCTCATAATAAAAAGCGTAGTCCACGAAAAACACGAAAATAGTTAAAACACATCAGAACGTTGCCAGGCAGACCTTCCAGGTTTTAAAAAACCTGGAAGGTCTGCCTATCGGCCTGCTTCTTGCCCAACGCCAGGC
>DAINRH010000146.1:0-10623 GCA_036741905.1 Methylobacter sp. | reverse complement strand
TCCTTCTGTTCAGAACGTTGTACGTTAGAGCTTCCAGGTTTTAAAAACCTGGAAGCTCTGTATATCGGTATGCTTCTCATCTAACGCCGGCTTCCAATGCATGTCCTGGCAGAAAAAATCGGATATCTCCATCACTGTTGAAAAGAGCTGATTGGCTGAAAATGCAGCTGTTTTTAATGCACTTGGCATCACTAAACTTATGGGTATTGCAAAATAAATTTCATAATGATATGAATATAGGCGTCGATTCATAATCGTTTTCATCCTTTTTTCAAAAGAAAAAAAATAAAGGTTTTTGGAAACGTGGTGTCGGCATTCCAATATAAACATTAATATGAGGAGAGAATTATGAAAAAAATAGCATCCATAGGTGCAGGTTTATTGCTTCTTTTAAGTACTTCTGTTTTCGCTGAAAAACAAGCATCTGAAGCACTGGGGCACGCCAATGCGGCGATAGTCCAGGGCAAAGCAGGTAAAGCAGAGAAGTTGGTCGAACACGCAAAGCTGGCCTTGGACCAAACGCTGGCAGCCTCTATAGTAGCCAAAGGCATATCAAAGAACCATTTAGATGACGCAGCCAAGGAACTGCAAGAAGCCATCGATCATGGTGGTCTGGGTCATGCAGACGTGGCGACCCAGCATGCAGAGGCGGCAAAAGAGCACATTAATAAAGCCCAAACTAAATCATAACAAGATAAGCTTGGGAGGAAAGGGGCGGTTATTCCGCCCCTTTTTTTAGTCGTTAAGCGCAGGATCATCGATAAGCGCTTAAACACGACAATTTCCCGATTATTTTTCCAGGGGCGAGTGATATGCCGCTACAAAAAAAACTGTTACGGTTTTATCCTGACCCCTGCGAAAAAATCTCCATTAAAGGCCTCTATCTTGCCCATCAATTACATAAAGGGGGGACGGCCGAATCGCCCTTTGTTTATGCTAATTTCCTATCGAGTTTGGACGGGCGCATTGCGCTGGAAGATGCCGCCCAAGGCACATACATCCCCAAACATATAACCACCGCTTCAGACTTCGGTTTATTCATGGAATTACATGCGCAGGCCGACTGCATTATTACCCACGGCGGCTATATGCGAGCCTTGGGTGAAGGACGTTTAGGCAACATATTGCAGGTTAAGGACAAAGAGCTTATCGAATGGCGGTTGAACAATGGCTTAAAACCTCAGCCCGCAGTCATAATCGCCAGCGCCAGTCTGAGTTTTCCGCTGCATAATAGCCTCAAGGAACATGGGCAAGCCGTTTATATAGCCACCGGAAGAAAGGCCGATCCGGGGCGTATCAGTTACTGGCAAGACTTAGGGTATCCCATGCTTTTTACCGGCGAAGACCTTATGGTTCAGGGAGCACCGTTGATTAATGCGCTAAACGGCTTGGGTTACAAAACTATTTACCTGGTTGCCGGGCCGCAAATGCTGGACGCTGCAATCCGCGATAAGCAGTTATCAAGGTTATACCTGACTATGACCCACCAGCTGATAGGCGGCAAAGACTTCCGCACCTTATTGACCGGGACAATTCTGGGCGCGGAAGGCAACCTGATACTTGAAGCGCTGTACTACGAACCGGATTCGCCGCCCGGATCCGGCCAGTTTTTTATGCAATTCGGCCTGGATAGATCTGGGCGGCCTTAAACTGGCTGGAAATCAATCAATAGGTGTAACTACTCGCCCCGTATAGATCCCAGTTCGCCAGCTAGCGCCATTTGAACAGCAATAAGCGGGTTATAACCTTTGTTCGCCATCGTTTGTAGATAACTCGATATTCGACAATAAGCCAGTGCATAAGTTTCTGTTCTGAAGCAATCGGACACCTTTTGCTTCACCTTGGACATTCTCAAATCCTGTTCAGCCCGGTTATTGGTAAATGAAACATGCGGGTCTTTTGCAAATAGCGACACCGATGGCTCGTGAGCTTGAAATCGCGCCCATAAATTATGTGCATCCGATTTAGCCGGCTTGCCGCGTTTCCCGTTCGGCTTGGGCGGTATCACGGGCAGTTCTTTTGCGTCGCGCGTTAAAATAGCTCGGTAGTGCTTCTGTAGATTAGCTAAGTCTTTATCGGCCAATTTTTTTTCCTCGCTTTTGGAGACCTGGATACAGGTTTCTTGTAATAGGCGGTTCATATTCTACGCCCAGGCATAGCCGTTTGATTCGAAAATAAACGTCAGTTCGCGCAGTAAATGCGACCCGCAAAGTCCGTGACCGCAGTGAAGGTAGGACAAATAGGATGCCCAGCAATCGTGAATAATCGTCCCCGCCATAGCGCGGAATAATATCAATCGCCACTATCGCCGCCTTACCTCGCTTTCGGTGCAGGAATTTAAGCGTAATGTCCCCTGCTGAGTACAGATGCAGCCAATGGTTACGCTTACCCGCCCGCAGTGACGTTTCATCGACGTTGATAGCGCGCTTTAAGAATCTGTTCTATCGCATCAAGCTCCCAGTCTTCTAAAGCCTGATGCAGGCGCATGACAAACTTAAGCAACGTGGATTCGGCAATCACCTCGCCAATCATTGAATTAACTCGCTTCTGCACGCGATTAAGCGAAATCATCTGGCAAACCAGCAAGTTGATGACAAACGCCTTCAGGCCCTCGCCCTATTGCAAGGAGCCGCGCCTATCGGCAGGAAATATCGAACCCAACACGCTTTTGTTGTCGGTATTGGCAAAGCCGATTTCTGTGTATTCTTGCAGGATTTTATCGGTGGTTGTTTGATCAAAACCTTCTTCAGTCAGTATGGTTTAAGAACAAGCGCTTATCAGAACAAGGATTAGACGAATTTCATTTTATCCGCGCTTATCAGCCAAATCAGCGATTGCATGGAGGCAAGCGTTATTACTTACCGATTCCCCACCAACAACCGGTTAATTTGATCAAGATCGGCCTGACCAAGGCTGCTGGACGCTTGTTTTAATTTGATACTGTTGACCAGGTAATCGTAACGGCTACGGGCAAAATCCCGTTTTGCCTTGTATAGGTTTAGTTGTTCATTCAGCACGTCGACCATGGTTCGGGTGCCTGCGCCAAAGCCTGCTTCGGTCGCTTCCAAGGCGCTGGTCGCCGATGTCACCGTGGTTTTTAGGGCTGTTACGCGGCTAATATTGGACATCACGCCGCGATAGGCGTCTTTAACCTGACGTTTTACCGCTCGCTTTTTCGCGACTAAATCCTCTTTGGCGGCCTGATATTCATAGGCGGCCTGACGGGTTCGGGAATTTACCGCGCCGCCTTCAAACAGAGGCACTTCTAGTTGTAGCCCGACGTTTTGGGTGTCGCCCCGAAAACCAAAACTGCTGTTATTGTCGGATGCTCCGTAAGAGGCGACCAAATCCAGGCGGGGCAGGTGACCGTTACGTTGCAGGTCAACGGCTTTACGCGACACTTCGGCCTGATTAAATGCCGAAATGATGCTGAAGTTATTGAGTTCGGCGGTATCGCTCCATGTTGCAATATCTGCCGGTTCGGGCTTGAGCAAGGGTAGTTGGTCGCCCAGCCCGTTAAGCGAGGCGTCGTTTTCGCCGATGATTTCCCTTAACGCTTCTTTTTGATTGTCCAGATTGTTGGCCGCGTCTATTTCATTAGCATTAGCTTGGTCGAAACCGGCTTGCGCTTCGTTAACGTCGGTTATTGCAATAACGCCCACTTCAAATTGTTGCCGGGCTTGTTCCAGTTGCCGGGCGATAGCCTGCTTTTCTGCCGAGGCAAATTGCAGATTGTCCTGAGCATACAGCACATTGAAATAGGCTTCGGCCGTGTTCACCATCAGGTTTTGCAGTTCGGTCAGGTAGGCGGCTTCAGCTTGGGCGATTCTGTTGTCGGACTGGCTTAACTGTATCCAGTGATCCCAATGGAACAGGGGCTGGGTTAAGTTGACATTGAAGGTATTGTCCCAGAATTCCTGATTGGGATCAGGACCTCGAAAATTGCCGGTTTTTTTATTATGCAAATGATTTTTGCTGCCGGCTACGTTGGCCGAGATGTTAGGCAGAAAGCGGGCAATGCTTTGATCTTTCGATTCGCCGATGGCGGATTGCTTGGCTTGGGCTTGTTTCAAAACCGGCGCATTCAGTAAAGCAAGCGCATAGGTTTCTGATAAATTTTGCGCTTGTAGCGGTGAAATCCCCGTTAACACGCTGACAATAACGGCGGATAGTTTTACTTGTAGTTTCATGGGTGAAATCAATAAATCATTTAAGTGCCGGTTTCAATTAGCCGCTTGTTTGCCGGTTAAAACTATACGCTTTACCGACAACATGGCAGTTCGTTGAAAAATCAGCCACTAATATAACAGTGGCGATTCATTGATGGAAAGGTCAAATCCGATGTTGGGCATAATATTCGGGCGCTATAAGAGATGGTCAATTCATCTTTGAAGTGCAACCGCTTAAAAAATCGTTGTTATAGAGTCCGGGTGGGGACAACAGAACAGTTTAGACAACGGGTTTGGCAGTGTTGACAAGCCGTACAGCTTTGGAAATTGTCCTTCGGCTTGGCGGAAATAACCGGCTATGCAGTCGATTTACTGGATATGCGAGCGGCATCGACAGTGATGCAATATCAAATTTTGCAAGCTGGCGGCGGTCGCGGGGGAGGGGGGGGCGAGTGTTTCGTGCTCAGTGAAAAAACGGCGTTAGATACTGCACGCGCTGGATTGTTAGCCGATATTCAGCCAGCGGGAAAGTTTTATGATCATCAAGAAACAGGCGTTGGCGACTATTCTTTAGACAGTCTTTTGCTGAGTTAACCAATAGCTATCTTGTTACCACCCTTTAATAAAATAACCATAGTATTTTATTAGGATAATATAATTAAAAATTTAGTTCTTGCAGTGAATTAATATATAAATCTATATGATTTGAAAGTCCTGATCCATGCATGGGAAAAATAATATTTATTTTATTTTCTTTTATTTTATCTAATGCATGATTGAGATGATTACATGACGGCAAGTAATTATCTTTATAGATTGAACCAATAATTTCTGTTAAGCAGTTTTCTTTATTTATCCCCGTAAACTCACCCTTTTGTATGAATAGATCTGAAGAGAATAATATTTTTTGTTCAATCCAATAAACGACTAAGCTGTCCCACTGATGGACATGTTTCGTGTATATGAACTTTAATGAAAGTCCTTCAAATACAGAAATAACCTCATTATCTTTTACAGGTTTAGTCCGCGCATTAAAAATATCGTTTAAAGCAAATGTGCAAATAGGATGTGCATATACTTTTACTTTTTGAGTTGATACTTTCAATATTTCAGGCAAGGCCCCCATTTCATCTGCTTCGAAGTGAGGAACTATTACATTGTCTATATTCTCAGGATATAAGCCAATAGATAGCATGTTTTTTGATAATAAGCTAAAGTCATTCCTGAATCCGGTTTCAATTATAGTTATTTTTTCGTTTTTTGATACGACTATAAACTGGTTAAATGACAGTCCGATTTTATCTATAAAAACAGAATTAACATAAAGGTTTTCTAATATCTTAACTATTTTTGATGGCATAATTGTTCTGGAGTATATGTTTTAGTAGCAGTAATTTAATATTTATCCTGATATTATCGTAACAGCATGTCTTTCTTGTGCTCAATAATTTTGTTTAAAAATTTTTCTCCTTTTTCTCCAAAAACGTCTAAGTACTTTTTTACAAAAGTATTGTTTGACATTAAAAACGCAATATCCGTTATTGCCATGTTTCTTATGGCTAATAAAGCAATTGGACAGTCAAGAGGAAAAAAATTATCATTCCATAGACCCTTTTCTTTACATCCTGGATAAAACTGACCAATCATTAAGCTTGATTCTACAAATATTGGCTTTAATTCATTTTGAATGGATTCAATCTTAAAATATTCTGCGCTGTTAATATAGGGATAGACATTTATTATTACCTTGTAACTTTCCGCATTAGCGGTTTTTAGTTCTTTAAATAGCTCAATTTGACTTGCTATTCTTTTCATTTCACTTTCTTTATCTAAGTGAAAGGAATTTTCTACTGTAAAAAAGATACTATCCTTATTGATCGCTTCTTTTGTATGTGGACAAACATCGCCGGAACGGCCTAATGATGGATGAGGGTTGCATAAAAAATCAGTTATCCACTTTTTTATGCCATTTAACTCTTCCGCACTGTTATTTTTCCATGACAGTAAGGGGACTGAGGAAGGCGTTATTGGAATTGACTGGGTTGTATTTAGCTTTGACGCATCAATATTGTTTTCTACTGTTACCGAAATCATTGCTTTGTCCTTATTAAAGGGTGGGCCGCGCATTTCTCATATATGAGGTTGGGTGGCAATGAATCATTGGGCTGACTTAAGAATGTGTAAACAGCGGTGCTGTGTTGGCATTTACACACCAAGGTTCTTAATTTGTCTATATATCAACAGCTATCAGATTGTTGGTCAGTTAAGTATTTCCGATGAAACATTAATCAAATAAGCGGCTTAACTATGTGTTTGATCAAATACATAGTTCATGTTTACCACCGATTAAAAGTACATTATTTGGAACTAAACGAACAATACGTGTGGATACCTACCAAGTGCTAGCTATAGAAATAGGCGGCTTTGGTTTTTTGGATTTCATCGAGGCAGTATTGATTTTCTATTGAAGGCTTTTAGGAGGCAATTAGTGTCGAAATTAACCGTGTAAACGGGTTAGCACATCTTTCCCTCGTACCTTAACGGGTGAAGCTAATGCTGAAAGTAATCAATTCTGAGCGCTACTGCCTTGATTCAGCTCAGTAGGCAGTGCAGTTGATAGGTAATAGCGCTTATTGATCGAGCAAGATGAATCTTCTAATCTGCATCTAGGGAACACCACCCATCATTTCAGATGGCTGCAACTCACCATGGTGATTAGGAAATTGCTGATTACATCACTTTCCAGCAGCATCGGCTTGACGGCTCAGCGCTTCCCCAGCTTAAACAGCGATACGAAACCAACTCTTATTTTGGGGTAAATATGCAAATATGCTTGCCTGATCCATCTATAGAATTACCCGGACGGCTTCAAAAACCGGTAACTGAACCGGTTCCGGAATGGACAGACTTAGAGCCGGAGGCGATAGCGCGGCGGCTGGGTTATTGGAGTTCAATACTGGCGAATGCGCCAATGCTGGAATTGCCTACCGACAAGCCGCGCCCGGCAGTGCCGTCATTCCGCCGGGAAACCCGGAAATTCAGCTTGTCGCCCGACTTGACGGAAAGACTGAACACCCTGAGCCGGCTTGAAGGAGCGACTTTATTCATGACCCTGATGTCGGTTTTTCAACTGCTGTTGCACCGCTACAGCGGCCAGGACGACATCGTTATCGGTACGCCGAGCATCGGTCAGAGCTGTTTAAAGAGCGAAGGCTTGGACGATTTTTTCGGCAACCCTCTGGTGTTGCGCACGGATCTATCGGGCAATCCCCGTTTTTGCGACCTGTTGGCGCAGGCTCGGGAAGTCGTGCTTGGGGCTTACGCCAACCGGAACATAGCGTTTGAAAAAGTGGTCGAAACGCTCAACTTGCAACATCAGTGCAGTCACAATCCGCTGTTTCAGGTCATGTTCATCCTTCAAAATCTTTCTGATGATAATGCGCCGTTAAATAAAATTCCCCCGGGCTTTCGATGCGGCGATACTGAAACCGCCCAACTCGACTTGAGCTTCGAGTTGTCGGAAACCCCGCATGGCTTGGCAGGCGAGGTGAAATACGCGGCTGACTTGTTCGAGGCCTCAACCATAGACCGCTTGATCGGCCATTTTCAGACGCTTCTCGGCGGCATCGTCGCCCACCCTGAGGCGCATTTGTCCGAATTTTCCTTGCTGACAGCACCTGAGCGCCGACAATTACTGGTGGAGTGGAATAAGTCGGTCACAGCGCTTCCGGACGATACCCATTTCATTCATCAATGGTTCGAAGAACAGGTTAGACAGGCACCTCAGGCAGTGGCTGCGGTTTACAAAAACCAACAACTAACCTATGGGGAACTCAACGCGCGCGCCAACCAACTGGCTCATTATCTGCGCCATATCGGTGTTGGGCCGGAAGTGCGGGTCGGAATCTGTCTTGAGCGGTCCATTGACCAAGTGATTGGCTGGCTCGCTATCCTTAAAGCCGGCGGCGCCTATGTGCCGCTTGATCCTTGTTATCCCAAGGAACTGCTGGCGTTTATGCTTGATGACAGCGCCCCAGTCGCGTTGCTGACTAATGGCCGGTATCAAGCGCTGCTCTCAGAAATGTCGAAATGCCCGCAGTTGCTTGATTTGTCGACCCGGTGTCCAGTGTGGGCACTCTTTCCTGATACGAATCCCGATCATAAAAAAGTAGGGCTCAAGCCCGAAAATCGGGCTTATGTGATCTACACATCAGGCTCCACCGGAAAGCCCAAAGGCGTCGAAATAGTGCATCGGGGTTTACAAAACCTGCTTCCCTGGTATATCGGAGAGGGAACTGATCTTAGTAGCGACGATACGGTTTTGGTCGTGACCTCTATGGCTTTCGATGTGACTCAAAAAGTTATTTACGGCCCTTTACTCGTCGGTGCGCGGCTGGTTTTAGCGAGCGAACCTTTTGATCCGCAGGCAATCGTAAAGCTGGTGCTAAAAGAGCGCGTTAGCATGATGACCATTACGCCGAGCGGATTTTATACCTTGATTGACGCAGGTCATAACGGAGAACTCAGTAGTCTACGGCGCGTTTTTCTGGGAGGCGAACCGATGCAACCGGCCAAACTGCTGGAAATGCCGGAACCACGGCCCGAGTTTTTCAATAATTACGGTCCGACTGAATGCACCATCATCGCCACGTGTTACCGCATGTCTTCTGATCTTAAGCAATATCTCAATCGACCGGTACCGATTGGAAGACCCATTAGGAACGTCCGCATTTATATCTTGGATAGCTATCAGCAACCGGCGCCAATTGGCGTCGCGGGCGAAATTCATATCGGCGGACTAGCGGTTGGCCGTGGCTACCTGAATCGTCCCGAGTTGACGGCAGAACGCTTTGTACGCGACCCCTTTGTCCCGGAAGTTGGCGCGCAAATGTACAAGACAGGCGATCTGGCCCGATGGTTGGCTGACGGTACTATTGAGTTCTTATTCCGCAACGACTTACAGGTAAAAATCCGGGGCTTTCGCATCGAGTTGAACGATATTGAAGCGACATTGCTCCAGCACCCGCAATTACGTGAGGTCGCGGTGGACGTGTACGAGTCTGTTCCTGGCGACAAACGGCTTGTGGCTTATCTGGTTTCCCGCGGCAATCCCATTATCACCTCAACTGAAGTGAGGGACTTTCTGAAACTGAAATTGCCGGAATTCATGATGCCTTCGGCCTATGTGTTCCTTAACGGATTGCCGCTGACTTCAAATGGCAAGCTGAACCGTAAAGCGCTGCCATTACCTTTGGCAGAAGCAATATCCAAAGAGTGCTCTGCGCCTTGTAATGAGATCGAACGCGAACTGATGGGTATCTGGAAAAAATTACTGGGTGTGAAGCATATTGATATTCACGACAACTTCTTCGAGTTGGGCGGACATTCCTTGCTAGCGGTTAAAATGGTTATTGATATTAGCAAGCAATTCAATTTTGACATTTCCGTGGGTACAATTTACCAATTTCCAACCGTTGAAGAACTGGGAATAATAATATCGTCCGGTAATCGGCAACCTTCACGGTACTCCCTTGTCCCCATTCAAACGCAAGGTTCGCGTCCTCCCGTATTTGCGATTCACACGATAGAGTTCCTAAACTTGCCCCTGCATCTGGGAAAGGATCAACCGCTCTATTTTCTACGGTATGGCATGGCAGCAGAGGGCAGTAATCGATCTATCCGTCTACCGTCGCTGGAAAAGCTGGCCGGTCACTATATTGATGAGCTGCAACAGGTGCAGCCGCGCGGTCCTTATTATTTGATAGGATTTTCCTTTGGCGGCATGGTTGCCTATGAAATGGCTTGTCAATTACATGCAAATGGACACCGAGTGAACTTACTGGGATTGCTGGATACACACCTGACGCACGAAAAGCAGCCGCTCTCCTATCATCAGGTCATCCATAAGTTTTTTAGGCAGCGTCCAAGTCAATTCTTGGTTCTGGCCAAAAATAAAGTTAAGTATTGGTTAAAAAAAGAGGTGTTAGAACCGGATTTTTGGCCTCACCTATATACATTAGGCCCCGACTTGGCTTGTCGCAAGGGTTATCAACCCAAAATTTATGATGGGCAGTTAACGTTGTTTCAAGCAGCTAACCGGGAATCCATGTTTTTTAGCTATGCTCCTCCGGAACAAGAATGGAAAGCACTTTTGGGCGATAGGGTTGAAGTTCAGCAGGTTTCCGGAGGGCATCTTGAGATGTGTAAAGAGCCTCATGTCAAAATCTTGGCTGCAAAATTAAGAGCTTGTATGGACAAAGCAATTAATGAAAGATGCGATCCATTATCTTCGGACTGAACCAAAGACTTTAAGTAACTGATGTTACGCATGCTCATAATAAAAAGCGTAGTCCACGAAAAACACGAAAATAGTTAAAACACATCAGAACGTTGCCAGGCAGACCTGCTTCTTGCCCAACGCCAGGCCAGGGACTATCGGAATGACGACACATCC
>DAINRH010000145.1:0-10906 GCA_036741905.1 Methylobacter sp. | reverse complement strand
AGACCTGGGTGTATGACGTAAGGAGCTTGTCTTGGGAGTCTGTGAATGAATGCCGATTAACCAGGTTCTGAGCGCTGAGTCACTGCGAAAACTATCGCCTGTTTGTAACGCGGCCAGCAGGGTTTCTTGTACCGCATCTTCGGCAACCGCTTCATCGTGCAACTGTAACAAAGCATAACGTAGCAGGATAGTTCGGTGATCGTTTAACTGGTTTTTATCCATCGGTTACTCTGGGATACGGCGGAATGCGCTTGGCGATATTTTAAAGCAACGTTTAAAGGCTTTACTAAATGCTGCGGCTGAATCATATCCGCAACGCTCGGCAGCTCTTTCTATCGTCATGTTGGGTTCTTTCAACCACTGGGCTGCAATCTGCAAGCGCCAAACGATAAGGTATTCAATCGGCGAACTGCCGATCAGCGCGGCAAATTTCTCCGATAATACGGTTTTCGATAATCCCGCTCGGGAACACAGTTCGGCAATCGTCCAGGGCTGCCAAGGCTGCTGGTGAATCAAACTCAGTGCCGTTGCTAAGCGCTTATCTTGCATCGCTGCAAATACGCCCTCTTGCACTAAATTTTCTTCAATACAGTGACGGATAACCAGTACAAAAAGGCTATCGCACAAACGCTCAACCACCGAGTCGCTGCCAAAACGCTGACCGGCGGCTTCGCTGACAACAAGCTCGATCAGCTTCGCCAAAATATCACCGGCTTGATTTTTTTTAACCACAATTTCGGCGGGCAACGCTTGCCACAACAACGATCTGGGCGTAGCCAACTCGATTTCGCCGCAGACAAATCCCGATTCGCCGCTCTCCCAGCCGGTCAAACGGGTGTCGGCCGCATCGCAAGGCAAGTGCTCGGCGCTGTATGACAAAAAGTGCTTCGGCGCATGCGGCAGGAACAAAATCAAATCGCCGCTTTCCAGCGCCAACGGTGTTTCCCGGTTCGACGAATGCACCCAGCCTTGACCCTTGCTAACTAAATGAAACCAAACTGAGCTATCGGAATTGTGATCCATCAGCCAGCGTCCGCAAACGCCGCCTGAATAGACCAGCTTGGAATGCAAGTTCAGCGCGTTGACCAGCGCCGTTAAAGCATCCACAGCAATCTCCCGGACAATCGGACAATAATCCCGGAGCCACGGGCATGGGCTCGGCAAGCCGAATTGCTTAACCTATCCCCGTCGAAATTATCCAGTGAGGAGATCGTGAAATGACCGTTTAGCCGAAGCCGTTGCATAGTAAAACCTAATTCAGATTAATCGAAAAAACAGGAGATAGAGTATGTCCCAATTCAACATTTATTCCATTCAAAAAGCGCCTCTCGCGGCCCAGCCGCTGCTGGAAGGCGCACAACAAAAATTCGGCTTTGTGCCGAATTTGCTGGGCGGCTTCGCCGAATCGCCGACGGTTTTACAGGCCTATCTCGATATTGGCGCATTGTTCGACAGAACTTCGCTGACCCCGGTCGAGCAACAAGTGGTACTGCTTGCGGCCAGCGTCGAAAACCATTGCATTTACTGCGTAGCCGTCCATTCAATGCTTGCCAAACATAAAGCCAAGGCTGATGCCGCTATTGTCAATGCACTGCGTGAACAACAGCCGTTGCCGGACAAAAAGCTGGATGCCTTGGCGACTTTCACCCGCGCCGTGGTCAAGCAGCGGGGCAGGGGAGTGGGCAAAGCGTTGGACAATTTTATCGGCGCAGGCTATAGCCGCGCTCAGGTACTGGAAGTAGTGCTGGGCGTAACTATGAAAACGCTCAGCAACTACGCCAATCATATTATTCACGCCCCGTTGGACAGTCAATTCCAAACCGAGGCATGGGATGCGCCTGCTCTGTGCAACAAGCAGTGCGCTTGAACTTTATACATAACTTAACCTGATTAGTAAGCTGCTTCAGCTAGCGCCGTCATACTGGCATGGATGCCGGTATCCAGTCACATGGATGTGAATGTATGACTTGGCATAATGCCTAAATCGGATACGGGGGCCATGGATAGTTACCCTCCCTGGCTCTAGATTCCGTCATCCCTGCCGGAATGACGGAGTTTTTTGCGTTAGCTGAAGCATCTTTATAATCAGGTAACTTAAATCATTAGGAGAAAGACCATGCCACTCGTGCAAATCAAAGGTATCAGCGGTTTTTTATCGCTACAACAAAAACAGGAAATCATCAGCAAGGTCACCGATGCGATCATATCCGTAGAAGGCGAAGGCTTAAGGCCGGTCACCTGGGTGATCATCGAGGATGTCGCTTCGGGCCAATGGGGCGTCGGAGGCCAAGCCGTCACCACCGATGCGATACGCGCGATGAGTCAGGCGTCAGGGTAATTGACTCGTAATAACTTGAGCGTTTGTAGCTGCGGATTTATCTGCGCCTACAGCGCCACAGAAAAAGCGTTCTCTTGACAATAAAGGCGGCCTCAATTAAGTTGGCTAGCATTAGCCAACTTAGCCCCGGTATCCTCGATGCAAGTCAACATACTCGAAGCCAAAAACAACTTATCCAGCCTCATCGTTGCCGCCGAGAGAGACGAAGAAGTCGTAATCGCCCGCAACGGCGTCCCCGTCGCCAAACTTGTTAAATATACGGCCAACAAAGTCGCCCCTCCCGGTGCCTGGAAAGACCGGGCCGCTTATGCGGCGGACTGGAATTCCGCCGAAACCAACGCCGAAGTGGAACAATTATTCAGCGACAATGCGCCTGCTGCTTGATACCAGTATTGTTTACGACTGGCTGATGGGCGAAATCAAGGACCGCCCGATCATCGAGCGGATTCAGGCTGAAGGCGCATTGGTCAGTTCGGTAACAGTCTGGGAAATGGCAATCAAAAACGGCTTGGGTAAAATGCCCTTGCCTTCTAAACATATCGCCGAAGACATTGAAGCGCAAGGTTTTCAATGGCTGAATATTACGCCTTACCATGCCCAAAGCGTTCTCGAACTGGGCGATCGTCATAAAGATCCGTTCGACCGGTTGCTGATTGCCCAGGCCAAGTACGAGAGGTTATGTATTGTCACTTACGATGGGGTGTTTCGGGATTATTTTGATGGTGTGCTGTTCATTAGAAAGTAAGGTGTAGCGCGGTTTCGCGACAGCAAACCGCAATCAGCGCACAAGACCCAATACAACGGATATAAAACCGCTTGAAACAATCCGGGCGGGAATCAGATTCGCTCTTCCCGTCCATGGCGATTTGCTATCGCGCAACCGCCTTACAACTTTCAAGCTTTTCATCATTTTAATACGCCAAAACCTTTTACTGAGGAGCAAACTCATGACCGATAAATCAAACACCTCGACTTATGTAGGGTACGCTGCGCGTACCGCACAGTGGACGAGATTGATTCTAGCATGGCAAACCGGATGATTAAGATCATGATATGATGCGTTAGGCTTTAAGGTACGCACAGCGTACCCTACCGGACTACCGGACTATAACTTACTTATCTCGTTAATATTAAGCTCAAGGAAATATAATGATTAAGGCTTTTTTATCACACTCAAGCAAAGATAAATATGATTATGTACGAAGAGTGGCAAAATGGTTAGGCAAAGATAATGTTATTTTCGATGAGTTCACTTTTGAAGAAGGCGAGAAAACACTTGATGAGATTTTAAGAGGCCTTGGAAATACAGAATTATTTGTATTATTTCTTTCAAATAATGCTCTTAATTCAGAATGGGTTCAAAGAGAAATTACAGAAGCCAAGTCTAGGTTGGATGCTTCTCTAATATGCAAGGTATTTCCTATCATTATTGAAGATGGATTGACACATGAAGACAAAAGAATACCAGACTGGCTTCGGGATAATTATAATATAAAACTTATTAAAAGATCGCAGGTTGCTGCGAAGCGCATACATAATAAATTACGTGAATTAAGTTGGTCAAAACACCCGAATATAAAAAAAAGACAAACGTTATTCGTAGGAAGGAATGAAAAACAAGAAGAATTTGAAGAAAGAATTCATGATTTTGAAAGAAAAAAACCAGTAGTAATTATCGCTTCAGGTATTACAGGAGTCGGTCGAAGAACATTTTTTCATAGAGCCCTTTTCAAAACCAATATAACTGAGTGCCCACATAAACCATCAGCAATTATTTTAGACCGTAATGTATCAATAGAAGATTTTATATTCAAATTAAACGACTTAGGTTTAGTTGATTTCGATAATGAACTATTATCATTAACATCGAAATCAATTAAGGAAAAAATCTCCATAATCCATAAAATAATGAGAGCTGCTTATGAATCAAAGGAAATAATTTACTTGGTTGATGATGGGAGCATAGTTAATTACAAGAGGGAATTAAGTGATTGGTTTATTGAATCAATTAATTCATATTAAGAAAGTAGTTTCCCAATTTTCTGTATTGCATCTCGATATAATGTTAACTTCAAAAGTAGACCTAGAGATGAAAAATACTACTTCATCGAATTGAATGAATTGAATTTTAGCGAACGAAAAAGACTTCTTAGTCAACTTCTTGACATTTACAATATAACACTAAACAAAGACGACTTTGAAGATGTTTCAAATCTCTTGTTTGGTTTACCTGAGCAAGTTATGTTTGCAGTAGATTTAATACGCGAAGATAATCTATCTTCTATTGCAAAAAAACTACCTACACTAAGAGAATATAATAGCGATAAAGCAGCTGTTATCTTAAGAAAATACGAAAATAATAAAGATGCTCTTGAATTTATTCGTCTTTTAGCACAATTTGAGGTTATATCATCTGATTTTATTTTCTCAATTGTTTGTGAAGAAAAATACTATGAAATATTAGAAGAATTAGCTTCTGAGCATATCGTTGAACTTATTGGAATTGAAGGTGAAATTGTTAGGCTTAACGACATAGTACGAGATTATATAAAGCGTAATAAGATTAAATTAAGTGATATATACAATAATAAAATTAAGGAACATGTTAAAGAGCTTGCGAAAGATGATGATATATTTGAAAGAGACTCTTCTGAATTTATTTTTACCTTAAAAGAATCCTTAAAAGAAGGTATTGAAATTGATGAAAAGTTTTTAATACCATCTCATTATTTAAGATGCATGAAAGACATGTACTATAGCAAGGGTAATTTAGACAGGATTATTGAGCTAGCAGACATAATACTTCAGAAAAAAGAAACTCTTGAAAAAGGTGTTCTGCAAGATATTAGATATTATTTATGCCTAGCTCTTGCAAAGAAAAAAGACAGTCGAATGTTACAAGAAGTACAGCATATAAATGGAAATGAGCATATTTTTCTTCTTGGATATTATTATCGCCTTTCTGGCAGATACAAAGAGGCATTGGATAAATTTGAAAAAATAGTTGATGCTCCATATGTTGACGCTCGAGCAAAACGTGAAATTGTTCAGGTTTATGTTTATCTTGAGGAGTTTGATAAGGCTTTAGATTTCGCTAGAAGAAATTACGAGGAGAATCGAGGTAACCAATTTCATACTCAAGCTTATTTTAATTGCCTAATAAACTCAGAGAACTCAGAAAAACATAGTGAAAAATTGCAAAGCCTAATAAGTAATTTGCGAGAAATAAACTCTGAGCAATCAAATGAAATGGCAGATATTGCTGAGGCATTCTTCTATGCAAAGGTTAAGCACGATAAGCAAGCTGCACTAGATATGATTGAAGATTGTGTAAAAAAATATCCTGACAATTATTATTCGTTACTAACCCTTTGTGATATTGCTCTTAAATATTATGATAAAGAAGCCTTAAAGAGCGGAGTTGATAAGTTAGAGAAAATGAGCAGTAATAAATATTTACCTGCTCGAACTTTAAATAGGTATAAATCCTATTATCTTGCTCTAAATGGTAATGAAGACGAAGCATTAAAAATACTGGAAAAGGATTTATCGCGTTATCCAACAGAAAGCAGGGATAGGGTATCCTTAAGAATTAAAGAATATAGCAAAAAACTTAAAACGACCTAAGAAGCAATTTATTTACTCGGCTAACACAAAAATTCCAGCATTGTGTAATTCAATAACTCGATAAGATGCGCAGGCATAGGATGTGCTGAGGTACGAAGCGCATCGTTCGCGATTGATGCGCCTCCTGCCGTCGGCACATCCTATGTACTAAGCCGGATAAAGTTGCCGTATTTCTTTTAGGTGGCCGAAAACAGCGCCCCCCGGAGCGATGATGCAAGTTTTATTGTTAAACCATGAAGAACATGAAAGGCATGAAGGATTGAAGTCTTCATGTCTTTCATGCGCTTCATGGTCATTGCTTAAAGCTGAGTTGAGCAGCTCGTCTGCTCAAACGAAACTTATGCCCTTTGGGTATAAATTAATTTATGCCTGTTCCGAACAAGATTTTTTTGGCCTATTGACAGGGGCTGGCTAATGGATGCCCCTATCCTTTCTAAGCCGATCAATTCAGCGATAACTCCGCCCGCAAACGCTCTGCCATCATATCGACGAACGAACGGATTTTGGCCGACGAGTGGCGGCCTTCGCGGTGCAGGATGTGGATCGGCACCGGCGGGCTTTCGAACTCGCTGAGCACGATTTTCAGTTTGCCGGTCTGTAGCGGCTCGGCAATTTGGTAGGACAGCAAGCGGGTGATGCCTAGGTCGGCCAGCGCCGCTCCGGCCGCCGAGTCGTTGTCGCTGACGCTCAATATCGGTTGTAACTTGACCGTCTGCGGCTGGCCGTCGCGCACGAAACGCATCTCGTTGGCGGGATTTAAGCCCCGCGCCAGGATGATGTCGTGCGCCGTTAAATCTTCCGGCGCTTGCGGGATGCCGCGTGCCGCCAAATAGCCGGGCGACGCGCACACCACTCGCCGCACCGCGCCGACCCGTAGCGCCCGGTACGACGAATCCGGCAAATCGCCGATGCGGATCGCCACGTCCACGCCTTCCTCCAGCATGTTGACTACCCGGTCGACGAACACTGCGTTGACTTCCACCGCCGGGTAACGGCGCAAATACTCGACGATGCCGGGCATCACGTACATGCGGCCGAACAAAACCGAGGCGGTGACGGTGAGTTGGCCGCGCGGTTCGGCGTTGATGCCCAGCGCCGCGTCGTCGGCTTCATCGGCCAAGGCGATGATGTGTTTGGCGTCCTCGTAGTATTTCTGGCCGGCCTCGGTCATCCGTACGTAGCGGGTGGTGCGGTTCAGCAATTTAACGCCCAAGCGCTCTTCCAAGGCCGCCACCGCACGCGTCACGGCCGGTGGCGACATGTGCAGCTTGCGGGCGCCGCCGGCAAAGCCTTCCGCATCGACCACCGCGACATACACGCTCATTAAATGGAGACGACTCATTGATAGTTCCAGTTATCGGAATAGTAAATTGATAATTCTAACTATTCTTTATTTTTTTGCAATAAGACACACTATACCCGCCTGCTGAATTTCACACAGGCGACTAACAAACCCTTTCATTATTTGGAGAACTATCATGAGCCGTATTACTACCGTTAGCAACGAAAGCGCCAACACCGAACAACTCAGCCTGTTGGATGCGATTCAAAGCCAGTTGGGCATGGTGCCTAATTTCTTACGGGTGTTCGCCCACTCGCCGGATGCCTTGAAAGCCTTCCTCGGCTTGCATCACATCGCCAACCACGGTTCGCTGGACGCCGCCACCCGCGAACGCATCGCGCTGGCGCTGGCGCAGCAGAACGAATGCGAATACTGCCTGTCCGCACACACCGCCATCGGCCGCAAAGCCGGTTTGAACGGGGCGGAAATCGAAGCCAACCGGGCCGGCTCCAGCCAGGACGCCAAGGCGGCGGTGGCGGTTAAATTCGCCCGCGCCCTGGTCGAGCACAAGGGCGAGGTGACCAACGCCGAGTTGCAGGCCATGAGTGACGCCGGTTTCAGCGAGGCGGACATCGTCGAGGTGATCACCCACGTCGGCATGAACATAATGACCAATATCCTGGGTAAGGCCAGTCGAGTCAGCATCGACTTCCCGAAAGTGGGGCTAAAACAGGCGGCCTAATATAGGCGCCGTAATTCATTAAGATACATTGATATACAACTCACGGACTCGCTCGTTCCCAAGCTCCGGCTTGGGAACGCAGTCTTGGAAGCTCCAGCTTCCCGACTCGCGAAGCTGGAGCTTCGCTAACTGGGTTCCCAAGCCAGAGCTTGGGAACCAGCGCAATATCGCGGGCGCGGCCCGCTCCTACAACGCTTAACTTAACGGCATTGCTCCTGATGGAGAGGGATAAGGCGCTCCGCGCTGAATAATTATGATTAGGCTTTTATATTGAACCGGGCCAAGTCCAAGTTCAGACTTGCGCCCGGATTCTTGCGCTGAATGGAATAAACTATTGCAGATTATGTCTATTCAACGCGGCTGGCGGCTGTGTCACAGTAACCGCCAATGTCTCAAACCCAATCAGGAGCAAGATCATGGCCCGAGCTTTTGCTAAAATCAGTTTCACTCCCGACGTGCAAGCGGTGCAGACCGAAATGGGTAGTCGCATGGCATATCGGGCGGCCGAACTCGGCGTGGCCGAGGAGATGGCGCTGGGCGCTGCCGAGCAAGCTTTTATTGCCGAGCGCGACAGCTTTTATCAAGCCACGGTGAGTCAAACCGGCTGGCCCTATGTGCAGCATCGCGGCGGGCCGGTGGGATTTTTGAAAGTGTTGGATGACCGGACCATCGGTTACGCCGATTTCAGCGGCAACCGCCAATATATTTCGGTAGGTAATTTACGAGGCGACGACCGAGTTAGTTTGCTGCTGATGGACTACCCGCAACGGCGGCGCTTGAAAATCTGGGGCCGGGCGCGAGCGGTGGACGAACGCACCGAACCGGCATTGCTGGCGAAACTGGAATCGCCCGACTTTCGCGCTCCGGTCGAGCGCGGCATCGTTATCCAAGTCGAAGCCTTCGACTGGAATTGCCCCAAGTACATCACGCCGCGCTACAGCCGGAACGAAGTCGAATCGCTGCTGGTTCAAGCTCGCCACCAACAACCGGCGGAAGCGGCACGGCAAGCGCCCGGCGTTTTGGGTAACGGCGCATTGCCATTAACGATTGCCGGGATTCGCCAATTGACGCCGCGCATTCGCGCCTATGAACTGCGCCATGCCGACGGCGAGCCGCTGCCTGACTATCGGGCCGGGGCGCATATCCGCGTGCCGATTGAGCTGGCCAACGGTAGCGTTACCTCGCGCGCCTATTCGCTGACCGACGCGCCGGACGATCCGGATTGCTACCGTATTGCAGTGCTAAGAATGGACGCAAGCGAAGGAGGATCGTCGGCATTGCACGACGGCTGGCAACTGGGAACCCGCATCAACGTCGATGCGCCGGACAACTATTTCAGCCTGCATGACGACGGCCGCCCGGCGTTATTAATCGCCGGCGGCATCGGCATCACGCCGATCAAAGCGATGGCGGAGGCGTTGACGACGCGCGGCGTGGATTTCCAGCTGCACTACGCTGGCCGCGCACCGGAACAAATGGCCTTTGTCGAGGACTTGCAGCGGCATTTGCCCAATCGGTGCCGGTTTTATTTCAGCCAGGTGCCAACACCAACCCGGCTGGACGTATCGGCGCTGCTCGGTAACGTATCTGCCGATACCGTCATTTACGTTTGCGGCCCAACCCGCCTGATCGACAGCGTACGCCAAACCGCCCGCCGGCTCGGCATCGCCGAACAGCGGGTGCAATTTGAAAGTTTTATTTAATCGAAGGAGAACAGGATGATAACGCTATACGACATGACGCTATCCGGCAACTGCCACAAAATCCGATTATTGCTCAGTTTTTTGGCGTTGCCCTACCAAGCGCGCCCGGTGGATTTGCTCGGCGGCGAACAGCGCAGCCCGGACTATTTGCAAATCAACCCGTTCGGCCAAGTGCCGGTGCTGGATGACGACGGCCTGATCATCCGCGACAGCCAAGCCATTTTAGTCTATCTGGCTAAACGCTACGGCGACGAACAATGGTGGCCCGACGATGCCTACCGCGTGGCGCAAATTGCCGCCTGGCTATCGACCGCCGCCAACGAAATTGCCAACGGTCCGGCCTTGTTGCGAGTGCACCATAAATTCGGCCGCGACATCGACATCGCCAGAGCCCGGCAAATCACCGCCAAGGTGCTGGACATTGTCGAGCGCCAGTTAGCCAGTCGGGATTGGCTTGTCGGCGACAGCGTGTCGCTTGCCGATTTGGCGATCTATCCCTACTTGGCGCTGGCGCCGGAAGGCGGCATCGACATCGGCGCATTTCAAAACATTGTCAACTGGTTTCAACGCATTCAAAACTTGCCCGGATACATCGTCATGCCGGGCTTGTGGCAGGCTTAACTCACTCACCCTTCAATAACGGAGCAACATCATGACCGAAGAAATCAAAGCCCCCGTCCCGCCCTTTACCGCCGAAACCGCGGCGCAGAAAGTACGCATGGCCGAAGACGCCTGGAACTCGCGCGATCCGGACCGCGTCGCGCTGGTCTATACCGAAGACACCCTCTGGCGCAACCGCGCCGAATTCCCGCAAGGCCGAGAGCAAGTGCGGCAATTTTTGCAACGCAAATGGGCCAAGGAAGTGGATTACCGCTTAATCAAGGAGCTATGGGCGTTTACCGACAACCGCATCGCCGTGCGCTTTGCCTACGAGTGGCATGACGATTCCGGTCAATGGTTCCGCAGTTACGGCAACGAAAATTGGGAATTTAACCGGCAAGGCTTCATGCAACGGCGCTTTGCCAGCATCAACGATCTGACGATCCGGCAGGAACAACGCCTGTTCCACTGGCCGCTAGGCCGCCGCCCCGACGATCACGCCGGTTTGAGCGATTTGGGGTTATGAATAGCAGCGCGGAACTGTTGAGTAAAGACATCGTCTAGGAGCCTGTCCGAGAATGAGCACTCTCGCAAGCCATATTAAAGCCCCCGAA
>DAINRH010000144.1:0-10974 GCA_036741905.1 Methylobacter sp. | reverse complement strand
AACTTTCCCGAATTAGCCGTAAAAAACGACAAGGACATGAAATGGAAAAAATTCCTGTACAAGCAGCTCTGCGAAGCGGAAGGCTTGTACCTGTGTCGAGTACCTTCTTGCGAAGTATGTATCGACTATCCCAAATGTTACGGTTCCGAAGAATAGAGTCTAGCGCTCGATTTATACATCAGCGTTGCATAAACAAACGGCATCGTTTGCGCTGATCCTGCATGCATAAACTCATCGTTCCCACGCTCTGCGTGGGAATGCAGCCTGAACCGCTCTGCGGTTCGGGACGCTGGAGCGTCGCGACTGGGCTACCACGCAGAATGCTCGTCGTTATACACAAGTACTACGGCTGGACGTGGGCATTTTACCTGGTTCAAGCAGCCAACCGGTTCCGGCGACTCGTCTAATCGCTTGGGTTGGGCGACGAACGCACCCTGAAATTCGGCATAGCCGACACGTAACAATCTCAATCATAAATAAAAATTAGGCTTGCATCATGTTAAATGAGATGAAAACCCCCAGTCTGTTAACGATCAAAATGCGTTTTACGATCATTTTGAGCACCTTGGTCATCGGCTTTTCATTGTTCGGTTTCGCAACCTTCAAAGCCATGAATACACTGAATGTTAATGGCCCCATTTATCAACGCATTGTCCAGGGCAAAGACATTATTGCCGATATTCTGCCGCCGCCTGAGTACATCATCGAATCCTATCTGGTCGCCTTGCAATTAACCCAAGCCGTCGACCCCGCTGAAATCAGCGCCCTGATAACGCGTTTTCAAATATTAAAAACGGAATACGAGTCCCGCCATCGTTACTGGCTAGGCCAAGCGTTGGAACAGCAGCTCCATGCCCCCCTGCTTCAAACCTCTTACCAGGCGGCGCAAGCCTTTTATACCGAAGCCGAGCATCATTTCCTGCCTGCCGTTCAGACAGGAGACCGCAACGCATCGCAGACCAGCCAGCAAAAAATGCGCCGCGCCTACGAACAGCACCGTAACGCTATCGATGCCGCGGTGCAGCTTACCACGGCTCGCAATGCAGGCGATGAGACGCAGGCTCGAAACACCATCCATTTATACGGCATCATCCTAATCGGCATTTTCGCTTTCAGCGTTGCAGCGGCCATAGCATTAACAGCATTAATCAGTCGAGGCATTATTCGTCAATTGGGCGGCGAACCCAACGATGTGGCTAATTTGGCCGGAAACATCGCTGCCGGCAAACTGGATAACGCCATCGCGCTTAAACAAAACGATAGCGGCAGTTTGCTGGCAACCATGAAAAACATGCAGCAACAACTGCTTGAGCGCATAACCGCGGATCGCCAAATAGCCAACGAAGCCCTGCGCATCAAGACCGCCCTGGATAGCATCAGTTCAAACGTGATGGTAGCCGATAACGAGCACACGATCATCTACATGAACCCGGCGGTGCATAATATGATGAGGAGGGCCGAAACCGACATCCGCAAATCCATTCCGCATTTCGATTCCGCCGCGCTCATGGGTTCGCGCATCGATTCTTTTCATGAAAACCCGGAGCACCAAAAAAAATTACTGACGCAATTGAATTCGACTTTCCGTAGCGAGATTACCATTGCCGGACGCACTTTCTATCTGGTTGCCAACCCTATCAATAACGAACGCGGCGAGAGACTCGGGGTCGTGGTGGAATGGAAAGACCGAACCGCCGAAGTCGGCATTGAACAGGAAATCGCCAACGTAGTGGATGCCGCCGTACGAGGCGATTTCACCCAGCGCTTCGACTTACAGGACAAGGAAGGCTTCTTCCGCGAACTGAGCATCGGCATCAACCAACTGATGCAAACCAGCGAATCCGGACTCAATGAAGTGGTGCGCGTCCTTGAAGCCCTGTCCCGCGGCGACCTGACCGAAACCATCGCCACCGACTATTCCGGCACCTTCGGACAACTCAAGGATGACGCCAATATGACCGTAGAAAAACTTAAAGCGATTATTAACCAAATCAAGAATACCACCGACAGCATTAACACCGCGTCTCAGGAAATCGCCGCCGGCAACAACGATTTATCTAATCGCACCGAGGAGCAAGCCGCCAGCCTGCAACAAACCGCCGCCAGCATGGAAGAGTTGACCTCCGCCGTGCAGCATAATGCGGCAAACGCCCAACAGGCCAACCGGCTTGCCGCTGACGCGTCCGACATCGCCGGCAAAGGCGTTGAAGTGATCGGCCAGGTCGTCATGACGATGAACGACATCAACGAATCCTCGCATAAGATCGGCGACATTATCTCGGTGATCGACGACATCGCTTTCCAGACCAATATTCTCGCCCTCAACGCCGCGGTGGAAGCCGCCCGAGCCGGAGATCAAGGCAAGGGCTTTGCGGTGGTGGCGGTAGAAGTGCGCAACCTTGCGCAACGCGCCGCGACCGCCGCCGGGGAAATTAAAGACCTGATTAACGACTCGGTAGGCAAAGTTTCGGGCGGCAGCAAGCTGGTCGCCCAAGCGGGGCTGACGATGGAAGAAATCGTCAGCTCGGTGCGCGGCGTTACCGATATTATGGCTGAAATCACCGCCGCCTCCGCCGAACAAAGTTCCGGTATCGAGCAGGTCAATCAAGCCATCGCTCAAATGGATACCGTAACCCAACAAAATGCGGCCTTGGTAGAACACGCCGCGGCGGCAGCGGAATCCCTGGAAGAACAGGCGCGAGGCCTGACCATGACCATGAGCAGCTTTAAAGTGGACGGTAACGCGCATAATTTGGTCCGCTCGTTTCATTCGCTTCCTGCCCCCGGAGCAATGACACGGGTCAGACCCTATGCGGCTAAAAACTCACCGGCCAAGCTGCAATTACAGCCTGCGGGTACTGACGATTGGCAAGAGTTTTAATCGCCTTTATCGGTATGGCGCGCCGTGGGGGCGAAGGAGCTCGCCTGAATCATGCCCGACATAGCAACTGATGCACGCACTGTCCACGAAAAAACAGAGGGCCGTTGTTTCCCGGCTTACGGCATGCATCTTTCTAATCTTGACGCTGGGCTTTATTTATCTTGATTAGCTAGATCAACCGTAGAGACGCGATAAATCGCGTCTCTACAGATCGAATATTTTGTCTCTGGTGAAGCATCTTACTAATCAGGTTTTTTGTTTAAATAAACAATATGCCAACCGGTCAGCATGTTGACATTGCAATATACCGAACAGTATAGTGCCAATCAACCTGCTTTCCTTTGCCCTCGCCCATGCCCTTAAATCTGCAAGAAAAAATCCTGCAAGCCGCATCAGAGCTGTTTTATAACCAAGGCATCAGGGCAACCGGCGTCGATGCCGTTGTCAAAGCGGCAAACACCACCCAAATGAGCCTGTATAAATACTTCCCATCCAAGGCCGCTACGCCCAAGGCTAAAGGGAAGCTTGGGCGATATTCCCGACACCTCTTCATCAACCAATAACTCCGCGGAGGAGCAATGAGTGAATTTTTCCATGAAGGCAGCCGTCAACTGCAAGACCGTTTCGAGACCCGGCCCATGGCCGACCGTCTGGTCGATGCGATTGTCAGCGGCCAAATCAGCCCCGAAGACAAGGCGTTTATCGAAGAACAAAACATGTTTTTCTTCGCCACCGTCGATCGGGAAGGACGGCCTAACTGTTCCTACAAAGGCGGCAGCGTCGGCTTGGTCAAGGTTATCGATGAACAAACCCTGGCTTTTCCGCTTTACGACGGCAGCGGCATGTACCTGTCGGCAGGCAATGTATTGGTTAACGAGCATGTCAGCCTGTTGTTCGTCGACTTTCAGCGCCAAGCCCGTCTTCGTTTAAACGGCAGCGCTTTCATTCAGGACGACGATCCTTTGCAACATCACTGGCCCGAAGCGGAACTGGTGTTGCGGGTAACAGTGCGGGAAATGTTTCCCAACTGTCCGCGCTATATCCACAAGATGACCTTGGTCGAAGAGTCGTCGTTCGTTCCCAAACAACATTGCGAAACACCGGTGCCGGCCTGGAAGCGCCTGGAAGTCGTCGCCGACGTCTTGCCGCCCCGCGACGCGCATCTGGCCGGTAACGAACAGGATGCCGCGGCGGCGTTAAACCGCAACTAGCACTTAGGATTTTCTCGCGGACGCAGGGCGTGCCGTGCGCGCCCTACACCGGATGTCCTTAAATCAATAATACTTGTCGTTCTTACATCTGCCGATGCATTCTTGCCATATGCAAGTTTTCCTCGGCAGCTTTTTCATAGACATCGATCAGTCTTTGGCAATGCGCTTTTAAATCTTCCGCCTGTCTGCCGTAGAGATAGCTTTGGGACTCATATTGGCCCAGCAGTTTTTTGTGTTCGTCCGCTTTAACCTGCATTTCTTCAGCCGCTTCCTCATAGTGCTTCGCCAGCTCCTCATGATCGGCTTTGGTTTTCGCGTTTTGCAGGGCCAAATTCATATCCATCGGATGCGGATTCATTTCGGCGCAAGCGGCCAACAATCCAAGCGTTAAAAACAGGGTAACCAGTAACTTTGTTTTCATGGGTGTTCTCCGGAGAAGTTCAAGGCGGCAGCGTTTTTTCAGCTGATCATCAGGCAGGATAGGGAGTTCAGCGTCTTCAAACAATAAGCACGGCTACCTATTACCCTTAAATTCGCAGTTAGGCCAAGACAGACCTTCCAGGTTTTAAAAACCTGGAAGGTCTAACCGGCAAGTACACCGCGTGGGAATGCAGGCGAAGTTTTAGATTAATCTCGACTTACGCGCTTCCTGAACCTGCAAAACCAGGCTGTAGATAACCGGAAACACCAAAAGACTTAATATCAGCACCGTCAACATCCCGCCCATTGCCGGAGCGGCGATGCGCTGGGTGACATCGGCGCCTGCGCCGGTCGCCCACATAATCGGGATTAAGCCGACGATGTTGGCCAGCGAGGTAATCGCAACCGGCCGCACCCGCAAAGCGGTGGCGGCCTCGCTGGCGGCCCTGATTTCAGCGCCGGTCAAAGGAGCCTGTTTTTGCTCCCGCAGTTTATCGATTTCAATATCGATAAAACTCAACACCATGACGCCGGTTTCGGCCGCCGTCCCAGCAAGGGCGATAAAGCCGACATAAACCCCAATCGACAGATTAAACCCGAGCCAATACACCAGCCAGATACCGCCAATCAGGCTAAACGGGATGGTCAGCATGACGATGACAGGCTCGGTGATGTTGCGGAAAGCGCAATACAACAAGACAAAAATCAGCACCAGCGTAATCGGCACGACCCATGTTAAGCGCTCCGCCGCCCGTTCCATATATTCGAACTGGCCCGACCAGGCAACGGTATAACCGGCCGGTATGGCGACTTGCGCCGCCAGCTGTTGTTTCGCCAGCGCGACAAACCCGCCTATGTCGGAGGTCTTGATGTCGACATAAACCCAGGCATTGGGCCTGGCGTCTTCGGTCTTGATAGCATCGGCGCCGCGGGTGAATTTAATATCGGCGACCAGCGTCAACGGTATCTGGCTGCCGGTCGGCGTCGGGATTAACACCCGCCGCAACGCTTCCAGGTTGTCGCGCAGATCGCGCGGATAGCGCACATTGACCGGATAGCGCTCCAGGCCTTCAACGGTTTCGGTGATATTCATGCCGCCGATGGCGCTTTGGATGACGTCCTGCACATCGCCGGTGGTCAGTCCGTAACGCGCCGCCGCTTCCCGGTTGATGTCGAAATCCAGGAAATAACCGCCGACCGCCCGGTCGCCGTATGCCGACAGCGTTTCCGGCAAGGCCAGCATCGCCTGTTCGATTTGCAATGCCAGCGACTGCAAGACGTTCAAATCGGGGCCTGCAACCTTGATGCCTACCGGTGTTTTGATGCCGGTAGACAGCATGTCGATACGATTTTTAATCGGCATGGTCCAACTATTGGCCAAGCCCGGAAAATGAATGGCCTTGTCCATTTCATTCATCAATTGCCGGGCGGTCTTGCCGGGATCGGGCCATTGATCTTGAGGCTTTAGTTGCACGGTGGTTTCCACCATCATCAGCGGAGCGGCGTCGGTTGCGGTTTCCGCCCTGCCGATCTTGCCGAACACCTGCTGCACCTCGGGAAATGTTTTCAGTATCTTGTCGGTCTGTTGCAACAGTTCCTTGGCTTTGGTGATCGAGATACCGGGAAACGTGGTCGGCATGTAGAGAAGATCGCCTTCATACAAAGGCGGCATGAACTCGCTGCCGATTTTCGACAAGGGATATAGCGTCGATGCCATCAACAGCGCGGCCAGTATTATCGTTAGCCCCCGCCAGCGCATCGCCAGCTTCAAAACGGGTGCGTGAATGGCATGCAAAAAACGGTTGATCGGATTAAGCTGCTCGGGAATGATCTTGCCGCGGATAAAATAACCCATCAACACCGGCACCAAGGTAACCGTCAATATCGCTGCCGCCGCCATCGCGTAGGATTTGGTAAAAGCCAACGGACTGAACAATCGGCCTTCCTGCGCCTGCATCGCGATAATCGGCAGGAAGGATACGGTAATCACCAATAGCGAGAAAAACAGGCCGGAGCCTACTTCCTGCGATGCTTTGCCTATCGCCTGCCAGCGTTCTTTTGGGGTCAGTTCGGCCTGTTTTTTCTCGGCCGCTTCGGCAAGATGCTTGTGGGCATTCTCAACCATCACCACCGCGCCATCGACCATATCGCCAATCGCCAGCGCAATGCCGCCCAGCGACATGATATTGGCGTTGATGCCTTGCCATTTCATCACCATAAAGGCCATTAGAACGCCCAGCGGCAAGGTAATAATAATGACCAACGATGAGCGCAGGTGCAGCAAAAACAAGGCGACCAAGGCGCAAACAATAATGAGTTCCTGAATCAGCGCGGAATTGAGCGTGTCCACCGCGCGTTCGATCAAGCTGCCGCGATCGTAAACGGTGACGATCTCCACGCCTTCCGGCAGGCCCTTTTTTAATTCATCCAGTTTTTTCCGCACCTCCTGAATGGTCTTCTGGGCGTTTTCGCCGAAACGCATGATTACCACGCCGCCGGCCACTTCGCCTTCGCCGTTCAGCTCGGTCACGCCGCGGCGCAGTTCGGGGCCGATCTGGATAGCGCTCACATCCTGCAAGCGTATCGGCGTACCGTTGACATCGACGCCGACCGGGATGGTTTTAAGATCGGCGATGGATTTGATATAGCCCAAGCCCCTGACCATATACTCGGTTTCGCCCATTTCGAACAGACGGCCGCCGACATCGTTATTGGAACGCTTGATCGCGGTGATAACAGCCGATAACGGGATTTGATAGGCTTGCAGGGCGTTGGGATCGACTTCCACCTGATATTGCTTGACGTAACCGCCTACGGAAGCGACTTCGGACACCCCGGAAACGGTCTGCAACGGATAACGCAAATACCAGTCCTGGATAGAGCGCAGCTGGGCCAGATCGTGCCTGCCGCTTTTATCGACCAGCGCGTATTCGTAAATCCAGCCGACGCCGGTCGCATCGGGGCCTAATGTCGGCGTGATGCCCTGCGGCAAGCGGCCTTTAACATAGTTCAGATATTCCAGCACCCGCGACCTGGCCCAATATATATCGGTGCCGTCTTCGAAAATCACATAAACGAACGACAGGCCGAAAAAGGAATAACCGCGCACCACTTTGGCATGCGGCACGGCCAGCATCGCGGTGGTCAATGGATAGGTGACCTGGTTTTCGACCACCTGGGGCGACTGGTCGGCATAATCGGTAAATACGATGACCTGCACATCGGACAAATCCGGTATCGCATCCAGCGGCATGTTTTTAAACGACCAAAGCCCAGCCAAAGCCAGGATAATCGCACCCAGCAGCACCATAAATCGGTCTTTCAATGAACTATCGATAATCGCGCCAATCATGTTGCATTACCCCATGATGGCGCTCCAAGAGCGTGGCGGCGACTTCGCCTAAAGCGCCTACTTTTGAAACTAATCATGTCGATGCGCCCCCTGCTCCATAATCAGCCGGCTCGGCTCCGGCTGTTGCGGCGTAGACGGCTCCATCATTTTTGCGGTGGCTTCGCGCAACTTCGATTCGGAATCGATCAGGAACTGCGCGGACGTGACCACTTCTTCACCTTCTTTTAGTCCGTCAAGCACCGCAATCTCGTTATTTGACAATAAGCCGACGGTAATCTCCCGCGGTTCGAATTTACCTGCGCCGCGCACCACAAAAACCTGGGTTTTCGCCCCGGAACGGATAACCGCTTCGGATGGAATCACTACGGCATCGATTTGTTTACCGGCATAGATAGTCACGTCGGCGAACAGTTCGGGCTTTAACAAAAATTCAGCATTATCGAATACCAGGCGCACCTTGATGGTCCGGGTTTTCGCTTCGGCATACGGATAAATAAATGCCAGATGGCCGTTGAAAATGCGTCCCGGAACACCGGCCAGCTGCATTTCAACCGGGTCGCCGACCTTGACCCAAGGCAGCTCGTATTCGTAAATATCGGCATAAACCCAGACTTTTGACAGGTCGGCGATCATGTACAGCTCGGTTTCCGGCGTCACATATTGCCCTTCGCGGGCGCCTATATTAATCACGATGCCGTCCGCCGGGGTATGAATATGCAGGCTTTTTTTGATGTTCCGGTCATGGGTCAGATCGTGCAGTTGATGCGCAGGGACATCCAGCAGTTTTAAGCGTTCGCGCGAGCTGTTAACCAGTTCTTCCGCGCCCCGGCGGATGTCCTCGATCGGGCTTTTTTCCAGCACTTTAAGATTGTTTAAGGCCAGAATATATTCCTGCTGACCGGCAACCAGTTGCGGCGAATAAATGCTCAGTAAATCCTGATCCTTTTTGACCTGCTGCCCGGTTTTATCGACGCGCAGCGTCTCAATCCAGCCTTCGGTTTTGGGATGCAGGCGCACGATGCGTTCTTCATCATACGCCACGCGTCCGACCGCCCGAACAATATGGGAAAGTATGCTCCTTTTTGCTATAGCGGTACGCACGCCGATGTTTTGCACGGTAACCGCATCGATTTTGACGCTCCCTTTCGGCTCATCAGCCTCTGCATAAACCGGCACATAGTCCATGCCCATCGCATCTTTAGTCGGCGTCGGCGAGGTAACTTCGGGGTTCATCGGGTTACGGTAAAACAGGATTTTGCCTTGCTCAGTATGATTCTCTTCTGCAAATACCGGCGCGTAATCCATGCCCATCGCATCTTTTGCAGGCACCGGCGAAGTGACCGACGGATTCATCGGGCTGCGATAAAACAACGGTTTTTTTTGTTCCGGCAAGGCGCTGCGGGCTTGTTCCTTAACCGGTTTGGATGCGACAAGATAGCCGACGCCGACTCCTAAAATCAGCATCAATACAGCGGTAACGATTAACGGCCTATTCATAAATTTCCTCCTGGCCGACCGCCGCGCTTAATTGCGCCAGCGCTTGATTAGCTTCGGTAAAAGCTTTCCAGTACTGGGTTTCATATTCGAACAAGGTCATCTGGCTGCGCACCAGATTCAGGAAATCGACCTTGTTGACTTGGTAGCCGGCCAGCATCGAAGCCACGGTTTGTCTGGCCTGCGGCACAATGCCGGTGTCAAACAAGACCACCTGATCTTTGGCGCGCCGGTAATCGTTGTAGCCTTGCGAGATTTGCAAGCGAACCTTGTTCCATTGATCCTGTAGGGCGTATTTTTCCTGCATTAACTCGCTGGTGCGCTGGTCGACTGCCTTGGCCTGTTTTTGCGCGGCGAAAATCGGTACGTTCATGCTCAGGTTAAAACTCAACAGATCGGCGCGCCTGTCGCCGGAAGGCATATCGTCTCTGACGCCATATGAAGCGCCCAGATTAAAGTCAGGCAGCAGGTCTTTTTTGGCTAAATCCAATCGCGATTGCGCGGCATTAATGCCTTGGCGGCTGCCTTCCAAAGCCGCTCTCGCTGTTTCCGCCTGCTGATAAAGCTGGGTTTCCTGTTTAACGGTCGGCAATTGCAAATCAACCTTTTCCGGTAAACGCACCGCTTCATTAGCCGGTTTATCCAGCAACGCGTTCAGACTGGCGGCGGCATTGCGACGCGACGCTTTCAGCATCAATTGCTGATCGAGCAACTTGGATAACTCCAATTGCGCCAGCAATACATCCTGCTGCAAACCTTCGCCGACTTCATACTTGGTTCCGGCAATCTCGACAAATTGCCGCAACAAGGCATGGTTGCTGTCGACAATGTTTATTGCCCGATCCAGGTAAAAGATCAGCCACCACGTGGTTTTAACCTCGCTGAGTAAACGTCGGCGCACCTCGGCGACGTTTTGCGATGCGGCTTCCGCTTCAAAAGCCGCCGCTTGTTCGCGCAATGCTAACTTGCCGGGAAAAGGAAAAGATTGCGAAACGCCTGCGCCCAATTGCGTCATGTCTTCCTGACCGGCGCTAAAGGTATTAACCGGCAGGCTCATTGCGTTGAAGCTGATTTCAGGATCGGGCAAGGCGCCCATTTGCGAGGGAATTGCGGCCATCGCCTGAGCCCTGGCCTGCATCTGCGCCAAATCGGGATTATCCCGAACCGCCTGCTCGGTTGCGGCCTTTAATGTTAATACCTGCCCGATGACCGGCTCTTCGCCTGCCAATACGCAGGCGGAAAACAGTAGGGTCAAGCCAAGGCCCTTGAATATAAGTCGTGGTGACATGCGTCCTCCGACACTCGTTATAAAGTCCGCGAAGCGGATGTGTTGAACCCGCTCAGAGTAAACGAAAATGCATCAACTAAGAATATGGTCGGTAATAAAACTCATCGTTCCCACGCTCTGCGCCACTGCCATTAAGTTAAGCCTTGTAGGTGCGGGCCGCGTCCGCGATGATGGCGCTATAACGCTGCAATCGCTGTGCAAATATCGCGGGCGCGGCCCGCTCCTACGGAGTGTCGATGCGCTTAACTGATATTACGTATTGTCCACGAAAAACACGAAAGGCACGAAAAAAACATCCGCTGTAGGTTTCTCGCTGACGGCGTCATAC
>DAINRH010000143.1:9743-11039 GCA_036741905.1 Methylobacter sp. | reverse complement strand
AGGTGCGCCTGGATGTCCAGAGTTTGCCTTCTGCACGGCATCCATGCTCAAAGCGCGTATGGCGTTCGCTAATTCTCGACGCGAAGTCATATTCTTCTCCTTACTATTATTAGATTACTAAATGGTGAATTTCCAGCCTGATCGACGCTGTCACAACATATTCTTTCGGCGCTTACCCTGCGCAAGGACCAGAACGAGTGGTCATAACCACTCGTTCCTGTGTCGCTATTCTAAATTAGCGTGCCTTTCTCTCATTATTTCCTCAGCAATTCCCTTATCATGAATAATATGAGAAATAGTTGCCTCTAAAAATAACAAGGTAGACAGCTCAAACACAGTCCCCATGGGCATCCCTAAAATCTTACCATATTGTTCCGGACTACCGATTTGAAATACCGCATCTGCCAGATCACCAATGGTTGAACTATTTTTCGCAGAGATCAAAACGATGTTAGCACCTATTTTTTTGGCACTTTTAGTGAATGCTATTAATTGCTCGGTCTCTCCGGATCCGGAAATAATGATCAACAAATCACCGTTTTTAATGCTCGGCGTCACAATTTCACCTACAACGCTTACATCGTAACCGCCGTGAACCAGCCTCATCGCAAAGAAATTACCAACCAGCTTGGAACGCCCCGCGCCTGCGATAAATATGCGCTTGGCGCCATCAAGCAATTGGGTTAACTTTACATCATACGTATCATCTGTAGCTTCAAGAACACCTGAAATCTTTTCTATGATAAGTTGCTGATGCATAATTATACCGCGTCAACCAATTCGCGAATCTCACGCGCTGCATCAGCAGGTGAAGCAGCGCCATAGATTGCCGCGCCAACCACGATGATGTTTGCACCTGCGCGAACTACATCTTGAACTGTAGACGGTTTAATGCCACCGGCAACAGAAATTCTGACGTTTAAACCCAGTCTTGCGATATCATTCAAATCAGCAAAAGGAGTATGACCTGCCGCTTGAGCATCAAGACCTGTGTGAATACCCATGATATGAGCACCCATTTCAGCAGTCGCGCGTGCGCATGCGACTTTATCTTCAACATTAATTAAATCGATTTGAGCTTCTGCACCGTGTGCATTTGCTGCTTTGATAACGCCTGCGCAAGTTGCAAGGCCAGACACGCCTAAAACTGTACAAATATCAGCACCTGCCGCATAGAAAGGTGTTGCTTCGTACTCGCCTGCGTCCATAGTTTTAAGGTCGACTAAAAGTAGTTTTTCCGGGAATCTTGCTCTTAATTCTTTAACCAAGTTAAGTCCATTATATTTGATGCATGGG
>DAINRH010000143.1:0-9733 GCA_036741905.1 Methylobacter sp. | reverse complement strand
AATCTAATGCCATTTGTATTAATGGTTTTGCCATGATGCGTGCTCCGATGGGTTATAGTAATAGTTATAATTTTAGTTACTTACTCTTTATGCGAACGCAACTTTAAAGTAGAAAGGGGACCGATGTCAATGCCCAATAGTCAATGTTCTGCGTTGGCATACCGATAACAGCCGAATGAGGGAAATATACATGTAAACTGCACAAACTTTATTATATATATCCGAGACGATCCAACCTCCTTCATAACATTAAACATGCCACCTATTTTTACCGGCTAAGACGCATCTTAATCACTACCAAAGCAACCTGACCGATCTTTTTACATAAACAATCACCAACATCAACAAAGTGTTTTTATTCTCAATATTTATGTAAAAACGTGATTTCAGCTTTTTTACACTGTCATATTCGAACAATTGCCAACACCACCGTATCGAGCGTTAAACAGCCACATAACTGTCATAAACCGGTATTTGCTGCATGGCGTTGCGCAGGCCGGACAAAAATATCCCGCATAACATCAGCCGACTGCCTTGCTCACCGCCGACCTGCCATCCGACAATTTTGTACCAAAAATGCCCGTAAATAAATGAACTACTCAATCAATCCCCGTTAAATTCCGGCTTTTAGTAAACTCTACACGCTCACCGGCCCTAGAATTTTTTTATCCGAAAACTCTCTGCACCTTATCCGGACCTCAACATCACATCCCAAACAGGCGCATCGTAAGATTTGAAGCCCCCCGTAATCACGACAAAAATTTTTCCTATGCCTGCACAAGCATTATTCGATAAATGGACCGCAGTGATGGATCGGCCCGATTTTATTCGGCAAAATAATAATTTTTTAGGCGCTAAGGCCCCAATCGGCTGTTATATTCAATTTACCAATATTTAGTTTGATTTATTAAGACGCCGTTTAAAGTAAAATAAAAATCTTTAAAGTTTCTGAATCAGACGCCTGAACCGGATGAATTATTCAATAATGCATACACAAAACCATGATTATTTAAGCCGATCAAAAAAGGCATTATGAATAACAAACCCATAGAAATACTCAAAACCGTTTTTGGTTACGATAAATTTAGAGGTTCGCAACAGGAGGTTATTGAACAACTGATAGCAGGACAGGATGCGCTGGTTTTGATGCCGACCGGCGGCGGTAAATCGTTGTGCTACCAGATTCCAGCCCTGCTTCGGCCCGGCGTAGGCATCGTAATTTCGCCGTTGATCGCATTGATGCAGGACCAAGTCAATGCCTTGCTGCAATTGGGCGTAAAAGCCGCGTTTCTCAACTCAACCTTATCGCTCGAACAATCCCGAATCATCGAGCAGCAGCTGCTTAACGGCGAGCTCGATTTGCTGTACATAGCGCCGGAACGATTGACTTCGGCGCGTACCGGCGCACTGTTCGAACGCATCAAAATCGCCCTGTTTGCGATTGACGAGGCGCATTGCGTTTCCCAATGGGGGCACGATTTCCGGGTCGATTATCTGCAACTGTCCCTGCTGCATGAGCGTTTCCCCAATATTCCCCGCATCGCACTGACCGCAACGGCTGACGACAAAACCCGCGAAGAAATCAAACTACGCCTCAATTTGGAACAGGCCCAACTCTATCTTGGCGGCTTCGACCGCCCCAACATCCGCTACCGGATCGTACAAAAACAAAATTCCCGCGACCAGCTGATCGATTTTATTCGCGCCGAACACGCAGGAGATTCAGGCATTGTCTATTGCCTGTCGCGCAAAAAAGTCGACGCCACCGCAGAATGGCTCAGAGCCAAAGGCGTCAACGCCCTGCCCTATCATGCCGGGATGGACGCCGGTTTGCGCGCCAAACACCAACACCAGTTTTTAATGGAAGAAGGTTTGGTGATTGTCGCGACCATCGCGTTCGGCATGGGCATCGACAAGCCCAATGTGCGCTTCGTCGCGCACCTGGATTTACCCAAAAGCGTTGAAGCTTATTATCAGGAAACCGGCCGGGGCGGGCGCGACGGATTGCCCGCCAACGCCTGGATGGCTTACGGTTTGCAGGATGTGATCACCTTGCGGAAAATGCTTCAGGACTCCAATGCCGATGAAGCGCATAAACGCGTTGAATACCACAAACTGGATGCGATGCTGGCCTTGTGCGAACAGGTTCATTGCCGCCGCCAAGCCTTGCTGGCTTATTTCGGCGACACTCTTGAGCAGCCTTGCGGCAACTGCGACACCTGCCTGGAACCTGTCAATACCTGGGATGGCACGCTGGCCGCGCAAAAAGCGCTGTCTTGCATCCACCGCACCCAGCAACGCTACGGCGTCGGCTATTTGATCGACGTATTGCGCGGCAAGACTACCGAACGGATTTTAAAAGCCGCACACGATAAGCTGTCTACGTTCGGCATCGGCACGGACATTGATGAACAGCAATGGCATTCGGTATTCCGGCAACTGGTCGCACGGGGCTTGGTCGCCGTCGATTTCGACCGCTTTGGCGCACTGCAACTGACCGAAGCCTGTCGGCCTATTTTACGCGGCGAGCAGCAACTGATGCTGCGCAAGGATTTGCAACCTGCAAAACCTGAACGCGGTCGAAGCGGCGGCAAGAAAACCAACCGGGAGTTTGCCAAAGCTGACGATACCCTGTTGTGGAATGCTTTGCGCGCGAAGCGCAAGATGATTGCCGACGCCCAGGACGTACCGCCTTATGTTATTTTTCATGACGCGACCTTGATGGCGATGCTGGAAGCCAAGCCGTCCAATCGACAGCAAATGAGCCTGCTGTCCGGCGTCGGCGAGCGTAAATTGGAACTTTACGCCGATGAATTCTTGGCAGTGATTAAGGAATTTGCCGACATTAGCAACGGACCGATTGACCTGTCGGACACCATGGCCGAATCGGTAGCTTTATTCCGGTTGGGTTACAGCGTAAAGCAGATCGCCCGGCAACGAGAGCTGCAAGAGACGACTATTTACGGGCATCTGGCCCAGTCTCTGGAACAGGGCATGTTGGTGCTGGCCGATGTCGTTGAATTGCCCGAACAGGAAATCAGCCGGATAGAAGAAGCGATTATCAACTTGCCCGAAGAACAACGGAACGCGCTTAAGCCGGTTTATGAGTTGTTTGACGGGCAATACAGTTATGGCGTTTTACGCTGCATCAGAGCGGCTTTGCAGCATCAGACGGGGTGATTAATCTATTACTCACCACGAAGGCACAAAGTTTTATTACATCGCCGCATCGTTCCCACGTTCCGGCGCTCATCGTTATACACAAGTATCTGCGGGACGTCGTCATTCCGACAGTCCATTACCAGAAACAGGCCGATATGTAGACCTTCCAGGTTTTTAAAACCTGGAAGGTCTAACGTGCAATCGCGGTGAAATTTTTAAATTTTCGACTAATGAAATTTTCAATCATCATCCCAACCCTGAACGAAGAAAAAACTATAGCCTCGTGTTTACTTGCGTTGCAGCATTTGCGCGGTAACTGTGAAATCATCATAGTCGATGCCGGAAACGCATCGTCTGATTATTCTCACGCCCATTTGACCGACAAAATCATCAGCTCGGCAAAAGGCCGCGCCCGGCAAATGAACATCGGCGCAAGCCATGCAAACGGAGAAATATTAATCTTCCTGCACGCCGACACCTATTTGCCTGAAAACGCCTTGCAACTGATCGAACAACATCTCGGCAGCAGACAATGGGGCCGTTTCGATATTCAACTAAGCGGCGACCATTTCATGTTGAAAATCATCGCCTGGATGATGAACCGGCGTTCCCGCCTGACCGGCATCGCCACCGGCGACCAAGTTATTTTTGCCACAAAAAAAGCATTTGATACCGTTGGCCATTATCCAGAAATCGCTTTGATGGAAGACATCGCCTTGAGCAAGGCGCTAAAAAAAATCAGCCCGCCGATTTGCCTTAACGCCAAAGTCACCAGCTCCGGCCGAAGATGGGAGCATTACGGCATCTACCGGACTATACTGCTGATGTGGAGTTTACGCCTGCGTTACTGCCTTGGCACAGACCCGCAATCATTGGCCGCACTTTATTGCAGGGGGCAGTTTTGGAAACCGTAATTCGTTTATCCGTAGCGCTGGGTATTTTCTGTATCATGATTGGCTGGGAGCATGTCAGCCCCAGAAGAGTCCAACACATCAGCCGCAAACAGCGCTGGCCGGTTAACCTGGGACTCGCCGCATTCAACATGGCGGTCATGCGCTTAAGTCTCGGCGGTTTTGCCTATCTGAGCGCCGTCGCCGCCGCAGGCCAAGGTTACGGCTTGTTAAACCGGCTGGCCGTCCCAGAATGGCTGTCGATTATTATGACCTTATTGTTTCTTGATTTTGCCATTTACTGCCAGCACATCGTGTCGCATAAATGGCCGCTGCTTTGGCGTTTACATCAGGTGCATCATACCGACCTGGAATTCGACGCCACCACCGCCGTGCGCTTTCACCCGCTGGAAATCATGATTTCGATGCTGTACAAAGTGCTGTGCATTGTTTTAATCGGCGCGAACCCGTTAGCGGTCATCGCGTTTGAGATTATCCTCAACGGCGCGGCGACTTTTAACCACAGCAACATCGACATCCCACCGGCGATCGATAAAAAACTGCGTTGGCTGATCATCACCCCGGACATGCATCGCATCCATCATTCAACGATTCCAGCCGAAACCGACAGCAATTACGGTTTTTCTATTTCCTGCTGGGACAGGCTATGCAAAACCTATGTTGCCGAACCCAGACAGTCTCAAACAGCTATGGCTATCGGTTTAAAGCCTTTTCGCGAGCTTCATGAATTAGGCTTTGTGCAGTTATTGCTGTTGCCGTTTAAGCCGTTGCTGAAACGATGATTCATTAAAAACCCGTAGAGATCGATTTAAAACATATCACCACGAAGACACGAGGAAACCAAAATAAAAACTTCGTGTTCTCGGCAATTGCTCCTGCATTGCTCTACCTCCTGTATCCGTACAGTCGTTCGTGTCTTCGTGGTGAATTAATCCATTTATATTTTATTGATTAAGTTGACGTACATAAGGGCAACCGGCCTCTCACCCGCATTATGACTTACAAATATCCCAACGCCGTCCTGATGATTTTCTGCAAAGCCCCGGTTCCCGGTCAGGTTAAAACTCGCCTAATCCCAAAGTTAACCGCCGAACAGGCCGCAGAACTTCATGTCGAACTCAGTATAAAAACGCTGCAAAGGGCGACCAACAGCAATTTATGCCCGATACAGCTTTGGCACACCCCCACAACCGACCATGCATTTTTTACCGCATCGGCGGCAACCTATCCGCTCACTCTCCGGCAACAACAAGGCGCCGATTTAGGCGAACGCATGCACCATGCTTTTTGCTCGGCGCTTGCCGACTACGCCCACGCATTGTTAATGGGCTGCGATTGCCCGTCACTAACCGAACAGGATCTGGAACAAGCGCTAATCGCTTTGAATCAGGAAAATGAGGTCGTGATAGCTCCCGCAGAAGACGGCGGCTATGTGCTGATCGGACTCAACCAACCTCACCCGGAACTCTTTGATAACATGCCCTGGGGAACGGAACGAGTGCTGGACCAAACCCGCAACCGTATCGAACACTATAAGCTTCGCCATCACGAACTGATCGAACAATGGGATTTGGATACTCAGGAGGATTTGGAACGATATCGGGCGCTTACCCTAAGCGCTATGCCTTCAGATTTGCCCTGATAGCATAAAAAAATAATTTACTGATGCAACCCATTGTCCGTAACAAATGAGTATGCCCTACGGCTCTTATCGGAGCTTGATATTCTGCGGACAATGCGGCACCTTTCAAACCATGCCCCCGGCCTCCTTCCAGAGCGCGAACCACTCGGTCAAATCGCGGGTCTCGCCCAGACTGCCGAGACGGCGATCAATGGCATCCTGATTGCCCCACACCACGTCGCCCAAAGCGCCACCGGCCACGCGCGACTGAATGTCCTTACAATAAAGTCCCTGATCGCGCTGCACATAAAACCCGTACGTGCGGCAGGCCACCGGGCGGTGGACGTAGACCAGGCAAGCTCCCGCCGACCGGTCCAACAACGGGCAAACGATGGGGCGTGATGGCTGCTCGGCCAATGCGGCGATGTTCCGGCCAATTTCCAGCAGCCGCTCCGGGGGCAGCGCGGCCAGTCCGTCCCGCAGCAAATCCCATTCCGCCGCAGTGAGCCGGGGTACTTCGGCGAGCCGTCGGCAACAGCCGTCGCAGCCCATTCGGCATAGCCAATCGAGATTATCGTCACGGATAGCGCTAACGCGCGCTTCGATATCAGCATGGAGTTGAGCAAGTGTGTTCATCTTGGTTCCGGTCTTTTTAATCGCGCTTTGAAAAAGCCTTTATTCTGGGTTGAACAATATAGAAACTGAACTTTGGATTGACCGAAATAATACCCTAAACCGACATTGACCGTTTAAGAGACTAAGTTTGTTATTATGGATGTGAAGAGCTATGAGGAACAGGAAGAAATGCTTGCTCTGTTGAAAATTCCGGCACTCGGGAACCGCGAGATCAAGCAAGGCAAATTCCGTGATGCCGCGGATGTGTTTGCTGAACAGGACAAACAATGAGCATGATATGGGCGATGATTGCTACGAACTGTCTATAAGGGCCGGACTCCATAGATCACTCCGTTTAGAAAATGGCTTAACGGTACACCTCTCGGCGGTTGCCAATCCGCACCACAAGGATTGTCAAAGCGCCATCTTCAATACTCGAAATAATCCGGTAGTCGCCTACGCGATACTTCCAGAATTCGCCCAAGCGCGATCCCTTCAGGGCTTCACCAATGCAGCGGGGGTCATCCAGAGGTGCGACTCGTTCATTCAGAAACGCGAGGACTCGCCGGGCAATTTGAGGGTCTAGCTGATCAAGGTTTTTCTGTGCCAGCGTTGATAGCTCAACCTTCCATGCCATAGCGTTTCATCACATCGACTAGGGGAACCGTGGAGGATGTACCTGCACGAACCGCTTCAAGCTCCCGCTCTGCCAAATACAAATCTTCGAGGTCATCCAAGTGTTCAAGAACGGCCTCGGTGATGTAATAGGTTTTGCTACGCCCGGTACGGGCCGCCAAGTTTTGTAATCTGGCTTCCACATCGCTGGGCAACTGAATTGAGATAGCCATAAAGCCTCCTTCGTTGGGTTATGCGATATAAGTATCACCCAACGCTTTAGGACGTACAAGTCTTTTTGCCTGCAAAATAAGAATGACACCCGAGAATCAAACAGCTCCGTTCTCCCGCCCTGGGACCGATATAATTCCCCGATATCATCACATCATTGGTCTTGTAAATAATGGCATTTCGAAACAATTTACGACTTCCATGATCCCTCAATCAACATCCCGGCGCTGATACCCGTTTGCAAGCATAAACCCGCCGTAAACCCAATTGGACAAACCCAAATACAAAAAAAACCAGCCGTAGTCTTCATCTATCGGTATCTGGTTAACCATGCCGTAAAATTCGATTGAGCCCATCAGCAACAGCCAAAACAGCCCTATTGGCAGCAATGGGCGATAGTTTTGGCTGTAACTGCAAAAACAATACCCGGCAAATTGGCTTAACGTTAAATAAATCAGCATCAAGCGCAAGTTGCCGGCCAACGGCCCATAAAGCTCACTGTTATTGTCAAAAAACAAAGAACTGCCGGCTGCCGAAAAAAGACTGACGACCAGCAGAAAAATAACCGCAACATTAAAATTGATTGCCGACAACATACTCAGCAATGGCAGCGTTTTTTGATTTAAAAATTTGTCTATCATACTCATCTCCAAGGAAAAAGATGCCCTTCACACAAGTTTGGAGGGCATATAGAGGAGGATAGGATGGCCTGGGCTTAAGCCGCGGGCCGAATAAGTTAGATTCAAGACGCCGCGAGTTGCGAGTCTTTCGGTTTTTTACTGCCGCCTTGATCCAGCTCAATTTCGCCGACCCAGGGTTGAACGTCATCCACAACCGGCTCGGGCGGAGCTATCATTCCCCCTTGCATCAACGCATCGATCTGGTACTTGTCCAAGGTCTCCCAATCCAGCAAGGCATGCGCCATGTTGTGCAAAATATCGATATGGTCTTTCAGGATTTGCTCGGCGCGTTGATAGTTGGTATCGATGACATGGCGGATTTCCTCGTCGATGACTTGCGCCATTTTCTCGGACATCGGCTTGGCTTGCGGCCCCATATAGCCGCCTTCGCTATCGCCGTAATCCATAGGACCGAGACGATCCGACAAGCCCCATTTGGTGACCATGTTGCGCGCCAATTGCGTCGCGCGTTCAATGTCATTGGACGCGCCGGTGGTGACTTTGTTTTTGCCGTAAATCAACGCTTCCGCGACCCTGCCGCCGAACAGGCTGGAGATTTGGCCTTCCAGCTTATCCTTGCCCGCGCTGTATTGGTCGCGTTCCGGCAGGAACATAGTGATACCCAATGCGCCGCCGCGCGGCATGATACTGACTTTATAAACCGGGTCGTGATCCGGTACGATCCGGCCGACAATCGCATGACCGGCCTCGTGATAAGCGGTCATCAACAGATCGTCCCGACTCATCACCAGGGTGCGTTTTTCCGCGCCCATGATCATCTTGTCGCGGGCCTTGTCGAGATCGCTCATCGTAATCACGCGCTGATTGCTGCGCGCGGCAAACAACGCGCCCTCGTTAATCAGATTAGCCAACTCGGCGCCGGAAAATCCGGGCGTGCCGCGCGCCAGATCATTGAGGTTCACGTCATCGGCCAGCGGCACTTTGTCGGCATGGACTTTGAGGATTTGCTCGCGGCCCTTGATGTCGGGCAAGCCGACCTGCACCTGGCGGTCGAAGCGGCCCGGCCGCAACAAGGCTTTATCCAAAACATCCGAGCGGTTAGTCGCGGCGATCACAATAATGCCTTCGTTGCCGCTGAAGCCATCCATTTCGACCAACAACTGATTCAGGGTTTGTTCGCGCTCGTCATTACCGCCGCCCATGCCGCCGTTGCCGCGATGCCGACCGACCGCATCGATTTCGTCGATAAAAATAATGCACGGCGCTCGCTTTTTGGCTTCAACAAACATATCCCGCACCCTTGATGCGCCGACGCCGACAAACATTTCCACGAAATCGGAGCCTGAGATCGAGAAAAACGGCACTCCGGCTTCACCGGCGATGGCTTTAGCCAACAGCGTTTTACCGGTGCCGGGAGGTCCGACCATCAACACACCGCGCGGTATTTTGCCGCCCAACACTTCATATTTACCGGGGTCTTTAAGAAAATCGACCATTTCCACGACATCCTGCTTGGCTTCTTCGACTCCGGCGACATCCTTGAAACGCACTTTGATCTGATCTTCGGCCATCAACTTGGCGCGGCTTTTACCGAAACCCATTTGCCCCGCTCCACCGCTTTGCTTACGCATAAAATAAACCGCCAAACCGATCAGCAACAGCATCGGCGCCCAGGAAATCAGGATTTGGGTAATCGTCGAAGTCACTTGCGGCTTGTCCACCTTGATTTTGACGCCATACTCCAGCAACTCGTCTATCAGGCGCGGATCGTTGGGATTATAGGTGGTAAAGTGCTCGCCATTGCTGCGGCGGCCTTCAATACTGACGCCGCTGATCACCACCTCAGAGACACTGCGACTGCGGATGCTCTCGATAAAATCCGAATAAGGCACCGCGTAGTTTTCTTCATAACCGGGGGCCGTGCGATTGACGATGCC
>DAINRH010000142.1:0-11061 GCA_036741905.1 Methylobacter sp. | reverse complement strand
AGATTATTTGATATTTTGCGCAATCAATATCTGCAACCTAGCCGGAAAGTCGTCATGCCGGCATCCAGTCACAAGGATGTGAAACTTTAAAATACCCCCCATTTTCATTAAGTACCTGAAAAGTCACAAAGCGACCCTCCATGGCACTGGGTTCCGGCATGCCTGCCGGAACGACGAACTTGGAAAATTTGTGGGGATACATCAGGCTCCGTCCCCTGTTTCCTTTTCCTTTAGCTTATTGTTGCAAGAAAGCGGCGCTTCCTTTATAAATATAACACTCTGATAATTCTAATTTAGTCTCGTTTAGCAGGCTTTGACGCGGATTTCAACCTAAAACGCCGTAAACAAAATGTATCCCGACCTGTATAAAATACCTTTGTATTTTCTTTCGCATTGTTAGTAATATCACTTACCTTTTTAAGATAGTTTGTATTGAAACATTCTAGTCAAGCATTGAGGAATAATCATGAGCACCATAGCAGACCCCATCATCGGCAGTTGGTACAAGGACGTAGAAAATAACCTGAAATTTAAAGTTATCGCTATTGACGACAGTGAAGATTCCATTGAAGTTCAATATCTTAACGGCGATATTGGCGAATACGATCACGACAGTTGGTATACCTCAACCTTCGACTATATCGAAGATCCTGAAGACTGGAGCGCGCCTTTTGACGATATGGAAACCGATGATCTGGGTTATACCGACCCCGACGAACACAGGCCAAATCCTGAAGATATGGACATCGAAGATTATCTGGACTAATTAGGAAACAGCATATGAAAATGAGTCCTCAGGAATTTCTGGACTGGAAAACAAAACGTATTACCCTGTTGGCAATGTCCGGCGCGGGAAAAACCACGCTGGCCAATAAATTGCCTAAAGCCAAATGGTTTCACTATTCCGGCGACTACAGGATCGGCACAAAATACCTGGAAGAGCCTATCCTGGACAATATTAAACGTCAGGCCATGCGCGTTCCCTTTTTGCGGGAGCTGTTGCTTTCCGATTCCATCCATATCAGTAACAAGATAACCGTTGATAATCTGGCTCCCGTTTCCAGCTTTCTCGGCAAGCTCGGTAATTCCGACTTGGGCGGCTTGTCTTTACAGGAATTCAAGCGTCGGCAAAAACTGCATCATCAGGCTGAGATTGCGGCGATGAACGATGTGCCGGAGTTTATTTATAAAGCGGTAGACATTTACGGCTACGAGCATTTCGTCAATGATGCGGGCGGCAGCGTTTGCGAGCTGGACAGCCCCGAGGTGCTGGAGACGCTGGCCGAGAACACGCTGATTGTTTATATCAAAATACCGCCGGCGTTGGAGCAAACCATTATTGAGCGCGCCAAATCCGATCCCAAGCCGCTGTATTACCGGGAAGCCTTTCTTGATGAAAAAATTGCCGAATTCATGAAGCTTAAAAACTACGCTTCCACGGATGTCATGCAACCGGATGATTTTGTTTCCTGGGTTTTTCCCGAGCTCTTCAAATCCCGATTGCCCCGCTACCAAGCTATCGCCGATCAATACGGCTATACGGTCGATGCAAATGATGTGTCCAGCGTTAAAGGCGAAGATGACTTTATCCGGCTGATCGCCGATGCGCTGGCTTCCCAGCAATGATACGGACGGAGTTCGGTTATGCCTTTAGTTGCTTATACTGATTTGCCCACTTTTCAACGTCTTCGTGAAGAAGGGGAGGAAATATTAGACCCTGATCGCGCCAGTAATCAGGATATACGGGAAATGCATATCGGGCTGCTCAACATGATGCCCGATGCCGCACTGGAAGCGACGGAAAGACAGTTTTTCCGCTTGGTGGGCGCGTGCAATCAAATTGTTCAATTCCATGTGCATCCTTTTACCATTGAAGGAATGAAAAGAAGTCCGGAAGCGCAAGCCCATATCGCTAAATATTACGAGTCCTTTGAGCAAATCAAACGGGACGGATTGGACGCGCTGATTATCAGCGGGGCTAATGTCAGCCATCCCCGATTGCCCGAAGAGGATTTCTGGCAGCCGCTGAGCGAGGTTTTTTTCTGGGCCAAGGAAAATGTCACTTCGATACTGTGTTCGTGCCTTGCTACCCATGCCCTCATTCAATACTGTTACGGCATTGAACGCACCCGTTTGCCGGCTAAGCGCTGGGGGGTGTTTTCGCATAAGCTAATCGATCGCAGTCATCCGTTGGTCGCAGAAATCAACACCCGTTTCGATGTGCCTCATTCCCGTTTTAATGAAATATTTCAAAGCGACATGGAGCGGCACGGACTCAAGGTTTTGGCGGTTAGTCAAGAAGCCGGGGTGCATCTTGCGGTCAGTCCGGATGGGTTTCGCATTGTGTTTTTTCAGGGACATCCTGAATATGACGACATCAGCCTGTTAAAAGAATATAAGCGTGAAATCCTGCGCTTTTATCGCGCCGAACGCGATGACTATCCGCCGTTCCCCGAACATTATTTTAACGATGTCGTTCAGCAGATTCTGGTCGATTATGAACAGCAGGTCAGATTAGCCAAACAGAGCGGGCAGCGGCTTGCGGAGTTTCCGGAAAGCCTGGTTCTGGAGCATATCGACAATACCTGGAGCGACACTGCAAAAGCGGTATTCAATAACTGGTTGGGCAAGATATATCAACTGACTCATCAGGAGCGAGGTCTGCCTTTTATGGATGGCATAGACCCCAACAATCCGTTAGGTTTGTAGATGCATAAGACGTTTTTACAGCAAGCCGTCGATCTGGCCGTGGAAAATGCCAAGTCAGGGCAGGGCGGTCCTTACGGTGCGATTATCGTAAAGGATAATCGGCTGATTGCCGCCAGCGGCAACAAGGTCACCAGCACTATCGATCCGACAGCCCATGCGGAAGTGATGGCTATACGCCTGGCTTGCAAAGAGCTGAACGATTTCCAGTTGCCGGGCTGTATCCTCTATTCCAGCTGCGAACCTTGTCCGATGTGTTTGGGTGCAATCTATTGGGCGAGACTGGCAAAAGTTTATTTTGCTTGTAGTCGGCATGATGCGGCTGCCGCCAACTTTGACGACAGCTTTATTTACGACGAGATTTCCGTGTTGCCGCATCAGCGTCGCATCGCCATGCTGCACTTAAGCCTGCCGGATGCGATGCAGCCGTTTAATATCTGGGCTGAAAAAATCGATAAGGTGCTTTATTAGAAAAGCAGGCGAAAGGCGAAGAACGATCCTCGGTAGCCTGGTTTTTTTCGCCTTTCGCCATTAGTCTTTCACCGCTGTTACTTATCCGCGATTTTAATCAGCCAGCCATTGTTATCGTAACATCCCAAGTCTGCTTTGGCGGTGACATTGATCCTGACATATTGACCATTGAAAGCCGCAGGTAACTTTGCTTTAACCCGGTGAAAGCTGCTGTTGCTTTCAACGGTGTATTCGAGATGTTGATTTTTGGCGGTCAATTTGATGGTGTCCGGCTTGGCCCAGGGCGAGATCATGAAGGAAAGCGTCGATTCAGGCGGCACTTCGGTTTTTTCAGGTTCTTGATAGACAGGAAGATTGAAGTCTCTAAATTGGGGTTTTTTACAAATCTCGTCGGTCTTGCCGGGATCATAAGCCATTGTTGTGCTGGTAAATAATACCGTTGCAATAAACAGTATGGGGTTAAACAGTGTTGTTGCTTTCATATCCGCTCCTCGAAAAGACGTTGTGTTGTCATTGGCAGTTTCGGTTGATTCCTGTATTTAACAGGGAACTGCGTTAATTATTTTTTTACGTGCCAAAGCTTATTAATCTTAATTATCTGCGCCATCGACAGTCCATTTTTCCCACTGCCGAGTCGTTACCAATACACAGGCATATCCTTCAGACAAAACCGATGATGTCTTGTACAATATCGGAAGTTTAAATTTTAGCAAGAGAACACCACATTGAGCGAACAAAATCAAGAAGGCTTGAATTATAAAAGCGCCGGCGTTGACATCGAAGCCGGTAATGCATTGGTCGAGCGCATCAAACCTATTGCCGCCAGAACACGGACCGCAGGGGTTATGGCAGGTTTAGGCGGTTTCGGGTCGATGTTTGAATTGCCGTTGGATCGGTACCGGCAGCCGATTCTGGTTTCCGGCACCGATGGCGTAGGCACCAAGCTGAAGCTGGCCAATGAGCTGAATATTCATGACACCATCGGCATCGATCTGGTTGCGATGTGCGTCAATGATATTATCGTTCAAGGCGCAGAGCCTTTGTTCTTTCTTGATTATTTTGCGACCGGCAAATTGGATGTCGATACTGCCGCAGCGGTGGTAGACGGTATCGGCAAAGGTTGCGAGCTGGCCGGCGCGGCGCTGGTCGGCGGCGAAACCGCGGAAATGCCGGGCATGTATGCGGATGGCGAGTATGATCTGGCCGGGTTTTGCGTCGGCATTGTCGAAAAAAGCAAAGTGCTCGACGGCAGCAAAGTCCAAGTCGGCGACAAGCTGATCGGCATCGCGTCGTCAGGCCCGCATTCCAACGGCTATTCGTTAATCCGGAAAATCATTACGCACAGCAATGTTGCGCTGACCGATTCGTTTAATGGCAAAACCTTGGGCGCGGCCTTGCTGGAACCGACCCGAATTTACGTTAAATCGTTGCTGGCGCTGCTGGATAAAGTGCCGGTGCATGCGCTGGCCCATATTACCGGCGGCGGTTTGACCGAGAACTTGCCGCGCGTTCTTCCGCAAGGCACTCAGGCCAACATCGAGCTTGCTTGCTGGGAGTTTCCGGCCATCTTCAAGTGGTTGCAGGAAAAGGGTAATGTCTCTCAAGCAGATATGCTGGTCACCTTTAATTGCGGCATCGGCATGATAGTTTGCGTTGCCGCCGAAGATGAGCGGGCGACGCTGCAAGCCCTCAGCCAACTGGGCGAGAAGGCTTTTACTATCGGCGAACTGGTTAAGTCTGACGGCAAGCCGGAAGTTAAATATCTGTAAACTTGCTTTAACTGTTCTCAGCTTAAGGCATATCACCACGAAGACACGAAGATCACGAAGTTTTATGTTTCATTCTTCGTGATCTTCGTGTCTTCGTGGTAAAAAATTAATTAATTCCTTGCTCCTGTAACAACAGTTATGTAGGCCGGAATAAGGCCATCCAAGCGCGTAGCGCGAGGTGGCGTTTCCGGCGAATTTAGATGCTGTTTGCCGGAAACACCAGCTCTCGCTACCGCTCGAACCGGCTTATTCCGGCCTACTCGGGTTGCTTCTAATGGGTTTAAATTTGTTATCCGCGGTCATCACAATCATCTGCGTTCCATTGTCTTAGCGTTACTCAAATCCCTGTTCCCGTAACAACAGGGCAAACGCTTCAGCCGGTACCGGCGGACTAAGGATATAACCTTGGTACGAATCGCAGTTTTTCTCCCGCAAGAACGCCAGTTGCTCAGGCGTTTCTACCCCTTCGGCCAGCACTTTAAAGCCCAGAATATGCCCCATGGCGATAATAGTCGCGGCAATTTCCATATCGTCTTGCAAGTTAGGAATATCGTCGATGAAACTTTTGTCGATTTTTAACACATCCAGCGGAAAGTGCTTGAGATAAGCCAACGACGAAAAGCCGGTGCCGAAGTCGTCAATGGCAAGTCGGATGCCCTGCGAACGTAGCTTGTTCAGCAGTTCCATGACGTGCTCCTGATTTTCCATCAGACCGCTTTCAGTCATTTCCAACTCCAGATATTCGGCCGGAAATCCTGTTTCATTCAACGCCGTAGCAACTAAGGCGCTAATGTCGCCGCGACGGAACTGCTGGGGGGAAACATTGACCGCCAAGGTGAGCGGAGGTAAGCCCGCATCCAGCCAACGGCGGCCTTGTCGACAGGTTTCCCGCAGCACCCATGCGCCAATTTCCAGGATCAGTCCGGTTTCTTCGGCGATCGGGATAAAGCGTAGCGGCGGAATCAGTCCTTCGGTCGGGTCTTGCCAGCGTAATAACGCTTCGGCGCCGACTATGCGGCCGCTGGCAATATCCACCTGCGGTTGGTAGAAAATCCGCAACTCCCCTTGCTCGATGGCCCGGCGCAGCCGCGTTTCCAATGCAATCCGCTCGCGGGCGGCGATGGTTTGGTCTTCGGAAAAATAGGCATAACAGCCGCGGCCTTGATCCTTGGCTTGATACAGCGCGGCATCGGCGTGATCCATGAGTATTTCATAACTCGCGCCGTGTTCCGGATACAGGCTGATGCCGATGCTGGCGCCAATCTGGACATCGTTGCTTTGGGTTAGCTGAAACGGTTTACTTAAAACGAAAATGATTTCTGCCGCCACCCGCGCGGCATCTTCGGCATGGGCAATATCTTCCAGCAACACCACAAACTCATCGCCGCCCAGGCGCGCCACCATGTCTACGTCACGCAACCTGGCCGAGATGCGCACGGCGACCTGTTGCAGCAACTCGTCGCCCGCTAAATGCCCCAAGCTGTCGTTGACCGCTTTAAAACGATCAAGGTCGAGCATCAGTAATGCCAGACGCTTGCCGTCGCGTCGTTCTATTTCGATGCTGTGTTTAAGCCGTTCCTGCAACAGCCGACGATTAGGCAGTTGGGTGAGCGGATCATAAAAGGCCAGTTGCTTGATTTCCTCCTCGGCGGCTTTGCGCGAGGTAATGTCGGAGAAGGAGGCGACATAGTGATTGACGTGTTCGCTTTTTTCATCAGGCTCCTTTACCGCCGTGATAATAAGCCATTCAGGGAACATCTCGCCGTTTTTGCGCCGATTCCATATTTCGCCCTGCCAGGCGTCGGTGCGATTAATGCTCTCCCACATTGCACTGTAAAAAGCTTTGTCATGCAGTCCCGAGCTGAGTAAATTGGGCGTTTTGCCAACGACTTCCTCGGCGCTGTAACCGGTGATCAGGGTAAAGGCCTGATTGACTTTGAGGATGACATTATTGGCATCGGTGACCAACATGGCGTCTTGCAGTTCAAAAGCGGTGGCGGCGATACGCAGTTCCACTTCAGTCTGTTTGTGCTTGGTGATGTCGGTAATGAAGCCGTGCCACAGCACCGAACCGTCCGCCTGCCGCTGCGGTAACGCATTGCCGAACAGCCAGCATACGGGGGCGTCGTCAAACTTCAAGCGATATTCCTGACGCCAGGGCGTTAAGTCCCGCGCCGATACCTTAAAGGAAGTCTTGAAGTTTTCCAAGTCATCAGGATGCAAGGCTTCAAGCACCTTGGCCGCATCTTCGCTGACCTCCTCCGGGCTAACCCGGTAGAGGCTGCGAATGGCTTCGTTGGCGTAAGGAATGCGGGAGCTGCCGTCAGGAAACAGCTGAAACTGGAACACCAGTCCAGGTACCTGGCTGGCGATTTTTTGCAGGCGATCCAGGGCATCCTGGCTGGCCTGCTCGGCTTTCTGGCGCTCAATGACTTCCTTGGCCAGCTGCAGGGTGCGTGAAGACAGCGCATCGAACATGGACAGCATGGTTTCGATCAGCACCTTCATCGCCCCGCTCATTTCCTGATCGGCTTGTTTCTTGGCTTGGTTTAACGATACGCCCGACTGTACGGCCAGCACAACCTTAGCCATGCGCATGTCGGTATCCAGAATATGAAAAGCCAGCCATTGGGTCAGAAAGGTGAGAATCTCCTCAATCACTTCATCCAACGGCCTGGCGGTTTTTCCGGCCATTATCCTGTTGACTGTAGTCAGAAAGCGCCGGTGATCGTCTTTATGCTTTGTTTCCCAGGCGTCTTCCGGGAAGAATGAATGCCATATGCGTTCTTCCGCCTGAAAATGGTAAATAGCGTATTCCGCCAAGTCATTGAAAACATTGTTCAAGGTGGGGATGTCGGATTGATAGGCCAGATGTCCTGCCAGTACATTCAACAGTTCGACCAGCTTTTGGTGCTGTTCGTCAATCAGCGGCACTCCGACTTCGAAATTTTTATTCCACGGAAAAACTTCAACTGAATACATAGTGCTCTCGTCTAACCTAAAGACTTGGTTAGGACTTTTGTTGTAGGGATTGGAAATATTGTACCCTTATAAAGCATTTTGATGAGTATGGTTTTAAGGGGAATGCGCTTTTAGAAACAATCGGGATTGGCGCATAGATGCACATTGCCGTATAGCTTTGTTTTCTGACGCGATTGAGTTTAGTGATAAAATAGAAAATGCAAATAACAGAGATATTTTTATCGCTCGGGGCGATAGCACAACTAAAAGTTATCTCAGCCATCACAACAGCGGAAACTCAGAGCCATGAACACCCATCCAGTCGATGCAACCTCTTCTACCGACATCTTTTCCTCGACCTTTTTACTTGGCAATGTCGGCGCGCCGTTTGCTATCGGGCTGGCGGTCGGTTATTTCGCCAAGAAAATGTTGCGTACCGCGTTATTCCTGTGCGGGGCGGCCATCGTGTTGCTGTTTGTCGCGGAATATTACAACATCATCGATATAACCGATGAAAAGCTGCAACATGCCGCCAGCGCCGCCACGGAAGCTGCAAAAAGTTCCGGCGGTTTTCTGGTTGATCGCCTGACCAGTATTACCAGCAAGGGCGCCAGCGGAGTCGGCGGTTTTTTTGTCGGGTTCAAGCTAGGCTGATTTTTCTGGCGCGCTCATGATGATGACCCCCACCACTTTATTTAAATGCTTGTCCGATGAAACCCGCTTGCGCTGCGTGGTTTTACTGCATAAAGAAGGCAGGCTCTGCGTTTGCGAATTAACCCATGCGCTGGATTTGTTGCAACCCAAAATTTCGCGCCACCTCGCGCAATTGCGCCAAAGCAACCTGCTGCTGGACAGCCGAGAAGGGCAGTGGGTGTATTATCAAATTAACCCTGAATTACCGGCCTGGGTTGTTGAGATTCTGGACATTACCGTCAAACAGTTTGCGGACAATGCCAAGCCGCAACAAGACAGCGGCCGGTTGCAGGCGATGGACGGTCGTCCCGAGATGACGAAGTATTGCGACTGAGTTTTTTTGCCTTATAATATTCGTTTATTCGAATATATAAATGTTAGGGGAAAGCCATGTTGAAAATTTTGATTTTGTGTACCGGAAATTCTTGCCGGAGCGTGTTGGGCGAGGCGCTTATTAATCATCTGGGCGAAGGCCGGTTTCAGGCTTTTTCAGCCGGCAGTCATCCGACCGGCAAGGTCAACGCCAACGCGCTGGCGACATTGGCGCGTCACGGTCTCTCAACCGAGGGATTTTCCAGTCAATCCTGGGATGAATTCGACGATAAAGACATCGATATTGCTATTACCGTTTGCGACAGCGCTGCGGGGGAAGTCTGCCCCGTCTATCTTAATAATGTGGTCCGGGCGCATTGGGGCTTGCCCGACCCGGCTCATGTCACCGGCAGCCCTGAAGTGATTGAGGCGGCTTTCGAGGCGACCTACGCAGCCCTGGAAAAGCGGATACATCAGCTATTGGCGCTGCCGGTTGAGATAATGCCCAAGCCGGCATTGACCGAGGCCTTGAACAGGATCGGCGCAGAAACTCTTTAAGGCATCGGAACATGACAACCATGAATACACAATTCGACCACGCGCCAAAGCGATTGGGCTTCGTAGAGCGGTTTCTGACGCTATGGATATTTACGGCTATGGCGGGCGGAATCGCGCTGGGCTATTTCATTCCCAGTTTCACCCAATGGCTGACCCGCTTCCAGGTGGGAACCACTTCCATGCCCATCGCTATCGGCCTGATCCTGATGATGTACCCGCCGTTGGCCAAGGTGCGCTACGAGGAATTACCCCAGGTTTTCAAAAATACCAAGGTTCTGTTGCTGTCGCTGATCCAGAACTGGATTATCGGGCCGGTGCTGATGTTTACGCTGGCCATCATCTTTCTTCGGGACTACCCGGAGTATATGGTGGGGCTGATTATCATCGGACTGGCTCGCTGCATCGCCATGGTGCTGGTCTGGAACGAGTTAGGCGAAGGCGATAGCGAATACTGCGCAGGCTTGGTAGCGTTCAACTCCATCTTCCAGATGCTGTTCTTTTCCGTGTATGCCTATGTTTTCGTCACCGTTCTGCCGGATTGGTTAGGCATCGCTTCCGGTCTTGAAGTTCAGGTGACTATGATCCAGGTCGCCAAAAGCGTGCTGATTTATCTGGGCATTCCCTTTTTCGGCGGCATGTTCACGCGTTTTTTCCTGGTGCGACGCAAGGGCTTGCAGTGGTATGAGGAAACGTTCATGCCCAAAATCAGCCCTATTACCCTGATTGCGCTGTTGTTCACGATTCTGGTCATGTTCTCCCTCAAGGGCGAATACATCGTGCAACTGCCGATGGATGTGGCGCGCATCGCCGTACCGTTGATCATCTACTTCCTGATCATGTTTCTGGTCACCTTTTATATGTCGGCCAAGGCTGGAGCCGGCTATCGCATCAGCGCCACGCTGTCGTTTACCGCCGCCGGCAATAATTTCGAATTGGCCATCGCGGTTGCCGTAGCGGTTTTCGGTCTGCAATCCGGGCAGGCTTTTGCAGCCGTCATCGGGCCGTTAGTCGAAGTTCCGGTATTGATCGGACTGGTCAAGGTGGCGCTTTACTTCCGGCAAAAATTCTTTCCGCCTTCGGAGGCGAGTAGCGGCGAAATTCCGGAGTAGATGCCTGGATGATGTCTGTCCATGCGGCCCTTAAGCCCATTTCCATGAAAGAACATAGTTAAGTTGCGTATTTTTCTCACCACGAAGACACGAAGAGAAAACATAAACTTCGTGTCTTCGTGGTAAATAAGAGGGGCAAATGTTTTTTATTTTGGTTACTTACGATTCATGCAGGCAAAAAAAATGCGGCTGATTAGGCCGCATTAGAGAAGGATATAAAACTCTGAATTCCGAGGAGGAAGTTTGCATCTCAAGAGTTGTGTTTATATTAGTAAAAATACGTAGATAATGAAATGTGACATATTGTCGCGTGTCAGAATGTCGCAGAGGTTTGGGCGGAACAAACCCTTTATGCTTTTCGATGTGTTCATAAGCAGTCAAGTCCTGGAAAACTGCAACATACACTTTTATACTCCCCAAGAACGTGCCAATTGTCATCATTCCCACGACGGAGCGCGGGAATGATAATATGACCGATTTGG
>DAINRH010000141.1:0-11127 GCA_036741905.1 Methylobacter sp. | reverse complement strand
AAAGAGAGGGACGCCGCATGATTACTAGGATTGCACTTCGGAGTTGAATCCGCCCATATCAATAACATCGAAGCAAAAGCTCAAGTTGATCTTAAATTAACTACTCTTCAACAGTGCTATAACTATTTATTTTGGATAGACGTAGCTATTGAAAAGCTAGATACAAATAAAACTGAATTTTTAAAGGAAATTAGAAAGGTTCTCGTCAAGAAAAGGGTAATTACTCTTAGTCAGAAGGAAGGAGTGAACAACTGGATTAAGTTCATTGATGGTGTGCCAAAATTAAAATAACTCACAAATTTTTCATGCTGGCCATTACGGCTATTTCTTGCTTAGCTCATGCCAGCGCTTTGACGAAAAATCATGTCTGACACCGATGTCATAATTATCGGCGCAGGCGCATCGGGCCTGATGTGCGCAATCGAAGCCGGCAAGCGCGGCCGCAAGGTGCTGGTTCTGGATCACGCCAACAAGGCCGGAAAAAAAATCCTGATGTCGGGCGGCGGTCGCTGCAATTTCACCAACTATTCTATCGAACCGAATAACTATATCTCGCACAACCCGCATTTTTGCAAGTCGGCGCTGAGCCGCTATACCCAGTGGGATTTTTTGGCGTTAATCGGGCGCTACCGAATTCCTTTTCATGAACGCGATCACGGCCAGTTGTTCTGTGATGAAAGCGCCAAGGATATTCTGGAACTGTTATTGGCGGAATGCGACAAGGCCGGGGTGGTGGTGCAGTTGAATACCCATATCGATTCAATTGATCGGCCGACTGAGCGCTTTCAGCTTAAAACCGGCAACGGCAATTTTACCTGCCAGTCATTAGTGGTTGCGACCGGCGGCTTGTCGATACCCAAAATGGGCGCGACGCCTTTGGGTTATAAGATTGCCGAACAATTCGCCATTAAGGTGTTGCCGACCAGTGCGGGCTTGGTTCCGTTTACCTTGCAGCCTGGCGACAAGGAAAAATTCTCGGCGTTATCGGGTATTGCCGTGCCGTGTGTAGTCAGCAATAAACGGCAGAGTTTCAGCGAAAATGTATTGTTTACCCATCGGGGCTTGAGCGGCCCGGCGATTTTACAGATTTCATCCTATTGGCGCGCCGGGGAGGACATTGTGATTGACATGCTGCCGCAGCTGAATTTGGAAACAGAGCTGAAATCGAAGCGGCAGCAAAAGCTTAAAAACAAGTTAAAAACGATTCTGGAAGGCTATTTGCCCAAGCGGCTGATAAGTGTTTTCCTGGCTGAAGATTTGCTGGAGTTGTCGTTACAGGATTTGTCCGACAAACAGATTCAGCAGGTTGCAGATCGGATAAACAGGTGGACGATCAAGCCCAACGGCACCGAAGGTTATCGTACTGCGGAAGTGACTTCCGGCGGGGTTGATTGCGATGCCGTCTCTTCTAAAACCATGGAAAGCAAACAGGTGCAGGGACTTTATTTTATCGGCGAAGTGCTGGATGTCACCGGTTGGCTGGGCGGCTATAATTTTCAGTGGGCGTGGTCGTCAGCCTGGTGCGCCGGGCAATATTGTTGAGGTAACAGGTTTGTAGCGGGAAGTGGGTGAGATCTGGGAAGACCGGTAGGATACATTGAGCCTATCCTACCGACTTTATTCTCAGATTGCAGTCTTAAGACGCTGTACGGACTATTTATCTTTCGATGTGAATCTACTATAAAAGCTTTTTAGTGTCCCCGGTGCTTTTACATCATCAGGCTGTTGATTCGTACCGGGTTGATCTTCGCTTGGCGGCAATGTTTCCTCCGCTGTTGCGTCTGTCCACTGGGGTTCGGTTTTAACCGGAGGCTGTTTTTTGCCGAACAGGTTTTTGATTTTTCCAATGGATTCTTTAGCGGCAATAACCGGTTGCTCCGCTATATCGGCTGATACGACCGGGGCTTCTTCCGCCACCGGTTGCGGTTCCATGTTCGGCTCCGGCTGTTGCTTCTTACCGAACAGGTTTTTGATTTTTCCAAGCGACCCTTTGGCGGGATTAACCGCTTGCTGTTTCATATCCGACGATACTGCTGGAATCGGTTTAGCTACCGGCCGGAAGTCTTCGTCCAGTACCAGATCTACCGGATCTACCTCTTCGATAGCTCTTATCGATTCGGTGGGTATTTGTTCAACCGGCCAAGTAACCGCAACGTGCGGCTTTTCAGTAATGGACTCGACCTGTTTGTCAGGTGCAGCTTGGGCAATCAGGGGTTCTTCAAATGTTGGGCTTGGCGGCTGCCGGTCGATCACCGCCTGGAAGGTTTCCGGTTTAGGCTCTACTTTAGGTTCTACGGGAAGCACCGCAGCGGGCTGGAAATTTTTCAGGGTGTCGGATAAAACCAGTTGACTATCGTTTTGCTGTTGCAGCATCGACTTTTGTTCTTCAAGCGCCTGTTCCAGTTTGGAAAGCTGGCTGGTGTGATTGTCTAATGTCGATTGCAGCGCATTCAGCAGCGACTCTTTTTCGGTCAGTTTTGCCGTTGCCGCCTGACAGCTTTGCTGTAACTCGGCTTTTGCCTGCTGCTCGGTGCGCAGACGCTCGATGAGTTGCATAATGACTTTGTCATGTTGCTGCCACAGCGGCTCGGCTTTAACGTCTTCGCTTGCAAGTAACGGCCGTTCGCCAAGATCGAAACTCGTTGCCAGCGTTTGAATAGTTCCGGCAACCTGCTGGTTGCGTTGATAAATCAGCTGTTCAAGCGCTAAAGCCCGTTGCGTTTCGTCTTGAGCGGCGGATTGGGCTTTTTCCGCTTGTTCAACAGCCGCCGCTAATTCTTCTTGACTGAGTTGTAACTGTTGTTGCGTGGCGTTAAGGGTTTTGAGAGCGGCTTTTTCACCGGCCGCTTTACTCCTTTTGATAGCGGCAATTCTGATGCTGTACAGTATTGCGGTCAGCAGCCAGACAGCCGCGGCTAATGCCCCGGCATATAAAGGATTATTTAAGGTAAGCAGATACCATTCGGAAAGCATAGCTTTGATAAAGGGCAGATAGGTTTGCATAGATGTTCCTCAAAAATAGAATTTTATATATTGTACTCGGAGCACTGTTGGCGACGCTGATATTTTTACCGAAGGGCTTATTTGGATGAGTGTTTTCGGGGTTTTGCGAGCTTGGTTTAATTATGATTTATCAATCAGACCTGCCATATCCGCGTGGCTCGAGTTAGAGTGGGGCTGTTGCACTTATGAGTTGAATCTAAGAAGACTTAAAGCCTTCGTAGCTACTTAGGGAAGCGCTGATTAAATCCTTCGACAGGCTCAGGGCGAATGGTAAGTTGTTGATTACGTTCGTGGTGAGCTTGTCGAACCCTGAATGGAATCAACTTGTTCAGCGCTTCCTTAGGAATCTGTATGAAATAACTTGAGTCAATAGCACAGCCACTGTCCCCAGACCTGGCAGGTTTTAAAAACCTGCCAGGTCTAACGTGTGAAGTTGTTTTATGCGCATACCTTAGCAGTCAAAAATGGAACACTGAGTAGTTACAATCCTTCAGGCTATTGGGGCTAATATTCGTTATGCCCGGTTAGACGGGCCATTGTCAGGATTTGGATTATCCTAAACGCGGCAGTTAGTCCACGAAAAGCACGAAAGACACGAAAGAAATCAATCTGTTCTGCCGATTGAGCCATTCACCCTTTGGGTGACGATATGCAGCATGGTATCTCGTTGAATATTTTAGTGTTTTTTGTGTATTTCGTGGATAAAATGATTTTTCTAGGATTATCGATTTTTACTCAAATCAATGCTTGATTCCCAACCTCCGCCCAAGGCCTTATAAAGCGCGGCCAGGGCCGTCGCGGTGGCGGTTTCGCTCTGGGCCAGACGATCCTGGTCTTGCAATAAACGCAATTCAGCATCCAGTACCGTTAAAAAGTCGGCCACGCCTTCCGTAAAACGCAGATGAGCCAGCTCGTGGGCTCTTTCGCCGGCCTTGGCGGCCGAAGTTAGCAATGCTCTCCGCTTGCGTTCCCGGTTGTAATTCACCAGCGCGTTTTCGGTTTCTTCCAAAGCGCTCAGCACCGTTTGTTGGTACTGGGCCAAGTTTGCTTCGGCGCGGGCATCGGCGGCTTTGATGCGGGCATATACGCGCCCTAAATCCAGGGCCGCCCAACTGATTTTCGGACCGACGGAATAGGTGTCCGAACTCGCCGCGCCGATTCCCGACAAGGTCGAGGATTCAAGCGAGATAGTGCCGACAAAGGTCACGCGCGGAAAAAGATCGGCAGTGGCGACGCCGATCCGGGCGGTAGCGGCGGCCAAAGCCCGTTCGGCGATGCGAATATCGGGGCGGCGGCGCAGCAGTTCCGCAGGTCGGCCGATGTTGATGGTTTTGGGGATGTTGGGCAGCGGCGCGGGTTGCGACAACTTCTCGGTCAGCGCGCCGGGCAGTTGCCCGGTAAGCACGCTGAGCCGATGCATGGCCTGCTGAATGGCGCTTTCCAACGGCGGAATAATCGCCAGGGTGGAATCGAGCTGGGCTGCCGCCCTTGATGTATCTAGCTCGGTGCCGCGCCCGCCTTCGAGTCTGGTGCGGGTTATTTCCAGGGTTCGGGTTTGGTTGGCGGCGTTCTTTTTCGCGGTCGTCAGCTGGTTTTGCAAGCCGCGCAATTCGAAATAGTTTCTGGCCACTTCGGCAATCAGGCTGACGCCGAGATCCCGAAGGCTTGCTTCCTGCGCATCGACTTCGTCGCTGCTCGCTTCGACGTTGCGGCGCACCCGGCCGAAGAAATCGACTTCCCAAAAAGCGTCGAAACCGATGTTGTAGAGTGTCAGATCTCGCGGTGCAAAGGACCTGTTATTCAGGGCGCCGGCACTGCGTTTCTGATCGGTATAATTGGCGTGCGAACTGACGATAGGCGCCAAATTCAGCCCGGCTTCCATATACAGCGACCGTGCTTCGCGAAGATTGGCGCGAGCGGCTTCCAGATTGCGGTTGTGCTGCACCGTTTGATCGACAAGTTCGGTTAGGTCCTTGTCTTCAAACAGTTTCCACCACGCGACATCGACGCCCTGGGCGGAAAATTCCGGGTTGTCGGCATTGGCGAAGGCCTGTCCGGCCTCGGTAGCCGGGGGTTTATAATCGGGGCCTACCGCGCAGGCGCTGAGTAAAGCGCTGCTGATGAAGATTAAGCCGAAAATCCGGCTGCGCCCCAGGGTATTGCGGACATGAAGTTCTGCGTAGTGCATCTTTTTCATAGACTGTATCGTTGTAAATCATAGGTATCTACACAAGTACCGGCCCCTTCTCCTTAGGGAGAAGGTTGGGATGAGGGGATATAAAGGGTTGTTTTTTATTCTCCTCTCCCCAACCCTCTCGGCAACTGCTCCTGCGTTGCTCTACCTCCTGCATCCTTGCAGTCGTCCAGCAGGAGAGGGAGCTAGACCGACTTGTAACTTATTGTATTTATAGTAAAAAAGTTGTGTAGATACTTATCGTTGTAAATAAGGAAACTGGACCGGCCGGAGCGCAGGCTTTGCCCGCTTTACCTAAGCCTGATGCAGCATGAGTTATACGGCATCGCTGGTTCATCAATCGCGGCCGGAAGGCGCATGATGAGGCCGTTTTTGCCTGGAAGCCTGCCAGCGTTGCGCCAAGGCTTGCGCAATCACGTAGAACACCGGCGTTAACAGCAAGCCGAATACCGTCACGCCCAACATACCGCTAAACACCGCAGTGCCGAGCAAGCGTCGCGATTCCGCTCCCGCTCCTTGGGCGATAACCAGCGGAAACACGCCCATAATAAAAGCGAATGAAGTCATCAAGATAGGCCGCAAGCGAATGCGCGCCGCTTCCACCGCTGCATCGAAACGGTTAAGCCCACCTTCTTGACGCCGCTTGGCGAACTCCACGATAAGAATGGCGTTCTTGCTGGCCAAGCCCACCAGTACGATGAAGCCGATCTGGGTGAAGATATTGTTGTCCATGCCGCTCAGCCATACGCCGGTCAAGGAAGACAGAATGCACATTGGTACGATCAGGATCACTGCAAACGGTAACGACCAGCTTTCATACTGGGCTGCCAGGGCCAAAAATACGAAGATTACGCTCAACGGAAAAACCAGCAGCGCGACGTTTCCGGCCAACACCTGTTGCAGGCTGAGCTCGGTCCATTCAAAGTCGAATCCCGGCGGCAGTTCCGCGGCCATGAGTTTATTCATGATAGCAATCGCCTGGCCGGAACTGGTTCCGGCTAAGGCGTTGCCGTTGATTTCCGCGGCCGGGTACATGTTATAGCGAGTGATCTTGTCCGGGCCGGTAATTTCTTTGACCGACATCAGAGAGCCGAGCGGCACCATGCCGCCTTGAAGATTGCGGGTCTTCAATTCGGCGATGTCCTCAGGATGCATGCGAAACTCCGAATCGGCTTGCGCCACCACTTGATAAGTCCTGCCGAAACTGTTGAAGTCATTGATATAAAGCGAACCCAGATAAATCTGCAAGGTGTCGAATACGTCTTTCAAAGGTACGTCCATAGACTTGGCGCGAGTGCGATCCACGTCCAGAAAAAGTTGCGGCACTCCGGCACGGAAGGTCGTAAACAGCCCGGCCAGACCCGGTTGTTGATTGCCCTTGGCAAGCAGGTCGCCGACGGTACTTTGCAACGCGGCAATACCGGCATTGGATCGATCCTGGATTTGCAGCTTGAAGCCGCCCACCGAACTCATGCCCCGGATCGGCGGCGGGGCGAATACGGCAATATGGGCGGACTCGATTTGAGCAAGGCGCCGGGTCAAGCTTTTGACCACGGCATCGGCATGAAGTTCGGGATGACCGGCGCGCTGATCGAAGCCGTCCAGACGCGCAAACAGGGTGGCGACATTGGACTGGTTGGCGCCGCTCAAGATCGAAAACCCGGCGTAGGCGTTCACATGCTTGACGCCTTTGGTTTCCATAATAATGCGGCTGGCCTGCTGGACCACGTCCTGCGTGCGCGCCAGCGAGGCCGCGTCAGGCAGTTGCGCATACAGAATCAGGTAGCCTTGATCTTGCGAGGGAATGAAACCGGCCGGCACTTTTTCAAAAGCCAGCCAATTAAGTCCGTTGAGTCCCGCATACAGCACCAGCACTACCGCGGTCATCCGAATCAGCCGGCCGACCAGACGTGCGTAACCTTCGCTGAACGCGTCGAAGAAGCGGTTGAAACGGGCAAACAACCAGCCGAACAAGCGATCGAACAGCCGCGTGAACGCATCCTTGTCGCCATGCGCCCGATCCAGCAGCAGCGCACACAAAGCAGGACTCAGCGTCAGCGAGTTGAACGCCGATATGACCGTCGAAACCGCGATGGTTAGCGCAAACTGTTTGTAGAAAGCTCCCGAAACACCGGTGATGAATGCGGTGGGTACGAACACGGCGACTAACACCAGCGCCGTGGCAATGATCGGGCCTACGACTTCGTCCATCGCCTTTCGGGTGGCGTCCCTGGCCGATAAGCCCAAGGCGATATGGCGTTCGACGTTTTCCACCACCACGATCGCGTCATCCACGACGATACCGATAGCCAGCACCAGGCCGAACAACGATAAGGTGTTAAGCGACAAGCCTAATGCCGACATCACCGCGAAAGTGCCGATCAAAGAAACCGGCACCGCAAGCAGCGGAATAACGGTGGCGCGCCAGTTCTGCAAGAAGATCACCACCACCAGCACCACCAGCAGCATGGCTTCGAACAGGGTTTTGATCACCGCATCGATCGATTGCTGCACAAACACCACAGTGTCGTAAACCAGCAGATAATCCAGGCCTTCGGGAAAGCGCGGCTTGAACTTTTCCATCGCGGCCACCACCGCCTTTTTGGTATCCAGCGCGTTGGAGCCGGGCAACTGGAAGATGGCGAGGCCTACGGTGGGCTGGCCGTCCAGCACCAATGCGGAGTTGTAATCTTTTGCGCCCAGCTCGATGCGGGCCACATCCTTGAGGCGGGTTACCTGCCCGTCTTTGCCCTTTTTAATGACGACCTCGGCGAACTGATCGGCCTCTATCAGGCGTCCCGTCGTAGTGACCGTGTACTGAAAATCGGTATTCTCCTGGGTCGGTTGTTGGCCGACCACGCCCGCCGCGACCTGGATGTTTTGTTCGCGGATAGCGGCGACGACATCGCCGGCGGTCAGATTGCGGGCGGCGATTTTCTCCGGGTTTAACCAGAGACGCATGCTGTAGTCGCGGGCGCCGAACACGAAAATGTCGCCCACTCCCGGCAATCGCGCCAGCGTATCCCTGAGTTGCAGCAGCGCGTAATTGCTTAAATAAACACTGTCGTAGCGATGGTCCGGGGAGACCAGATTGACGACCAGACTCAAGTCCTGGCTGCGTTTCTTGACGCTGATGCCTTGCCGACTGACTTCCTGCGGCAGTCTGGGCTCGGCCAGCGCCACCCGGTTTTGCACCAGTACCTGGGCTTTGTCCAGGTCGGTGCCGGGCTTGAAGGTAATGGTCAGCGCCATGCTGCCGCTGTTGGTGGATTGGGAGGACATGTACAGCATATCTTCGACGCCGTTCACTTCCTGTTCGATAGGCGTAGCCACGGTTTCGGCGACTACCGTGGCGTTAGCGCCGGGATAAGTGGCGCTCACCACCACGGTTGGGGGCGCAATCTCCGGATATTGGGCAATAGGCAGGCCGATCAGCGCGAGGCCTCCGACCAGAATAATGACGATGGACAAGACCGAGGCGAAAATCGGCCGGTCGATGAAAAAGTGGGTGAATCGATTCATGGTCTAATTTTCTCCATCGCGCTTGGCGAGCGGGATGCGTTCCGGATTCACGGTGGCGCCCGGTTTGAGCTTTTGCAGGCCTTCGATAACCGCCCATTCTTCAGGCTTCAATCCTTGGGTAATCACGCGGAATTGGCCGATATGGGCGCCGAGTTCCACCTTGCGGTATTCCACCCGGTTTTGTTGATTGACCACCCATACAAAGCGTTGCGCCTGATCGGTGCCGATGGCCCGGTCGGGAAGCAGGATGGCCGGGTAGGGGACGCTTTGGCGAATCCGCATCCGGGCAAAAAAACCGGGGCTTAACAGTTCGTCCGGGTTGGCGAATATGCCGCGCAACGTTAAGGTGCCGGTGGCGGCGTCTTCGCGCGGCGATATATAGTCGAGATGGCCCTGGTGAGGAAAATCAGGCTCATCCGCTACCGCCAACTCTACCGGCGCATGTGCGTCGCCTAAACTGCCGCGACCTTTTTTCCGGGCCTGACGCCGATATTTCAGGACCGAGCGTTCGTCGGCATCGACGTAAACATAAACGGGGTCGGTGGAGACGATAAAGGTCAACACGGTTGCATCGCCTCCGCCGCCGTTGACCAAATTGCCGGCGGTTATTAACTCGTGGCCGATTCGGCCGTCTATCGGGGCGCGTACTTGGGTAAACTCCAGGTTCAGGCGGGCCGTGTAAAGGTTGGCTTGTGCCGATTGAACCGCGGCAGCGGTCTCCCGAAGTCCTTTGCTGCGGGCATCGTGTTCTTCCTCGGAAATGGCCTTGGCGCGAAATAAATGCTCGGCTCGGGATAAGTCGTTCTTTGCCAGTTCATGCCGGGACTTAGCGCGTTCCAGTTCAGCTTCGGCGTAGTTCAGCTGGGCGGTAAAGGGTTTCGGGTCAATCAGGAATAAAAGATCGCCTTTATGTACCCTGTCGCCCGCCTTGAAATTCACTTTCTCCAGATAGCCGCTCACCCGTGCGCTAACCTCTACCGAATTGACGGCTTCGATGCGGCCGGTGTATTCGTCCCATTCAGTCACTTCTTGCGATAAGGGCTGTGCGATTTTGACAGTGGGCGCTTGGCCCTGATGCGGCTGAGCAGGAGAATCGTCATGGCCGCCGCAGCCGTTCATCCCCAGCAGGGCGATGGCGGCTAACAGGCCGACGCGCGCAGGCGGCATTAAGGTCCGATCGTTCGAAAGAACTTTTTGAGGCGATGCCCCGTGAAAGGCGTCAGGGCTCGGCTTTCTCAATGGATTTAAACGATGGGCGATAACCGACATGAGAGTTTCTTTTTGCATCCTTTGTACACTCTGCTCTTTAAGGGAAACGGTAAGATATATTATCATTTAATTTCAGGTATCATCGCAATAATTTGAGTCAATGAGTTTCGTGAGTATTAAGTAATGATTAAATGTGGACGACCTCGCAAAGGGGATGAACTGCTAAGTCGCGACCGGTTATTGGATACCGCCTCCAGTCTTTTTCTCGAACACGGTTATGGGAATCTTAGCCTGGAAACCATCGCTCGGGATGCGCGCGTGTCGATGCGAACCCTCTATAGCCAGTTCGGCGGTAAAGCCGGATTATTCGGCGCGGTGATAAGGCGTTGCAGCGACCAGTTTGTCACCGGGCTGTCGGATGAGCATGTTTTGGAGCGCTCTCCGGAAGACGCGCTGGTCTTGTTTGCCAAGCAGTTTTTGTATCGCATCACACGGCCGGATGTGGTGCGTATGCGCGCCATACTGATTGGCGAGTCGTCGCGCTTCCCGGATCTTGCCACGCAATTTTATGAACAAGGACCGCAGCGCACTCTTGAACATCTCGCCCAGTTTTTCGCCCGGCAGCAGAAAACCGGCTATTTTGCCGCAATGGACCCGTATTTTCTCGCCGACCAATTTTTGAGCGCGTTACGAAGCGAACGCTTTCAAAAGCTGCAACTCGGCCTGGAGCCGACGCCGGACGAAGCGGAAATCGAGCTTTGGGTGCGGCAAGCTATCGGCTTGTTCCTGCACGGCAGCCTGAAAAACAGGCAGGGCGGTACAAGCGCTATCGATACTGCGAAAGTATTATCCAAATTAGGCTAAAAACGAATACTTTCACAGTCTCTATCGCGCTTGAACAAAGGTAGGCGAATAGTTAGCTAAATCGGCCTCTGCAAGTAACTATAAAGCCTGAATCAAACGATTTCAAAAGAGAAAACCACGGTAATCAGCGTCATTGAAACTAATCCTAATAAGAAAATCATTTCCGCCCAACGCTCCAAACCTTCAGTGCATCGGTTTAAGCGAATCGATGAAAATGAAAGCAGGGCGCTAATCATGAACAATAAACTATCAATCGCTAAAGCCTTGTCGATTAAGTAGTTGGTAAGTCCGGGGGCGGCGCTTTTAACGATGCTGATGACCATGATACAGACGCC
>DAINRH010000140.1:0-11135 GCA_036741905.1 Methylobacter sp. | reverse complement strand
AGCCGTGATGGGCTTTTCTTGCCATGGCTTGCGCGATACGACCGAAGCCGATCAGGCCTAAGGTTGCGCCGGTTACATCGCTGCTCAGCATGTGCGTCGGGCACCAGCCTTGCCATTGTTTGGCGCGAACCAGACGGTCGCCTTCCGCGCCGCGACGCGCGGACATTAACAATAAGGTCATCGCAATATCGGCGGTGCTGTGCGTCAACACGCCGGGGGTGTTGCTCACCACCAGGCCTTGCGCCTTGGCGGCGTTAATGTCGATATGGTTGTAGCCGACGCCGAAGTTGCCGAGGATTTTGCAGCGTTTGTTGTCGACGTTGATCACGTCGGCGGGGAATGAATCGCAAACGGTGGGACAAACGGCGTCGTAATTTTGCAGTGCGGATTTGAATTCGTCTGCGCTTAAAGGCCGGTCATCTTCGTTTAAAGTGACATCGTAAAGGGCTTTGAGTTTGGCTTCGACTGAGGCAGGCCACTTGCGGGTAACAAAGACTTTGGGTTTGCTCATGGGGTATCCTCACGTTGGCATGTGGTGGATTAAGATATATCACCACGAAGACACGAAGAGCACGAAGAAAAAACAGAATGAAAATTACTAAATTAAATATACTGGCTTTCTGTTTAAAACATAACGCCATGATAGAAAACGAAATAAACGCTTCGTGTCCTTCGTGCCTTCGTGGTGAATTTTTGGTGTGCGGGGCGTGTTGCACACGCCCCTGCGATGTTACTGAGCTGTTGAACGGTAGTATTCAATCGCCGCAGCAACGCCGACGCCCGGCTTGAAATCAAAGCCATTGTCCAACATCGCCATTTCAACGCCTGCGATAGCGCCCAGCATGGAAACGTCGTTCATATCGCCGACATGGCCGATACGGAAAGCTTTACCGGCCAATTCGGATAAACCGGCGCCTAAAGAAATGTCGTACCGGCTAAAAGCGGTGCTGATTACATCTCTGGCATCTTTGTCCGCAGGGACAATAATCGCGGTTACGGTGTCCGATGCGAAACCGGGTTGAGCGCAGGTTGTTAATCCCCATGCGGCAACGGCTTTACGAACGCCTTCGGCCAAACGGTGGTGACGGGCATAAACATTTTCCAGGCCTTCTTCCTGCAACAGGTCTAACGCTTTGCGCAAGCCGTATAGAATAGGCAATGCCGGTGTGTAAGGCGTGTAGCCGTCTTTGTTGGTGTTCATCTGGTCTTTTAGGTCCAGGAAGCAACGCGGATAGGTTGATGTTTCAACGGCTGCTAAGGCTTTCTGGCTGAATGCCAGGAACGCGCCGCCGGCGGGCATCATGAAGCCTTTTTGCGAGCCGCTGATGGCTCCGTCAACGCCCCATTCGTCCATGCGAAAGTCGAGACTTGCAATAGAGCTGACGCCGTCAACGAATAATAGTGCAGGGTGATTGGCCGCGTTCAGTGCTTTGCGAACGCCGCCGATGTCGCTGGTAACGCCGGTAGCGGTTTCGTTATGCGTCGCTAAAACAGCCTTGATTTCGTGCTGGGTGTCTTCTTTTAGACGCGCTTCCATTCTGTCCAAAGGAATGCCTTTGCCCCAGACTTCTTGATGAATTTCGACGTCGAAGCCCAGGCGTTTCGCCATTTCAGCCCATAAATGGCTGAATTGACCGAAGCGATAGATTAAAACCTTGTCGCCCGGATTTAAGGTGTTGGTTAACGCAACTTCCCAGCCTGCGGTGCCGGTCGCGGGAAAAATAAAGGCTTGTCCGGTTTCTGTTTTAAAGATTTTTTTCAGATCTTGTAAAAGAGGTGTCAGCAGCTTTGGGAACACAGGAGAGCGATGGTCTTCCATGTTGACATGCATAGCGTTAAGAACTTCATTTGGCACATTGGTAGGGCCAGGAATATATAGGTGGTTACGACCAGCCATTGCATTGCCTCTTTAGTAGTGGTTGAGTGATTGAAATGCAGCTTGGGCATTGAAAAAGCTAATGTCCAAAAACTGGCAATAATGACATAGCCGCTAAAAATCGGCAAGGTCGGATTAGGGCTTGAGCTGGGAAATAAGCTTTAAAAATTGACTTTGAGACCTCTGAAAGTAAAATGTGCGGTTGATTTAAGATCGGCTTAAGCCGCGTATGTCGGGATTGCCTAGCGTATCGACACTGGCAATGGTAGCCGAAAAATGTCGGGTTATGCCAACCTGAACGGATTTACAACCATGAAATTAGGAAAGCACAAATGAGCCACACCTTATATGCAGCGTCAGTTCAACGAGTTCAACGCTGTGAAAAGCGATGAGAAGTGGCGCTGATTTTATTTTTCTGGATCTTGAGGACGCGGTAGCGCCCGACGATAAGTTGCAAGCCAGAAAGAACATTATCGAAGCGATTAACGACCTGGACTGGAAAGGACACGGCGTCACCATTTCCGTGCGCATTAACGGCTTGGACACTCAGTACATGGTGCGCGACGTGGTGGACCTGGTCGAACAGTGCGGCGCAAAGCTGGACACGGTTTTGATTCCTAAAGTGGGCGTTTATGCCGATGTTTATATGGTTGAAGCGATGCTTAACCAGTTGGAAATGCAGCAGGGTCTGAAAAATAAAATCGGCATTGAAGCCTTGATTGAAACGGCCTTGGGCATGGCTAATGTGGAAGACATTGCACGCAATGGCGCATTGGGTCGTCTTGAGGCCTTGCATTTCGGTGTGGCGGATTACGCCGCAAGCAACCGTGCGAGAACCACTAACATCGGGGGCTTGAATCCCGATTATCCCGGCGACCAATGGCATTTTGCGATCAGCCGGATGACGGTTGCTTGTCGCGCTTACGGCTTGCGTCCTATTGACGGTCCTTTTGGCGATATTAAAGATCCTGACGGTTATAAATTGGCAGCAAGACGCGCGGCGGCTTTAGGTTGCGAGGGCAAGTGGGCGATCCATCCGTCGCAAGTGGAATTGGCTAATGAAATATTCACTCCTCCGGCGGCTGAAATTGAAAAAGCGAAACGGATTCTGGCGGCTTTGAAGGAGGCGGCAGCGCAAGGCAAAGGCGCCGCCGCATTAGACGGCCGCTTAATCGATGCCGCATCGGAAAAAATGGCCAATAACGTGGTCAGAGCTGCCGAAGCGATCGCGGCAAAAAAATAAACAGTTTTGTAGCTCGGGTTTGCTCTAGGACATAAGTGGGCAAGGTAATCCGACAATCGAAGCCGAAAATGCCGGGTTACGTTGCGATAATCCGGCCTACACAACACACAAACAGGAGATGCTGTGGATATTCATGAGTATCAGGCGAAAGAAATTTTAAGCGGTTACGGCGTTAAGATCGCCGAAGGCGGCATGGCTTACAGTCCGGAAGAAGCCGTGCAACGCGCCAGAGATATTGGCGGGCACATTTGGGCGGTCAAAGCGCAAGTTCATTCCGGCGCGCGCGGCAAAGCGGGCGGTATTAAAATCTGCAAGACCCACGATGAAGTTGAAGCGGCGGCGGAAGCGTTGCTGGGCAAAAGACTGGTCACTCATCAAACCGGTCCTGCCGGTAAAGTGTGCGGCAGATTGTATGTCGAAGCCGGAACCGACATCGTCAAAGAAATGTATTTCTGTTTTCTGGTTGACCGCAATTCGGAACGCATTGTGATGGTCGGTTCCGCCCAGGGCGGCATGGAAATCGAGGAGTTGGCGGAAAACAATCCCGATGCCATTACCAAAATTTACATAGAACCGGCCGTGGGTCTGCAAGACTACCAAGCGCGTGAAATGGCCTTTGCCTTGGGCTTGGATCCTGAATTGTTGAGCCATGCGGTTAAAACCATTCGCGGATGTTATCGCGCCTTGCGCGAGCTTGATGTCAGCATGCTGGAAATCAATCCGCTGGTGGTTACGCGTAGCGGCGAATTGGTCGCTTTGGATGCCAAAATGGGCTTTGATGACAACGCCTTGTTCCGCCAGCAAAAAATTTCCGAACTGCGCGATAAAACCCAGGAAGATCCCCGCGAAATGGCGGCTGCCGACCGCGGCTTAAGCTACGTCGGCCTGGATGGCGACATCGGCTGCATGATTAACGGCGCCGGCTTGGCGATGGCGACCATGGATATGATTAAGCTGGCTGGCGGCGAACCTGCCAACTTCCTCGATGTCGGCGGCGGCGCATCGGCCGAACGCACCGAAAAAGCTTTTCGTTTGGTGTTGGCCGACAAAGGCGTCAAAGCCATGCTGGTTAACATTTTCGCCGGTATTAACCGTTGCGATTGGATTGCCGAGGGCGTGGTCGAGGCGGTCAAGAAAATCGATATGAAAATACCGTTGATTGTCAGATTGTCAGGCACTAACGTTGAAGAAGGCCGTCGGATTATCGCAGCAAGCGGCTTGCCTATTATTACCGCGGAAACCTTGGCCGAAGCGGCTGAAAAAGCGGTGCAGGCGCGTAATAAAGCGGTTGCAAAAGAAGCGGCTCAGGGAGCGTAAAATGGCTATTTTAATTAATGAAACAACACGCATTATTGTCCAGGGCTTTACCGGAAAAATCGGCAGCTTTCACGCTCAGGACATGATCAACTACGGCTCCAGCGTCGTCGGCGGCATCACTCCCGGCAAAGGCGGCCAAACGCACTTAGGCTTGCCGGTTTTCAATACCGTCAAAGAAGCCGTACGCGAAGTTGGAGCGGAAGCCAGTATTATCTTTGTGCCTCCCGCTTTTGCCGCCGATTCGATCATGGAAGCCGCCGATGCGGGCATTAAATATTGTGTGGCGATTACCGACGGTATTCCCACCCAGGACATGATGACGGTTAAAAACTTCCTGCGCCGTTTTCCGGCTGAACAACGAATGATTCTGACCGGTCCCAACTGCGCGGGCACGATCAGTCCGGGGCGCGCTATGTTGGGCATTATGCCGGGACACATTTACATGCAGGGCAATGTCGGTATCGTAGGTCGTTCGGGCACCTTGGGCTATGAAGCGGCTGACCAGATGAAGCGCTTGAATATCGGTATTTCAACCTCTGTCGGTATCGGCGGCGACCCGATTAACGGCAGCTCGCACCGCGATATTTTGGAAAAATTCGAAGCCGATCCGGAAACTAAAGTGGTGCTCATGATTGGCGAAATCGGCGGCCCGCAAGAAGTTGAAGCCGGTATTTTTGCCAAAGAGCATATGAGTAAACCGGTAATTGCCTATATCGCCGGATTAACGGCGCCGGAAGGTCGGCGCATGGGCCATGCCGGTGCGATTATTTCATCAGCGGGTGAAAGCGCCGCGGAAAAAGTAGCTATACTCAAAGAGTTGGGCGTCACCATCTGCCCGACACCGGCAGCCATGGGCGAAACGGTAGCGGCAGTGTTGGCCCGATTGTAAGGGACAGATACAAGCCGAAAGGCGAAGGGCGAAAGATATAAGGTTTTTTGTCTTTCGGCCTTCGCCTGCTTTTATTTTTAACACTCACAAGGCGTAAATGAAGATACTTATTCTTGGGGCCGGTGTTACCGGGTCATCGGTTGCCGGGGCGCTGGCAAGCGAGGAGAACGATATTGTCGTCGTTGATTTCAGGACGGAGTTGCTTGACGCGCTAAAAGAGCGTTTCGATATTGCCACGGTTGCCGGTAACGCGGCGCATCCGAGAGTGCTCGAGCAGGCCGGCGCCCGAACAGCCGATATAATTATCGCGGTTACCGATAGCGACGAAACCAATATGCTGGCCTGTGTGATTATCAATGCGCTGTACAGTCGACCGAAAACGATTGCCCGGGTGCGGGCTGTCGATTATCTGAAAAATCCGCAATTGTTCGGTCCGAACGGTATTCCGGTGGATATTGTGATCAGCCCGGAACAAATCGTTATGGAGGCAATCCGTAATTTAATCGAGTTTCCCGGCGTTCAGCATGTTTCCGATTTTGCCGATGGATTGGTGCGTCTTTTTTCGGTCAAAGTGGTGGCGGACGGTTCTTTAACCGGCAAAAAAATCAAGACCCTGAAAGAGCGCCTGGTCGGCGGTAAAATCCGTGTAGTGGCTATTTTTCGGCAAGGTATTCCGATGATAGTGAACGGCGAGGCTGTTATTGAAACGGGCGACGAGGTTTTTTTTGTGGCGCCTCGTGAAGAGGTGCGGCGCGTATTGAAGGAGTTGAATAAGCTGGAGGCCCCGATAAGGCGAATCATTATTGCCGGCGGCGGTCATGTCGGCAAGCGTTTGGCGCTGGCGTTGGAAAAAGATCACCAAATAAAAATCATTGAAAAAGATCCTCGCCGCGCTCACAAGATATCGAATGATCTTGATCACGCGGTGGTGCTTTTAGGCGATTGCGCCGATGAAGCGATGTTGCTTGATGAGTCTATCGATAGTACCGATTTGTTTTGCGCGATTACCGAAAATGACGGCGTCAACATCGTTTCCGCTTCTCTGGCAAAAAGCTTGGGCGCGCGTAAGGCTATTTGTTTGCTCAATCATGTTTCGTACAGCAAACTTTTGCCGGGGACAGGCATCGATGTCGCGGTGCTGCCCAATCAGGAGACGCTGGGCAGTATTTTAAAGCACGTGCGCCGAGGCGACGTGGCGCAAGTCAGTTCGCTATGCGGCGGTACCGCTGAGGCTATCGAGGCTATTGCGCACCAAAGTAACGATCTGAATTCTGTTGTTGGGTTTAGGGTGGATTCTATTAATTTCCCTGAAGGCATCGTGATGGGCGCGTTGATTCGTAATCATCAAGTCATTTCGATTCACCATGAGACAGTATTCGAAGAAGGCGATCATGTGGTGATGTTCGCGATGGATAAAAAATTGGTTATAAACATCGAGAAAAAATTCCAGCCCCTTTAAATTTTAAGGGTAAGCCAAAGGGCGAACCTACCTTCATTTTTTGCCCTTAATCTTGAACCTTTCGCCTTGTCTCTAATTCCATGAATGTCATCTTTACTATCATCAATATTTTCGGCTTAGTCACCATCGGGTTCAGCGGCTTAATGGCCACCTGTTGGTTGACCTCCTTCATAGCTGATGACGGTGCCACCGGCGCTTTTTACCAGGGCTCTTTGATTACTGTGTTGCTGGGTGCGTTGATGTTTATTCCGACGCTACGCATACCCAAGAAGGTGTCAAGACAAACAGGATTTTTGATGGTGGCAATTACCTGGTCAATAACGCCGGTGTTTTGCACCTTGCCGCTGATGATGTATTTGCCTGGACTCAGCTTTATCGACGCTTATTTTGAGACTGTTTCCGGTCTTACGACGACCGGCGCGACTATATTCAGCGGTATTGATCAGTTGCCGATGTCGATTAACCTGTGGCGGCATGAATTGAACTGGATAGCGGGTATGGGCATCATTATATTTGCGGTTGCTATTTTGCCCATTCTGGGTATCGGCGGCATGCAGTTATATATCGCGGAATCGCCGGGAACGGTCAAGGAGTCGGATTTGCCGCCGCGTATAGCACAAACTGCCAAAGCTTTATGGTTGGTCTATGCGGGCATAACTCTGGCCTGTATTGTGGCTTTGCGTTTCGCAGGCATGGATTGGTTTGATGCTATTTGTCATGCCTTTTCTGCGATGAGTTTAGGCGGGTTTTCTACCCATGACAGCAGTGTCGGTTTTTTTAATTCGGTATCTATCGAGATGGTGTTAACCATCTTCCAATTGTTGGCGGCGATCAATTTTGCCACCCATTTTGTGGCTCTTAGAAAACTTTCATTTAACCCCTATGTCGATGACAGAGAGGCTAGAGCTTTTCTCGCTTTAGTGTTGGGGAGTTGTGTAATGGCGGCTGCGGTGTTGTGGCGTGCCGGTACTTATCCGGATTTTTTTACCGCATTGCGCCATGCAACGTTTAATCTGGTTACTATCGCGACTGATTGCGGATTTGCCAGTCAGGACTTTAATCAGTGGCCTATTTTCGTGCCGATGTGGATGTTGTTTTTAAGTTGCGTTTCAGCTTCTTCCGGTTCCACCGGCGGCGGCATCAGGATGATTCGTACTATCATCCTGATGAAGCAGGCGCGGTTGGAGTTATTCAAATTTATTCACCCTTTTGCCGTTAAATCCATGAAAATCGGCGACACCGTGGTGAGTAATAAAATTGTCGCGTCTGTGACCGGATTTATTTTTCTGTATTTCATTAGCATCGTCATTCTGGTGTTTATGTTGTTGTTGAGCGGCATGGATTTTATAAGCGCATTTTCGGCGATTATTGCCTGTTTTAACAATGCAGGTCCTGGGCTTAATCAGGTAGGGCCGGCAGCCAATTACGCCGGTCTGAGCGATTTTCAAACGGGTATTTGCACGTTTGCGATGCTCTTGGGGCGGGTGCAAATATTTTCCATTGTTATTTTATTTGTACCGGAATTCTGGAGAAAATAACCAGCGTCTGTGTGGGTGTAGCGGAATGCTTCTAAGTCTTTTAGCATGCGCGGCTAAAAACACGCGTTGACAACGTTGGATGCGGGTGTCGGCGATTGAAATGAAGAGCGAGGGTTAACAGTCGGTGCTTGGATTCTGTAAGCAAAAGTAAGGCTTGCAAAAACAAAAAACCCAGCTAAAAGCTGGGTTTTTTGGTACTGCTAAGTGTTCTATTTACAGTTGAATAGAACTAGAAATTTTTTGTGCAGATTTATCGGGATCATCCATGCAGCCAGATAATCCAACAATCATTAATGCCATAGCTATAAGAGATAAAATTTTATTCATACGAATATCCTCCAAAGGGGTTTCAATTATTTTTATTAATTTGCGCCATTAAATTAAAGCACATGTATTTTATATCATGACTAGAATGATGATGCAATAATAAAAATTGAATCTTGGCGCCTATCGAGTTACTTAAATAGCGTGTCTTAAGTACGTCATACCGGCATAGACTGTCGGTATCCAGAGTGCATGGTGTGATCAGAGGCTTGCCATTCTTGCCTTCTGGCGTTCGGCAATTCCTGCCGGAATGATGTATTGGATATTTTCGATAAACTGATAGGTGTTAAGGAAATTGAATAATTATCCGCGCAGTTAAAGCTGATTGATGTTGTCAGGCAAATCAAAAGAAATCCGGTTGTCGATCCATTTTGCGGTTCCTATAGTGGTCCATTCAGCGGTAAAGTTAAGGTGCAGTTGATCCTGAACCCAATAAGACGGTGCGTTGATTTTTTTAAGCTTGATATTGAAAACGACGTTCTCGAGGTTTAAGCCGATTTGCTGTCCCCAAAAAGCGGTAACTTTCATTATCAATTTATGCAGGCGCTTGTTGTCAATGTTTGGCGTGACAGCAATATTGGCCCACATGGAATGAACGCGGCCCCAGTTCGGCGCAAGAAGGCGTCCTTGTTCATTGACAAACGGCAGCCAATGTTCGGCGCCGTTCCGGTCGGTGTAGGTGATCGCCAAAATATGATCGTAGCCGGCAAAATGGTCGTGCAGATAAAGCGCATGCGGGGTAATGCCCAAGAAAGTCTGTGAGGCCATTAAAATGGCGTTACTGGCTTGTGAGATGGGATTACGAGGATTGTCGACATTGAGCCTGTAAATAAGCCCGTAATGAATGGAGCTGTTTAGCTGCAGGACGAGCAGGGCAACCAATATTTTTGTAAGCTTCCTGGAAAATGCCTGTGGTTTTTGCGCAGCAACGCCTTCAAAGAAATAATGGTAAAAAGTAGTGTCCGGCAGAGCTTCCGGTATCGGGCAGGCGGATGAGCATGGAATTCGATTGCGTGTATCGGCAATGGCACGGTATTTTTTTAGGGCGAGCTGATGGATTCCCGGAAGGCTCAAAATAATGCCGATAGGCGATAAATAACGCATTTTTATAAAGATCCGGGCGTAAGTGTCAACGCCCGCATAAATGCGGTTAGCGCTATCCAATGCGTATAAATCAGTTAAAAGTGTTTCATTGTTGATGGAAGCAAGCGCCGGATAATGTGCGGCATGTTCCTGAGCGCTTTTAAAGTCTATGCAGCCGAATATATCGAAATGATTAAGGATTAGCACGGTGCGATTACACAAAGGGCAGAGCTGGTCATAAAATACGGTAAGAGACGGCTGCTTTGCCGTAACCAGTCGGCCAATACAACGCCACCATTTAAAAGGGACCAGCAATGTATAAAAGCTGAGCATTCCCAAGCCAAACGGATAAATATTAAAAGACAGGGTAATGCCAAGATGGAGCCCAAGGCCGATCAATAAATAGGCGATGCGTAGCCGGCGCTTGGCAAAAAAGAAAATGAAGGTGAATTGAAAGATTAATATTGTATAACCAAGGGCGTTTTGCAAAAGCTTGTTGTCCAGTAAATACGACATGTCGATGGCTGAAACATAATAAGGCTGTGTTGCGGGCAGCCAAGTGCCAAGGCCATTACGCCAGTGTTCGGCGAACATTTTGTGTATAGCGGAGTCGAAGTAGAGAAAGCCGAGGCAGATGGCAACGGGTAGATAATAGGCAAGCGTTGAAACGGTTGGTTTCGGATAGCTGCTGTAATGCGTAAAAGGGGTGCTAAGCTTATGTCGAAGATTGTCTATTGAAAATGCTCGATCTCCGGGCATAAACAGTAGAAAAAATCCCGTTCCGATCATGAATAAATCAAATCCGCCATCAAAATCCCGCTGCATGGGGGTGAAATTAACAAAAATTATCCAGATAATGTAATTGCAGGTCATTGCGAATTGGTAGCGGTAACCAATCATAACAAAAGTCGCAATAACGCCCCAAAGACACAAGAAAAAAGGGATCATCGGAAATTCGACATCTATGTAGGGGATAGGGTCGAAAATTAAGTGATTAAAATACAGTAGGAAAATAATTTCCTGTAATGTGATTAAGCCGTAAAGAATCCGGAATAAGCCTATGCCTGTAGCGGGAGCTTGCTTGGAATGAAGTTCTAAGATTTTACTGGAGATAAGTTTATACATTTCATGATTTGAAAAATCGAGAGGATGTATAAATTATATAAGATTTGTGGGGTTTATGTATTGGAATATACGGACAAAACAAAGGCCGCACTCAACCCATAAGAAGTTGGAGTGAGCGGCCTAAGTTAAGGTTAAATCGTTTGAAGACTTATTTTTCGTCGTCTGGGTGTTCGGCAAATACCCACTTTACCAGGAAGTAGCCAGCAGCTATAACTACAACCGCGCCAACCATACCAGCTGGTTCTTTTAACATTTCGGTGATATCTAAGATCGCTCCCATG
>DAINRH010000139.1:1694-11162 GCA_036741905.1 Methylobacter sp. | reverse complement strand
GATGACCCGCAACATTTTGACGCTTTGCGCAATCAGGTTGGCGATCATCTCCATAAAACGGGCGCGCTCGCCCAGAAACTGGCTGTTGTCCGGTTGGGCGGCCAGCACGCCGATGGTGTCGCCTTCTTCTATATAAATCGGCGAGCCGATAAACGGCAGTTCGGGATCGTACAATCCCAGACGACCTAGAAAACGCGGTTCTTCGGATACTTTTTCAATGACGATGGTGCTGCCTTCATCCAGTATGGCGCCCATCAAGCCTTCGCCGGGATTGTAGCGGACCGGCTCGGTAAATTTACCTGCGCCGTTGGTGTGGACGACGCTGACAATCATGCTGTTACTTTCAATTTCCCGCAGCGTTATCATGCCGGAACGCATGCCCGACCGTTTGTGCAGTATCTCCAAAACCGCCTGTAATTTGGCATGCAAATCGTGGGTGCTGTTTAATACTTGACTGATGATATACAAAGTATCAAGTTCAGCTTCGATCAGTTGTATGCGCTCAGTCATTGTTTATCCCCTTAAATACCTGCCGATGCAGAGGAAAACTGATTTTGAACCGGCAGCCGTGGTCGCAGTCCGGGTCTATTTCGATAAAGCCCTGATGCTGGTTGACAATCTCCTTGGCCATCACCAGTCCCATGCCGGCCTGGTTGCCGCCCATGGCGCGGGTGGTATAAAAAGGTTCGAATACTTTGGCGCGCTTTTCGACCGGAATGCCGACGCCGCTGTCTTCAATGCTGACGTAAATCAGGTCGGCGTCGGTATCGGTAGTGATCTTAAGCCGCTGTTCCGGGCTATCCGACTCGCAGATCGCTTCAATCGCATTGTCTATTAATTGTTTGAATAAGATGCGCAGGCGGTTCTCGGAACCGAGCATGGTCGGCAATTTCGACAAGGGTTGCCAATGCACCTCTATATCGTTACTACAGATCCGTTGGTTATTGAGCAACAAGACTTCATGCAGAATCTGGTTGATGTTAACAGGAATAACCGCTGTTTGCAGAATCTCGGGAATACATTTTTGCATGGTCGCAACGGCTTCTTCCCCGGATTGCTGAATTTGTTGCAGGATTTGTAACAGACCGGCGTGTTGATCGTCCCGCCTATGCCGTAAAATTTGCTCGGCCGCCCTGATTTGGTTCATCGGCATTTGAATTTGGTGCATTGCGCCCAGCAATGTTTCCCTGATGCCGCGCACCCGCTCATCCTCAGCCATAATGGTTTTTAAGGTCTGAATATGCAGCTCTTCCATCTGTCTGCGTTGCCGGGTGATGTCTGTTAAAGTCAGTATCAGGTATTGTTTCGATGCATTCTCAAAAAAGGCGTCGGCATTGACTTCGTTCTCGATAAACCAGTTTCCGGCGCAAGAAAACCAGCGGGTTCGCTGGCTGCCCTTGCTGTCTATTTTAAACTCGCGGTTATTAAAGCCCTGTTCCTTGCTTTGCAGCTGCGACCACAAATCGCCCATTTCCTCGCGCAGCAAGCGCAAAAAATAAGCTGCCGGCTCGCCTTTATCAAGATCGCTGACCAGCGCTTTGTAGTTATGATTATCCAGGATAACCCGGTCTTGATCGTCAATGACAACCATGGCGATGGGCGATGAATTGATGACCGACTCGATCAATAATTTTTGGTTGATGACCTTTTTTTCGGATTCGTAGGACTGGGTAATATCCCTGTGCATGCCGATGTAATGAGTGATCGCCCCGGTTTCATTTAACATCGGCGCAATGGTCAAATCGGACAGATAACGCTGGCCGGATTTATGCCGGTTGCACAAGGTGCCGCGCCATATTTTCTTGCTGCTGATGGTGCGCCATAAATCGTGATACACCTCTTTAGGGGTGTGCTTGTCCGATAATAAGGATTCGTTTTCGCCCAGAATATCTTCAGGCCGGTAGCCGGTGACCCGGCAAAATTCTTGATTGACATAAAGAATTTTGGCTTTCTTATCGGTAATGGAAATGGCTATCGGCACCTGTTCAACCGTTTCGGCAAACAAGCTGTACAGCATCTTGTCGCCATAGCCTTCACCGAATAAATCAGGTGCAAGTTCGCCGATGACGTTCGCCATGTTGGTATGCGTTTGTAAAAATCGCAATGAAGTTTTTTTCATAAGTGTTTAGCAGAGTGTAAGAGGGCTATAAAATTACTTAAGCAAATATGGAGCCAACATCAATGCGCAGGGAAACGAGGTAACAGACGGTTATTGCGCAGCGGGCTTGGCAAGCCGCGCCTTAACGGAGGGCGAGCCGGAGCATGTCAGTTAAGCGTCGAATTTCAGTGCGGCGGTCAGGCGCACGGTCCGTCCTACCGGCTAAAGTTCATTGTTATATAAAGCTTGCTTTGAACTCAGGAACAACAGCATCCGGCTAGCGAATAACAATTCGAGAGGCATTGTAGGGTTTGCGACACAGATATTTTTATCGATGTCGGTATGTATTACTTCCAACAGACTTTATGCACTGCTTTGGGATGTTTTACAGGATATTTGACCGATAAATGTGCTGTGCCTGTAATTGGCATAATTGATGCTTTGAGTCTGATAAACAGCATCGCCTTTAAAACAGCCTGGACAACACAGTGAGTGAATATCTTCTTCTTTTATTAGGCACGGCTCTGGTCAACAACGTGGTTCTGGTTAAATTTCTCGGGCTGTGTCCGTTTATGGGCGTCTCGAAAAAACTGGATTCGGCATTGAGCATGGGCTTGGCAACCACGTTTGTACTGACGTTGGCGGCGATGACCAGTTGGATGCTGGAGCACTTTATCCTGGCGCCTTTTAATATCCAGTTTTTGCGCATACTCGCTTTTATTCTGGTGATTGCCGCCGTGGTGCAATTCACCGAAATGGTCGTGCATAAAACGAGCCCGGTGTTGTATCAGATACTGGGGATTTTCCTGCCGCTGATTACCACCAATTGCGCGGTGTTGGGCGTGGCCTTACTCAATGTGCAAGAACAATACGGCTTTATGCAGAGCATGATTTTCGGTTTCGGGTCCGCGCTTGGTTTTACGCTGGTGATGGTGTTATTTGCCGGTTTGCGCGAGCGCTTGGCGTTAATGGCCGTTCCGACATTGTTTGCAGGCACGCCGATTGCGTTTATTACCGCCGGGATTTTATCGCTGGCATTTATGGGTTTTGCAGGGCTTTACAGCAAATGATTTACAGGAAATAAACCATGTATGTTTTATCCGCCATTGTAAGTTTAACCTTGTTAGGGCTGTTTCTAGGCTTGCTGCTGGGTATTGCCGGCAAGTATTTAAAAGTTGAAAGCAGCCCGATTGTCGATGAACTGGAAGCCTTGCTGCCCGGTTCGCAATGCGGCCAATGCGGTTTTCCCGGTTGCAGGCCTGCCGCCGAAGCCTTGGCCGACGGCAATGCGCCTGCCACGATGTGTCCTCCGGGCGGTAGCGCGCTGGCTGAGCAAATCGCCGCTTTATTGGGCCTGGACCTGGATTTAAGCGACGTAAAAGAACCCGAGCTGCTGGTTGCCCGAGTCAGCGAAGACACCTGCACCGGTTGTACCCGTTGCTTTAAAGTCTGTCCTACCGACGCCATTGTCGGCGCGCCCAAGCAAATTCACGCGGTCGTTGCCGATGCCTGCATCGCCTGCAAGAAATGTGTCGAAGTATGCCCGACCGAATGCCTGCAAATGCACCCGATCGAAGTGACTTTGCGTAACTGGCGCTGGGCCAAGCCCCTGAATGTTCCCGTGCAAGCGATGGGAACAGGGAGTAATGCCATATGTTAAGTTTTTTTAAAAAACCGCGTTTTCGCGGCGGCGTCCATGCCGAGGAGCATAAAACCGCGACCGCGGCACTGCCGATCGCAAGCAACTTTCCATTGCCGAAAAAGCTGTATATTCCGCTGCAACAACATGTCGGCAAGCCCGCAGAGCCGCTGATTATGGTCGGCGAAAAAGTGCTGAAAGGGCAGTTGCTGGCTTACAGCCAAGGCCTGATTTCCGCGCCGGTGCATGCGCCCAGTTCGGGAGTTATCGTCGACGTTAACGATTATCCGGCACCGCATCCGTCGGCCTTGCCTATTCGCATGATCGTGCTGGAAACCGACGGTAAAGACGAATGGGTAAAAACACAGACTGTCGATGATCCGTTCCAGCTAAATCCTGAAGAAATCAGCTTGCGTGTCGGCGCGGCAGGTATTGTCGGCTTGGGCGGCGCGACCTTTCCGACCGCGGTCAAGCTCAATATGGGCCGTGAAAATCATGTCGATACGCTGATTATAAACGGCTCGGAATGCGAGCCTTATTTATGCTGCGACGACCGGCTGATGCAGGAACGCGCCGTGGAGATTATCGACGGCGTGCGCTTGATGCTGCACGGCATGACAAATTCGTCGGGAACGAATTTGCATTTACCCGAAGGGGGCCGGGCAGGACAGCCCGGCATGAAAACCGAGCGGGCCGTGGTGGCGATTGAAGACAACAAGCCGCTTGCCTTTGTTGCGATGCTGGCCGCCGCCGAACCGTATCCGACGGTTAGCGTCATACAAATTCCTACCCGTTACCCGATGGGCTGGGACCGGCAATTGATCGGTTATGTAACCGGCAAAGAAGTCCCGGTCGGCTGTCGTTCGTCGGAAGTCGGCGTGACCATCCACAATGTCGGCACCGCTTATGCCGTGCATAAAGCCATTCGCTATGGGCAGCCTTTGCTTAGCCGCGTGGTTACCGTAGCGGGCGGCGCAGTGAAACGCCCGATGAATGTCGAAGTGCCTTTCGGCACGTTAATCTCCGAACTGTTCGAGTTTTGCGAGGTGGATAAAGAACAAACCGCGCGCATCATCATGGGCGGCCCGATGATGGGCGATTCCCTGCCGCATGTCGGCTTACCGACCGTTAAAGCCACCAGCGGCATTCTGGCCTTAACCCAAAGCGAACTTAAAAACACCGAGGAACAGCCCTGTATCCGTTGCGCCAGTTGTCAGCGTTTGCCCTGCGGGATTGCGGCCTTTGGATATGGCGAACAACATCCGCATTAACCAACTGGATGCGGCGGTGGATTTAGGCTTGAAAGACTGCATCAGCTGCGGTTGCTGCTCTTATATCTGCCCGTCCAATATTCCATTGGTGCAGTTTTTTAAATATGCGTCGGGTGAAGTGATGGCCAGACAGCAGGCGCAACATAAATCCGAGCAAACCAAGCGTTTGATCGATGCGCGCAATGCCCGAATGGAACGCATCGCCCGGCAACAACGCGAAGACGAGCTGGTCCGGATAGCGGCTAAGGCCGAGCGGGAACGGCTGAAAGCCGAGCAGGAGGCTTTGGTATGATGGCGCATATGAAACCGAGCAGCGGCGCGCATGTCGGCGCTAACAACAGCGTCAGCTATATCATGTGGCAAGTCATGCTGGCGCTATCTCCGGCGACGGCGTTCGGGTTGTTGTGTTTCGGCTGGCCTGCGTTGAACCTGTTTGTTATCACCGTGTTGTCGGCGGTTGTTTTTGAAGCCTTATGCATACGGCTTAAGGGCAGGGCGGCTAAGCCCGTGATTATGGACGGTTCCGCGGTGCTGACCGGCTGGCTGCTGGCTATGACGCTGCCGCCTTGGGCGCCGTGGTGGATTGGCGTGGTCGGTTCCGGCTTGGCGATTATTTTGGGCAAACAGGTTTACGGCGGCTTGGGGCAAAATCTGTTTAATCCGGCGATGTTGGCGCGAGTCGCATTGCTGATTTCATTTCCTATCGAAATGACCACTTGGGCGAACGTGTCGCCGTTGTTTTTTTCGCATTCGCCGGGGCTGGTCGAAAGCTGGCACATTACTTTTTCAGGCTTGGACAATATCGACGCAGGCACCGGCGCGACCACGTTGGGCTTTATCAAAACCGAATTCTCCCAGAACCGTTTATTGACCGACATCCTTAAAGATTATTCGGGTTTTCTTAGCTTTGTCGGTTGGTCGCGCGGCAGTTTGGGCGAAACTTCGACATTATTGCTGGGCTTGGGCGGCATCTGGCTGATCCGCCGGAACATCATTCAATGGCAGATTCCGGCGTCCTTATTGCTGACCGTTGCACTGCTGGCCGGATTCTTTCATGCCGTGGACAGCGAACATTATGCCGGTCCGCTGCTGCATTTGAATTCGGGCGCGTTGATGTGCGTGGCGTTTTTCATTGCCACCGATTATGTTACCTCGCCGAATACGCCTACTGGGCAATTGGTGTTCGGCGCGGGTTGCGGATTGTTGATTTTCGTTATTCGGACTTGGGGCGCGTATCCGGAGGGCGCGGGGTTTGCGGTGCTGTTGATGAATTCGGCGACGCCGTTGATCGATCATTACATTAAGCCCCGAATCTATGGACGCGACCGTAAAGGCAAGCCGCTTGAGATACCGAAATCGTAGAAAAATTCACCGCGAAGACACGAAGAACACGAAGGATGTAGGCCGGAATGTTATACGTTGTCTCGTTCCCACGGGCTCCGTGGGAATGCAGCCAAGGCGCGCTGCGCCGCGAGTCACGATCAGCGTCTGGCGTATACGGGACGCAGCGCGTCCTGCACTGCATTCCCACGCGGCGCGTGGGAATGAGATGTTTATATTTTATAGTTCCCACGCTCCGGCGTGGGAATTCATCCAGCAACGCTCCGGCGTTGCGTGACGCTGGAGCGTCACAGACTGCATTCCCACGCCGGAGCGTGGGAACGATAAGAATCTTGAACAGAGCGTAAGCCATGAAACTTGACCCCGCCACCATCGAACGCCTGAAACAAAAAATCGCCGCTTCTCGGGAATTCCTGAAAAACTGGCTGGAGCCTTCAAACTTGGCCCAACTCCGGCCCAAACTGGAATTTCAAACCGGCGTCTTGGCAGGATTCGCTTTAATTGCCAGCGTACTGCTGGGCGTGACCAATTGCAGCACCGAAGGCACGATCCAGCGCCGACTCGATGAAGATTTAAAAAAATCCCTTGAAGAAGTGGTACCCGCCGCCCTTTACGACAACGACATGCTGCAAGACACGCTGACCATTCCGTCCGCCGAATACAATATCGGCGCAAAAGAAACCACTGTTTACATCGCCAAGAAGTCCGGCCAAGTCACCGCCGTGTGCTTTAAATTTACCGCGCCCGACGGTTATTCCGGGGCCATTAATATGATCATGGGCATAGACCGTAACGCTAATATTTTAGGCGTGCGCGTACTCAGTCACAAAGAAACGCCGGGTTTGGGCGACAAAATCGAAGTCGCAAAGTCTGATTGGATACTGAACTTTGTCGGTCGCTCGTTGGATAACTTAGCGCCTGCAAAATGGGCGGTTAAAAAAGACGGCGGCGAATTCGACCAGTTCGCCGGCGCGACCATCACCCCGCGCAAGTCGGTGCAGGCCATTTACCGCGGCTTGCAGTTATTCAAAGCGCATCAAGAACAACTGGTCAATCCTTGAGGAGTACGCCCATGTTTTTATCGGAAACCTACCGCAAAATCGCCGCCGACGGTATTTGGAACAACAACATCGTGTTCGGGCAAAACCTGGCGCTTTGCCCGTTACTCGCGGTGACCGGAACCGCCACCAACGGCTTGGGCATGGGTCTTGCCACGCTGGTGGTTATTATCGCGTCCAACGGCCTCATTTCAGTGGCGCGTCATTTAATCCCCAGCGAAATCCGTATCCCGATTTTCGTGTTGTTAATCGCCGCGCTGGTGACCTTGGTTGATATTTTAATGAATGCCTGGGCGCATGAACTCTATAAGGTATTGGGCTTGTTCATTGCGTTAATCGTTACCAATTGCGCCTTATTAGGCCGCGCCGAAGCCTTCGCGTCCAAGCAGCCGGTAAGACATGCGCTGTGGGACGGCTTGATGATGGGCTTGGGTTTTCTGATCGTGCTGGTCGCGCTCGGCGCGGCACGGGAAATCAGCGCGTCGGGCACGCTGTTCGCCAATGCCTCAGTGTTGCTCGGCGAATCGTTCAAGTTTTTAGAAGTCACCGTAATTCCCAATTACAAAGGCTTTTTATTGATGGCGTTGCCGCCCGGCGGATTCATCATGCTGGCTTTTTTGATTGTCGGCAAACGCTTGATAGACCAAAAACTGGCAACAAGAAAAGTACCGGTACCCGTATTAACCCCCGTTATTGCCGAGGAGGAATCATGAACGTCGGCGTTTGTTACGCAGAATCGGATAGGCAGCTATGGATGCGTCTGGAAGTGCCGGATGACAGCACTATAGAAGAAACCATCAACCTGTCCGGCGTGTTAAAGCTCTATCCCGAGATAAACCTGACCAGCCAGAAAGTGGGCATATTCGGCAAAATCGCGCCGCTGGATACTGCGGTAAAGGATGGGGACAGGGTTGAAATTTATCGCCAAATAACCGCCGATCCGCAGATGGTGCAGCGGCGGAGGCGTTAGTGGTGTTTGCTACGTGGCTGATTGCTCGGCAACAGCTCCGGCATTCATGCAGTCGTGGCGCTAATCAGCCTTACAGCTTTGACAACCTTCATGATCGACTTAACAGAGAATAAAATAATGAACAACGAATATAAATCAATCGTAGATGAATTTCAGATTAAACTTACACAATTGCAGGAATTAGCCAAAAATAGGAAAATTTTTGAAAGTTTGAAACGTAAACAGGAAAAAGAGCATTGAAATGATCTAGGCAATGAGTTTTCGTTAGTTCCCACGCTCCTTGGAAGTTCGGTATTAGACGCTCTAGCGTCCTGTTTCGCGAAGCTACGACTTGGATGCAAGCGTTAAGTAAGTTGGGCAACATTTTTTGTTGCCCAACATTTTGCGCATGTTGATGTCGGGCATAAACAGCATGCTCGACCTACCTGGCTATCTCCATTTGAGAGTCGATTAACCGCCTTTCGGTCCTGCAAGCCACCAAATTATCAGACCGACAACGGGCAGCAGTAAAACCAAAATTACCCATAAAACTTGCGATCCAGTTGTGGCGCCACTTTTTACGATGTTAATAATGGCCCAGATGTCCAGAACAAGCACGATAAAACCTAGCAAACCGCCGACTTGAATATCCATACGTCCTCCTAACAGGTTCGTGTTTAATAAATAAACTATTTTGCCTCATCAGTTTTAGACTTTACGCTATAAAAAATAGATGGTTCTGTACGGTAACGCTCATTGCACAGCTTGCATCATTCGTCATATTTCGCTAGTTCCCAAGCTCCAGCTTGGGAGTTCAGTTTTGGAAGCTCTAGCTTCCCGTCTCGCGAAGCTGGAGCTTCGCTTTCTGGGTTCCCAATCTGGAGATTGGGAACCAGTGCAATTACGTCTTTTATTTGTAAATCTCTTTACGATGACCAATCTCGATAACCAAGATAATCAGCTCGCTATCTTCAATGCGACATAGCAACCGAAAGTCTCCTACCCGATAGCGCCACAAGCCGGAAAGCTTGCCTTGCAAGGCTTTGCCGGTTAAGCGTGGATTGTCGGTAGTTTGTAGCCGATCAAGGAGAAACGACGCAATTCTTTTTTAT
>DAINRH010000139.1:0-1652 GCA_036741905.1 Methylobacter sp. | reverse complement strand
GTCCAAGCCAAGCTCTTTTACCACGTCGTTTAAGTTGTGAGATATTTTGCCGCCGTCAAGGTAACGCTGATAAGCGTCATCGGCTTTTTTAGCGTCTTGGCAATCTTCCAGATGCTCAAGCAGTACATTCTTAACCAGTTGCGCAGGGCTAATATGTTCCTGCTCTACTAATTGATTTAACAGGGTTTCTGTTTCATCGTCCAATTCTAATGTCATCATGCTGTTTTCTCGCTTTTATTTATGATAATGAAATCGGCATTCGCTAGTTCCCAAGCTCCAGCTTGGGAATTCAGTTTTGGAAGCTCTAGCTTCCCGTCTCGCGAAGCTGGAGCTTCGCCTTCTGGGTTCCCAATCTGGAGATTGGGAACCAGCGCAAAATCGCTTGAAAAAGTCGGGGTGATTGTCAGATTAGATCATCCCGCTTATGGTGGATTACTGGCGCGAATCCGCCTTACAGCGTTATAACTCACCGACCATACTTTTAAACCTACTGCGATGCTCTTTTCTCGAAGCCAGTTCACTGACCAAAAACGCTAAACACTCACTTGTAGCTTTTGCCTTTTTCAGACATTCTTCGTCTGAAAGACTGTGTACTCCCTCACTCAATACCTGATAGAGCCTACCAAGTGGATTTAGGCCATCAGGCTTTAAGTGTTCTGGCAGGGCATGGTTTGCAACACTGATCTTGTCGCGCATCGGAGAATTCTTCCGAAGCTCTGCAAGCGCGCTAATAATATTGGAGTTTGTCGTTGATGATTGAGCGTCCTCCTGTACAAGATCAAGGAGTCTGTTTATGTTGTTCTCAACTACACGCCTAAAGTACGCAAACGCCGCAACGCCGTACTCGTGGGAAAGACAAACAACGGCCTTCTCGTAGTTTTCAAGATCATCCTTCAAGAACTTCTGTAAGACGCGGTCGCGAACAAGCGGTATTCGAGGGAGCTCACCGTACTTCTGAACTCGAATATTCTCGTCATCCAAAACTTGCTCGACAAGGTATTCACGGTGAGCCTTTTTGCACGAAACGCAGGTGAACTGAAAATAGGACTTACCTGTCGCAAGCACTGGTCTCGGCTGTCCTGCTCCGCCACCGTAAGATTTTAGATCTTGGAACGGTCTTTGCTGGTCACATATCTCGCAAAACGCGTCAATCTCCTTGATCCAAAGGCTGCTCCAATTGGCTAAGGGCATCTTGAACTCACGCCACGCATATAGCGGTGCTGTTTCAAGGAATGTTTTGATGTGTGCTTTAGAAAGTTCTTCTGGAAGGTGTGAGGTCATCGAATGGGGAATTTGAAGGCTAACGTGATATATACGACATTGATTGTCTTTTAAGAAAATTGATGCACAGTATATTGTTCATAAGATCGTCTAATTTATTGTTTGTATTCGATTAACTATAAGTCAATTAGACGTGACGCACAAACAAAAACGACACTCGTTTTTTAAGCGCCGTGCTCAGGGTTTATGTATGAGGTCTGTTCAACCCTACACTACATCGTCTAAATGCCCATAAGCCGGTAACGTTTCCAGCCGTTTATCTTCCAGCGGCTTACCCACCGTAAAATGATAAAGACTTTGAAACTTATCATCCTTGATCCCCAAAAGCTCATGCACGCTGTCATCAAAATAACAGCCGATACCGGTGCCGC
>DAINRH010000138.1:0-11190 GCA_036741905.1 Methylobacter sp. | reverse complement strand
CAGCGCGACATTCAGCAGATTTTAAGAGGCCTGCGCAAAAGCAAAAAAGACAAATTCGGCAACGTGGTGCTGACCACAGGCGAATTGCTGATGGACGACGACGTGCAGGCTTCGTTCGATAATGAAGACCGTAACGCCGACACCAAAGTCAAAACGGCGGTGTCGTGGCTGGAGCGCGGCGGCTTTATCCGACGCAACGAGAACAAGACCCAGGTGTTCCAAGGCCGTCCCAAGGTCAAAAATATGGACGAGGCCAAACGTAAAGTCGAACAGTTGGGTTTGTCGCAGCGCCAGCAACAGCGCTGGTTGGCGATATTGGAAACGCTGTTTAACGCGGAAAGCGACGAGGGTTTCAGCGCTGACGAACTGGCTTTGCTGGGCGCGTTTAGCGCTGACGATGACGACAATAAACTCGGCAAGAGAAACGAAACCGCGGGCCAGCGGGTGATCAGAACCTTATACGACATGTCCAGTGCCGGGCTGATTCAAAAAAGCCTGCTGATGACCGCATTCGTCCGCTACAAAGTCGGCGACTCGTCCTACGCCAGACTGGAAAAAGTCTGCGTGTTGGAGCGTGCCATGCTGGGCGTGTTGCAAGAACAAGCGCCCGACGCCGGGGACGGGCAATGGCAAACCTTGTCGCTGCGGCATTTGAACCAAAATCTGTTGGACAACGGACACGGCGACAGCAATCCCGAGATTTTGCGCCTGTTGCTGGTCAGTCTGGCTAAAGACGGCAAGGGGCTGGCCGGGAAAAAAGGCAGCCTGACGCTCAAATACCAAGGCCTGGATCAGTACAGGGTCAAGCTTAACCGGGATTGGGCGGCGCTGACCGCCACGGCGGAAATACGCTTGTCGGTCGCCAAGGTGGTGCTGGACGGCATCATCCAGCGCATCCCCGACCACGCCAAGCCATCCGGCGAATTGCTGGTCGAGTTTTCCGTTGAGGATTTGCTGGCCGCGTTAAAACAGGACTTGGTCGCGTCATCGGAAGTCAAAGACCCGCTGGCCGCCGTCGAACGGGCGTTGAATTTCCTGCACGAACAAAACATCATCACCCTGCAACAAGGCCTGGCGGTGTTCAGGTCGGCGATGACTATCGAAGTGCTGCCCGAAGCCAAAGGCCGCAAATACAACAAAGGCGATTTTGAGCCCTTGTCCCAGCATTACAGCGAGCGCATTTTCCAGGTGCATGTGATCAACGAATACGCCAAATACGGGCTGGAAAAAATAGGCCATGCGCTGGCCTTTGTGCTCGCCTATTTCTCAAGCGACAAGGCCGAATTTGTGAAACGCTATTTTGCCGACCGCAAGGACATCCTGGAACGCGCCACCAGCCAGCAATCGTTCCAGCGCATCGTCAGCGACCTGCAAAATCCCGAGCAAATGGCGCTGGTCGCCGGCGACGAAAACGACAACCTGTTGATTCTGGCCGGGCCCGGTTCCGGCAAAACCCGCGTGGTGGTGCATCGCTGCGCTTATTTATTGCGGGTCAAGCGCGTCCCGGCCAGAGGCATCCTGGTGCTGTGTTTTAACCGCAACGCCGTGACCCAATTGCGGCGGCGCTTGCTGGATTTGGTCGGCGACGATGCCAAAGGCGTGACTATCCAGACCTATCACGGCTTGGCTTTGCGCCTGACCGGTCACGCGATAACCAGTCAACGCGACGACAACCGGCAGTTTGCCGAAATCATCAACGAAGCGACCGCCTTATTGCGCGGTGACAAGCCGTTGCTGGGCGTCGATGCGGACGAAACGCGGGAGCGCTTGCTGGCCGGTTACCGCCATATCCTGGTCGATGAATACCAGGACATCGACGCCGATCAATACCAGTTGATTTCAGCTATCGCCGGGCGCACGCAGGATGAAGACCGCAAGCTGGGCATTCTGGCGGTGGGCGACGACGACCAGAATATTTACCAGTTTCGCGGCGCTAACGTCGAGTTTATCCGCCGGTTTAAAGACGATTACCAAGCCAAGGTGCATTATCTGGTGGAAAACTACCGCTCCAGTGCGCAGATCATCGCCGCGTCCAATCAGTTGATCCAACATAACCGGGACCGGATGAAACAGCAGCAGCCGATCCGCATCAACCGAGGCAGGAAAACCCTGGATGCAGGAGGCCGCTGGCAAAAACTCGATCCGGTCGGAAAAGGCCGTGTGCAGCAACTGATTGCCGCCGATGAATACAGCCAAGCGGTTGCCGTGGTTGACGAATTGCTACGCTTGCGGCAACTCGACAGCCGGTTGGACTGGCCGCAATGCGCGGTGCTGGCGACCGCATGGCGCTTACTCGATCCGGTCCGGACCTTGCTGGAGTTGCATGGCATTCCTGTCAGCTTCATGCTGCCCGCCGATAAACAGCCGCCATTATCCCGCATCAGGGAAAACGCCGATTTGCTGGATGCGATCAAGCAATCGCCGGAACCGTTGAGCAAGGCGAGTGATTGGCTGCGCTATCTGGACGACAGCTACGGCAACGAAGCGGCCAATATCTGGCTGAACCAGCTCAGAGCCATGTTGCAGGACTGGCTGGATGAAACCGGCGACGGCCCGGCGCCCAAACAGCAAACGCTGGAATTTCTTTATGAAGTTTTTGCCGAGCAACGCCGCGAACGCTGTCTGGGGCAGGGCGTTTTTTTGAGTACCGTGCATTCGGTAAAGGGCATGGAATTTTCGCATTTGGCGATACTGGACGGCGGTTGGGCGACGCCTGCCACCGAAGAACAGCGGCGCTTGTTTTATGTCGCGATGACACGGGCCAAGGAAACGTTGTGTTTGATGCAGCGGCAGGATCAGCGCAATCCGTTTTTGGCTGAAATTACCGGCGATCATCTGTTGGCAAGAACCGTTAATCCGCTGGCGCAAGCCGACGTTCTTACCAGGCAATACACTATTTTAGGCATGAAGGATGTCAATTTGAGTTATGCCGGGCGTTTTGATGAATCGCATCCGATACATCGGCACCTGGCCCGCTTGAACACCGGCTCCAAGCTGAGTATGGACAATCACAACGGCAAGGTGGTGTTAAAAGACAAGGATAGCGTTGTCGCCGCGTTATCGAAACAAGGCGCTCAGTATTGGTCGGCTAAAATCAATACCATTGAGTCGGTCACGGTATTGGCGATGATCAGGCGTTACCGGGATGACAGTGAAGAAAGCTACCGGTCGCGGTGCAAGGTGGAGCAATGGGAGTTGCCGCTGGTTGAGGTGGTTTTTAATGAACGCCCGTAAGGTCATTCATCATCGAATAATTCAAACACCTCGCTTAAATCAATAGACAACTCAGGGAACAAATGCGGTATCGCCATGTCGTCATTCGCGTACATGTGTCTGAGTTCATAGCTCCCGCTTTCATTTAATGCAAATTGATGTACCGATTGTTCATACGGATAAACCAGCCAATATTCGCTGACGCCGCTTTCGGCATACAACGCATATTTAAGTTGCAGTTCTTTTTTTAAATTGCCTTTCGATAAAATTTCAATGATCCAGTCGGGGGCGCCGTTACAGCCTTGGGCATCTAATTTGACGGGATCGCAAATCACGCATAAATCCGGCTGTACGACGGTATGGATCTCTTTATTAGCCAAGATGGATTTTTTACGGTCGTATAAGCGTACATCAAACGGGGCGGCAAAAACCTGGCATTTTTGGCGTAGGAAAAAGTTGGCTAGTACACGGCTAAGATTCATTGATGCGCGCTGATGCTTCACATTCGGCGCAGGCGACATCAACATGATTTTGCCTTTGATTAATTCAACCGTCTCGTTAAATTGCCAAGTTAAATAATCGGCATAACTATAGGATTGGTTTAAGTCCAATTGGGAAAGTTGGGTGATTTTTGGCATGGCGGATAAGCTCAAAGTAAATTTAATACCGTGCTCAGGATAATAACATGCTAAAGCGAAGCCTAGGTGAAATCGAGCGGAGGACGATCATGCGAGTTGTAACGCGTTGAAATACAATGCGCCGACAGTTGTTAAGAAGTTACATTACTTATCTTTGTTAAGTTATTGTTGAATTTATATTTTTTTATGAAAGAATAGCGGAAAATTTGCTTTAAAGCCCCACTCCATTTAAAACAAAAGGGACAACAATGAAAGAGTTAACGTTCTCAGAAATAAGCTTAGATGATTTCTCCAAAATCTATGAAGAAATGACCAACCTGGTGCGCAAAGACTTGGAAGGAGAAACGTTCTTTTCAGGCAGCCATGCTAAGTTTGGTGAAATTACTTTGCATCAGATCAAGGGCAGTCATAAGGCGATTATGCTCCAGCATAATAAACCGATTAGCGAAACCCGCTTTGACGTTCGCGAATTTTGCATTTCCCTTTCCGCTTAAAACGCAAACGTTTTACTTCTTCCGGGCTTGGAACCTTAAACCTAAAAACGGCAGTTAGTCCACGAAAAGCACGAAAGAAATCAATATGTTCTGTTGATTGAGTCATTCACCCTTTGGGTGGCGATATGCAACACGGCATCTCGTTGAATATTTTCGCGTTTCATCGTTCCCATGCTCTGCGATCATCGTTATTCACAAGTGTCTGCGGTAGATCGACATTCCGGCATTCTCTTACCTGGCGTTAGGCGGGAAACATGTCGATAGGCAGACCTTCCAGGTTTTAAAAACCTGGAAGGTCTATATTAAAGCTGCCTTTGTCGTGGCTCCATTAACTTCAGCCGCTGAATCCATACTTAGCAAAATCAGTCACCATCAAGCTGATTAGATATAATGCTATAGTACAGAAAAATAATGTTTTTTGAGGGGGGATGACAATGACTGATAAGAATAATGAAAAACACAAGATAGTGATTGTTGGCGGAGGGGCGGCGGGTCTTGAGCTTGCTAGCAGTCTGGGTAAAAAATTAGGCAAAAAAGGCGTGGCGGAAGTCATGTTGCTGGACGCTTCGCCGACGCATATCTGGAAGCCGTTGTTGCATGAGGTTGCGGCGGGTACCTTGGATGAAGCCGAGCAGATTGAATATCTGGCTCAGGCGCATCGCAATCATTTTCGCTACCGGCTGGGTAAGATGGAAGGCCTGAATAGGCAGAAAAAAGAGATTTATGTCAGCCCGACGCTGAGCGACAGCGGCGAGGAATTAATCCCCAGGCGCACGTTCAGTTACGATACGCTGGTAATGTCGGTCGGCAGTATCAGCAACACGTTCAATATTAAAGGCGTGGCGGAACACTGCCTGTTCCTGGACACCACCGCGCAGGCGTTCAAGTTTCAAAAGCAGCTGGTTGAGTCGTACATCAAAAGCCATGCCGGTAAAGCCGCCGACAAAACCTTGTCTATCGTTATCATCGGCGCGGGAGCTACCGGCGTCGAGTTGTCGGCGCAATTGCACGAGGTGACCGATCTGCTGGCGGTTTACGGCCTGGATGAATCCAGCGATGTGAAACTGACTATTATCGAAGCGGCTAATCAATTGCTGCCCGCTTTGCCGGTAAGATTAGCCAACGCGACACAGCAGCAGCTGGTCAAGCTGGGCATCGATCTTAAACTTGGGCGTCGTGTAACCGAAGTGACCAAGGAAGGCGTTCATACCCACGATGGCGAGATGATACCGGCGGATCTTAAAGTCTGGTCGGCGGGCATTAAAGCGCCGGATTGGATGAAGGACCTGGACGGCCTGGAAGTTAACCGGATCAATCAATTGGTGGTCGATGAAACGTTAAAAACCAGTGACGATGATATTTTTGCCATAGGCGATTGCGCGGCCTGTCTCTGGCCGGGGCATGACGGCAATGTACCGCCGCGCGCCCAGGCTGCGCATCAGCAGGCATCGACGTTAAGCAAGTCGATAGTCAACCGCTTGCAGGGCGGCAAGTTGGTTAAATACGCTTATCTGGATTACGGATCGCTGGTTGCGCTCGGCAAGTACACTACGGTCGGCAACCTGATGGGCAATTTGATGGGTTCGGTCAGCATCGGCGGTTTTATCGCCAGAGTGGTATATCTGTCCCTGTATAAAATGCACCAAGTGGCTATTCACGGTTATTTCAGGACGGCCATGTTGACGCTTTCCAATCTGTTCAGACGTAGCGCTCATGCAAAAATAAAAATGCATTAGAGTTTTTTATGTACCTACAACGATGTAGCTACTTTTTATAATTATTTACAAAGATCAAAAACATGTTTGAAATTGAATACGAATTCCGCGAAGAAGATTTAATCCATTTTAATGAAATCCAGTTCATGAGAAATGAAGATATACAAAATAATATAAGAAAAAACCGCTGGATAGTGCCGGGCATCATGGGGCTTATCGGTTCGTTTTATTACTTCTATTACGGCGATATGAAGTCGTCGGGCTATATCGTCGTTATTGCGATACTTTGGGCGTTGTTGTCGCCCAAAATTATGATGCTGGATTTGCGCAGGCAGATCCTTAAAAGTTACACCCCTAAAGAGAAGATCAATATGTTCGGCACCTACACGTTGAGCATCGATCCCGCCAATCCCACTTACCTGCTGGAAAAATCGCCCAGCGGCAAACATAAAATGGCCTGGAGCGAGCTGGTCAGGGTGGAATACGGCAAACGCTATGTTTATATTTACATTAGTTTGAATACCGCATTGGTTATTCCGGTAGAAACGGTAAAAAAAGGCAATCTTGAGCAATTTTCCGAACAGGCGGAAAAGATGATTGAGCGCTTTGCTTAGGCGTAAGTCATTGGCCGGCAAGGTGATGGATTTTCATCCTGCTGAAATTTATCGAGTCTTCCTTAGGGGTTAAAAAACCATGGTTACGTCAATATATGCAGCACTCTTGGCCTTGTTAATAGCGAAGCTTTCTCTTGCGGTCATTAAACTTCGTAGAAAAAACCGGGTCAGCGTGGGTGACGGCGGCTATGAAGAGTTGCAATTGGCAATCCGCACCCATGCCAATGCAGTGGAATACATTCCGATAGCACTGATGCTGTTATTAACGTTGGAATTAAACGGAGCGCCGAAAATACTGATCCATATACTTGGCGTCACGCTGCTGGTTGGACGCATACTTCATGCTATGGGGCTTTCGTCCAAGGATTTGAGGAAAAGAGTATTGGGCATGCAGATAACGATTTATTTGTTAATCGGCTTGGCAATATTGAACATATCCTTTCTGGCGTTTGCCGGATCGCTCAAACTTTAGCGCTGTGGAGGCGGCATGTATTCAATCGCACTTAAAGAAGCCAAAAACCAGCTTGAAGAACTAAGGACTTCATCAATAATAACTTACGCTTAGGGTTCCCACGCTCTGCGTTCGTTGTTATACACAAGTTTCTGCGAGACACCGTTCCGGCAGGGATGTCGGAACCCAGGCACAAGGAGGTGAAGCGTCGTATTACTCAAGTACCTATCGAGCCGTCAAGTTACCGTCCATGGTGCTGGATACCGGCATCCATGCCGGTATGACGACTCTGGAACACACTTGTGTATAAAGACGAGCGCTCTGCGTGGGAGCGATGAGTTTATGTTTCGGGAAAGTTATTGTCGGCCATATCCTAAGCGCAAAGGTAGTAGTCGGGTGGGTCGGGTTAGCGACAGCGTAACCCGACATTTTTGCGCGAATGCGTTGGGTTACGGCTAACGCCCAACCGACGAAACTACGAATTAAAATAAATTTTTGATCTTGAACCTTAATGCTAAATTTTAGAAATATAACCCTACGCCGTGGCGCGCGGATATTGTTCGCCAACTCTTCTTTCACTATTCACAAAGGCCAAAAAGCAGGTTTTACCGGCGCAAATGGTGCGGGCAAGTCCAGTTTTTTTGCCTTGGTCAGAGGCGAGCTGCATTTGGATGAGGGCGATTTTTCGATGCCGCCGGGGCTTGAAATCGCTCATGTGGCCCAGGAAACTCCGGCTGTTGTCCGCTCTGCGATTGATTACGTCATCGACGGCGATCGGCAATTAAGACAATTGCAGAATCAATTGCTTGCCGCCGAGCAGGCGGATGACGGCTTGAAGCAGGCCGAATTGCATGCCGCCCTGGATACCATCGGCGGCTATACCGCGCAAGCCAGAGCCTCGCGATTAATGAACGGTTTGGGTTTTAGCGCCGATCAGGAAAACAACGCGGTCAATTCGTTTTCCGGCGGCTGGCGGATGCGGCTTAATCTGGCTCAGGCCTTAATGTGCCGTTCGGACGTATTATTGCTTGACGAGCCTACCAACCATTTGGATTTGGATGCGGTGATCTGGTTACAGGATTGGTTATGCAAGTATCCCGGCACCTTGTTGCTGATTTCCCATGATCGGGATTTTCTGGACACCATTACCGATCATATCGTGCATATCGAGCAGAATAAGGCCGAAATTTATACCGGCAATTATTCGGCTTTTGAACGGATGCGCGCAGAAAAGCTCGCGCAACAACAATCATCTTATTTAAAGCAGCAACGCGAAATCGCCCATATGCAAAGCTTTGTCGACCGCTTTAAGGCGCAAGCCACTAAAGCGAGACAAGCGCAGAGCCGGATTAAAGCATTGGAGCGCATGGAGTTGATTGCGCAGGCGCATGTCGATTCGCCGTTCGATTTCAGTTTTGCCAAGCCGGGAAAAATGCCCAATCCGCTGTTAACGCTGGATAAAGTCGATATTGGCTACGGGCAAAGCTGCGTGATCAAACAGGCCGGGCTGTCCATATCGCCGGGCGACCGCATCGGGTTGCTCGGGCCGAATGGCGCGGGAAAATCCAGCTTGATTAAGGTGCTGGCAGGCGATATGCAGCCGTTGTCAGGACAAAGAAACGAAGCGGAAGCGTTAAAAATCGGCTATTTCGCCCAGCATCAACTGGAGCAGCTGCGTGTTGATGAAAGCCCTTTGTGGCATTTGCAGCAGTTGGACAAGCAGGCGACCGAAAAGGATCTGCGCAATTTTCTGGGCGGTTTCGATTTTTGCGGCGACAAGGTGTTGGAGGCCGTCAAACCCTTTTCCGGCGGCGAAAAAGCGCGGCTGGTTTTGGCGCTGCTGGTTTATCAAAACCCTAATCTTTTATTATTGGATGAGCCGACCAACCACTTGGACCTGGAAATGCGCCATGCCTTGAGCGTGGCCTTGCAGGATTATCAAGGCGCGATAGTGGTGGTCTCGCATGATCGGCATTTATTGCGCTCGGTGACCGATCAGTTATTATTGGTGTCGGGCGGCAAGGTCCAGCCCTTCGACGGCGACCTCGACGATTACCGGCTGTGGCTGGCCGAACAGAAAAAAGGCGAAGAAAAAACCGTTGTTGACAGTGTGCAGACCGTATCGCGGAAAGATCAAAGAAAGTTGGATGCCGAGCGCAGACAAAAACATAAGCCCTTATTCGACGCGCTGAAAAAAGCTGAAATCGCTGTTGAAAAATACCATAATGAACAGCGGCAACTGGAGCATCAATTGGCCGATCCCGCCATTTATGCGGAATCGGAAAAGGAACAGTTAAAAAAGCTGATGGAACGGAAAGTAAAGGTCGACAAGGCGCTGGATGACGCCGAAGCCGCCTGGATGGAAGCCGAGGAAAAGATCGAAGCGGCTAAATAATGAGTTGTAGCCGCCACGTTATAGGTTGATGCATAACAGGAAAAATCATGTTTGAAGTCGTAACACTATTATTTGATATATGCCTGTTTAAAAAAGGGCCGCAGGATTTACCGCCTTCCGCATGGTTGTTGCGGCTGCTGGTCGTTATTGATGTTATCGTCAGTTTTCTAATGGTAAGTATCCGCACCGACTGGTTTAACGCGTTGTTGCAGGCTATTGTCGGCGCTTTGTTGATCGCCGGGTTCAGCTGGTTAATGTTGTATCTGGCTCGAAAGCCGGAGCGGTTTTATCAAACGGGCGGCGCTTTATTGGGCACCGATGCGATGATTAGTTTTTTGGCTCTGCCGGGCATGGCCTCAATGATGATCGGAAGAGGCGCTCTACTGGCCTTTATTTTAACGATAGCGTTAATGATTTGGCATTGGGCGGTTACCGGACATATTTTTCGCAATGCACTGGGACAAACCTGGACTTTTAGTTTAGGCTTGGCATTTTTATACGTACTGGGATCTTATCAGGTGATGGCTTTATTGTTTCCTGAAGTTGCCGGTGTTAAATAGGAGGCATCATGGAAAGCTATAAACATATATTACTGGCGGCCGACTTTTCCGAACACGGTGAGGCGGTTGCCGATAGAGCGAAAGATTTGGCCGAGAGGTATCAGGCAAAACTGAGCATTGTGCATGTGATGGACAATTTGCTGATTACCGATGCGGCTTATGGATCGACGATTCCTTTTGATCTCGATTTAACGGCTGAATTAATGGCGGTGGCAAAAAAGAGACTGGCCCATTTGGCCGACAAACTCAATATTGCTGAAGACTGCCGATGGATGGAAACGGGTAGCCCTAAATTGGAAATCATCAGGGTTGCCGAGGAAAACGAGGTGGATTTAATCGTAGTCGGCTCCCATGGCCGACATGGATTCGCCCTGTTGCTGGGTTCGACCGCAAACGGCGTGTTGCATCACGCGCTGTGCGATGTTTTAGCGGTACGTTTGCATGATGAGTGATCTGTAGTGTTTTCAGGATACGTGTGATCCTGGCGGTTATAAATGGCGGCCAATAGGGCGTCCTAATTTTAAAGGTAGATGGTAAATGATTGGACAGATTGAAAGTTATGATCCCGATTCGCAAACCGGGGTGATAAAAGCCGAGGGAGCGTTGTTTACGTTTCATTTAGAGGGCTGGGTTGCGGACGTGTCGCCGGATGAAGGCGATGATGTTAATTTTGATGCCGAAGGCACCATTGCAAGCAACATAAATTTGGTGGGCGCGTATTTGGAGCCGCCTAAAGCCGTTAAATATAAATATCTGGCGGCTGTGCTGGCGTTATTTTTAGGGTGGACAGGCGCGCATAGGTTTTACCTGGGCTTTTACCGGTTGGGCTTTATACAGTTAACGCTGACGGTGGTGCTATACGTGACCGGACTGCCCGGATTTGCGGCGCTCTGGGGATTTGTAGAAGGCGTTTTGCTGTTTGGCGGACAGATCAACCAAGATGCTAAAGGTCGTCCGTTTAAATAACTAATGTTACGCAGTTGGTCGAATTTAGACTGCATTAACATTTTTATTATTAAAAGTGTCTCTACCGCGACGATTATTTGGATCGGGTTCTCGCACCCGAAGGCGAGTTACTTTCTTTTGCTTCGCCTCGGCAACTGCTCCTGC
>DAINRH010000137.1:0-11410 GCA_036741905.1 Methylobacter sp. | reverse complement strand
ACCACGAAGGCACGAAGGACACGAAGAAAAAATATAAAACTTCGTGCTCTTCGTGTCTTCGTGGTGAAAATTTCTTAGTAGTCCCTCAACTTCCGTCGATAAATTGCACAATCGGGCAGCGCGCTGTTCAGGTATACTGTGCGGTTTTCATTTCAGCGGAACAACTATGAGACCAAGCGGACGTAACCCGGACCAACTAAGAGACATCAAATTTACCTGCGGTTTTACCAAACATGCAGAAGGCTCTGTCCTGGTTGAATTCGGCGATACCCGGGTGCTTTGCACGGCCAGTGTCGACAGGAGCGTGCCGCGCTTTCTTAAGGGCAAAGGCGAAGGCTGGATTACCGCCGAATACGGCATGTTGCCGCGTTCGACCCACAGCCGGATGGGGCGTGAAGCCAGTAACGGCAAACAGGGCGGGCGCACCCTGGAAATTCAGCGCCTGATTGGCCGATCCTTGCGGGCGGCGATCGATTTAAAAGCATTGGGCGAACATACCATCATGATCGATTGCGATGTGTTGCAGGCCGATGGCGGAACCCGTACCGCGTCGATTACCGGCGGTTTTGTCGCACTGTCGCTGGCGGTACAAAAAATGCTCAAGCGCAAACAAATCAAAACCAATCCGCTGCACGGACAAATCGCCTCGGTTTCTGTGGGCATTTATAACGGCGTGCCGGTACTGGATCTGGATTATGCCGAGGACAGCAACGCGGAAACCGATATGAATGTGGTGATGAACGATGCCGCGGCGTTTATTGAAGTACAGGGGACGGCCGAAGGTCATGCGTTCAGAAAAGAAGAGCTGGATGCAATGCTGGAATTGGCAGGATCGGGCATCAAGGAATTGCTGGAAAAACAACGGTTCGCGATAGAAAATCATAAATGATCTTTTCGACACAACAAAAAATCGTTCTGGCCAGCAGCAATCCCGGCAAGATCAGGGAAATCCAGGCGATACTGGCCGACCATCCTATCGTTCCGCAATCCGCGTTTGATGTTGTCGACGCGGAAGAAACCGGCGCTACCTTTGTAGAAAACGCCATTTTAAAAGCCAGAAACGCGGCGTTGCATTGCCGGTTGCCGGCGATAGCCGATGATTCGGGACTGGTGGTTGATGCCTTGAACGGCGCGCCCGGCGTGATTTCGGCCCGGTATGCCGGAGTTGGCGCCGGCGACCGGGATAATCTGGACAAGCTGTTGCGGGAGCTGGAAGGCGTCCCCGATGAACTGCGCACGGCGCGGTTTATCTGCGTGATGGTGTTTATGGCGCATGCGAATGATCCTTGCCCGGTAATCGCCCAAAGCGTTTGGGAAGGCAAAATTTTGGATTATGCCGTCGGCGAAAACGGTTTCGGGTATGATCCGGTGTTCTGGGTTCCGGAGCAAAATTGCGCATCGGCGGAATTACCGGCGGCTGTTAAAAACGCGCTGAGTCACAGAGGAAAGGCGCTGAAGACGTTAACGACATTAATCAAGGCCAGGGAATCTGCTTAAAGAATTGTCCACGAAAGGCACGAAAAACACGAACAATTTCACAACACGATTATTTTGCTTTTTTTCGTGCCTTTCGTGATTTTCGTGGATTCTGTTTTCCCTACGGATCAGATTTTTGATGGAACGTCCTCTCCCCAAATTGTATTTTGATGAACACATTACTCCCTATCGCCAGCCGGTTCGCCAATGCCGTTACCGGAATCATTCCGCTCGGCAACGGCCTGATCAATGATACGTATCTGGTCGCAACATCATCATTCCCGTTGGTTCTGCAACGCATAAACCGCACGGTTTTTCCTGCGCCTGAGCAGATCATGGTCAACCTGATAACGCTTAGCCGACATGTAGCGCAAAAACCCAATGCATCGGTTAAGCTGCAAATCCCGGAAGTTTTAAAGGCTCAAAATAACGACTCGCTTTATCAGGACGAAAACGGCGATTGCTGGCGGGCGTTAAGCTTTATTGCCGATACCGAAAGTATAGAAACAATCGGTACTATCGGCGACGCCGAGCAGGTTGGCTTTGCGCTGGGCCATTTTCATCGTTTGCTGAGCGATCTTAATCCTCGCCTTTTGCATGACACCCTGCCCGGCTTTCATATAACGCCGGGTTATTTGATGCGGTATCATCAGGTAAGACGGCAGCCTGCCAACGCGGATGAGCGTTACTGCGCTGACTTCATCGCCCGCTTTCAGCCTATCGCCGACGATCTGGAGGCTCCAAAAAAACAGGGATTGCTGCCGTTGAGGGTTATTCACGGCGATCCCAAGTTGAATAATTTCCTGTTTGACAAACACAGCAAACTTATCGTCAGTCTTATCGATCTGGACACCGTCAAGCCGGGACTGGTTCATTACGATATTGGCGATTGCGTCCGATCTTGCTGTTACACCTCCGAACCGGCCGGGTTTAACCCGGATATTTGCGCGGCCCTGTTAAAAAGCTACTTGGCCGAAGCCGGCGCATTTTTTACCGAACACGATTATCGCTATTTATACCCCGCCATCAGGCTGATCCCCTTTGAACTAGGCATCCGCTTTTATACCGATTACCTGCAAGGGAATAGGTATTTCAAGGTTACAGACCCCGAGCAGAACTTACAACGCGCAATCAACCAATTCCGGTTATGCGAGAGCATCATGGCGCAGGAAACGGCGATTAAAAATCAGGTCTCGCAACTACAAAAACAAAGCTAATCCCCTAACTGGGAACGTAGCTATTTTTGAGCCTCAATTTAATGAGGTCATCTATAAACCTTAAATAGATTTCCCCGCAAATTACCAACCTTAGTTCGCCGTTGAAATTCCAATTAAAGACAGGGCTAAATAACAAAACCTTACTTTTAGAATTAAATAGGAATCGTTTGCATCTTCATAACTATTTAACTTATACTGCTTTCACTACTTATTTGTGAGAGACCGTATAAATGAAAAAGAATAAGCCATTATTAAAAGGCGGAATACTGACCGCTCTGGTCGCATTGAATACACCTGTCAATGCCTTGGAAAAGCCGCAAACTATGGAAGATATGTGGAAAATCATCCAGGCGCAGCAAAAGCAAATTGATGAAATGAAAGCGGGCATGCAAACCGCTCCTGCTCCCGCGCCAACCAAAACTGCTGCGGGTAGCGACGTAAAAACGTTAGAGCATAAAACCGATGTGTTGAGCCAGGAAGTTGAAAAACTGCGCACCAACCTGACCATTCCGGATGAAGTCCAGTATAAAAGCGCTTACGGCTTGGGGCCTGCGGCGTCCAAAGTCTATCAGGTAGGCAAAGGCTTATCGATCGGCGGCTACGGCGAGGCCAATTATCAGGCCACTGTCGGTGACGAAAAAGCCAAGAATGATAATGCCGATTTTGAACGAATGGTGTTGTATGCCGGTTACAAGTTCACTGACAGCATTCTATTTAACAGTGAGCTTGAATTTGAGCACGGTTCGACCGAAAAAGGCGGCTCGGTATCGGTCGAGTTTGCGGCGCTGGATTTCTTTATCGACCCGATGGCGAATGTTCGCGCCGGTATGGTGTTGATGCCGATGGGCTTTGTCAACCTGATTCACGAACCGCCGTTTTATTTCGGCAATAACCGCCCTGAAGTGGAGCGTCAGATTCTCCCGAGTACGTGGCGTGATATTGGTGTCGGACTGTTTGGCGAAGTGTTGCCGAACCTGACCTATACCACATACGTTGTTAACAGCCTGAATGCCGCCAATTTTACTGCTGACGGCATCCGTTCCGGCAGGCAGCAAGGTAGCCAGGCTAAAGCCGAAGACTTGGCGTTTGTCGGACGACTGGATTATGCGCCTGCCGTGGTGCCTGGCTTGTCATTCGGGGGATCGGCGTATTTGGGCAATTCCGGACAAAACCAGACCTATACCAATCTGACAACGAAAGCCCAACAGATTGTCAACGCCTTTACCCAGCTGTATGAAGGCCATGTGCAATGGAAATATCGCGGACTGGAGTTCCGCACTTTAGGCTCATGGGGACATATCGAAGATGCGGGCGTGCTTAGTGCCGCCAAAGGCCAAACCATCGGCGAAGAAAACTACGGCTGGTACAGCGAAGTCGGTTACGACATATTGCCGCTGCTGAATCCCAATACGACGCAATATCTGGCGCCATTTTTCCGTTACGAACAGATGGACACTATCGCCGGCGCGCCGGTCGGCTTTTCTGACGATGAAACTAAAAACAAGCAAATTTACCAGTTCGGCCTGCAATACAAGCCCATTCCCAATGTCGTAATCAAAGCCGATTACCGCAATTTCACAGCGAAAAAAGGCAGCTTACCGGATGACTTCAACTTGGGCTTCGGATTTATTTTCTAATTCATAAACATCTTTCGCTACGCAAACCACGAACGGCTGCTGTCGTTCGTGTTGTTTACGATAAATTGTTTGTCGGTGGTGTTAAACTATTTGGGTTATCAACTTAAGTTTTAATAAATTCTGCAAACGAGACACACTATGAAAAAAATCAGGCAAGGGGGATGTTTTATTCTCTTCTTATTGCTGCTAAGCGCAGTAACCCCAAGCTTCGCCACCGTCTTTTACAGCAAAAATGAAGCGCTGGAACTGGCGTTCGGCAAAAACGCCCAAGTCGAGCAATTATCGTTATTCCCCGATCAGCAACAAACTGCAAAAATTGAGGAGCTGGCTAAGGGTAAACTGGACTCAGGCCTGTTTACTTTTTATGTCGGCAAAGACCAAGGCAAGGTGCTCGGCTACGCCGCAATTGAAACCGTTACCGTCCGGACCAAGCCGGAAACGCTGATCATAGTGCTGACAGCCGATGGCGAATTGCGCAATGTCACCACCCTCGCCTTCCATGAACCGCCTGAATACCAACCGCCGGAGCGCTGGTTTGAACAGTTATTTAAGCGTCCGTTAGCCGAAATGGATTTTAATAAAGGCGTCGACGGCATTAGCGGCGCAACTTTAAGTACCAGAGCGGCGCTCGGCAGCGTTCGCAAAGTAATGGCGATTTATCAGGTCATGGTAAAAGAACAGGGCAAAAACTAATGCGTTATTTTGTTACCGGCGAACAGCATCGCAAATCGTTGATCAACACCCTGGTGTTAATGTTTCTGGTGTACATCGCCTTGTTATGGGTGAGCAACGGCATGATGTATTTTAATCATATGGCCTTAACGCCTGAGTCCGTAGTGGCCTATTATCTGGGTTCCGAAGAGCAGTTTACCCAGCCGCGCAGTTATCAGGGCATGCTGGAAGTCTCGCATTTTCATTTGTTCTCGATGGGCATGCTGGTGTTGACCTTGACCCATTTGATGCTGATGACCGAGTTCCCGGTACGGCTGAAAATATGGCTGAGCGGCTCGACCTACGCGGCGGCATTGGCCGATGAAGCGGGCGGCTGGCTGGTTCGGTTTGTCCATCCGCTATTCGCCTATTTTAAAATCGCCGCATTCGTAGTGCTGGAGCTTTCGCTGGCGGCGTTGTTGATTATCGTCATCACCGCGCTGGTTCGCGCCCGAGCTCGAATGGGAAACACCGGTTCCGAATAACGCTTGCGGCCTACAGTTTCCGATGTACGCAATAGCTAAGAAATTTTAACCACGAAGGCACGAAGAACACGAAGTTGTCATGGTACTGAATTATGTTCTTCGCGCCTTCGCGGTGGATAATTCTTTTTTGCCGCTTTAGATCATACTTTCACAATCCCGTCCCCCTACGAATTGCCTGCCTTGTAGGTATTTCTACTGATTGCCTGCGCAACCCGCTTCCTCTAACCTCCTCATTCTAGCTATTTTTATCATGCCACCTGAGTTCGGGCTGGACGATAACAAAAACAACGCGCCATGTTCTCTACGCTTCATCAGGAGGTCCACCATGCGATATACATTATTGCTAACGCTTGCCCTGACTGCTTTGTTTGCCTATACACAGGCCGACACCCATTTGCCGAATAAACCGTCCGCCGCCAATCCCCAATCAGTCCCCGATAAAAATAACCTGTTAGGTTTGCCGCCGCTGCCAATACCGGCAAACAACCCGCAAACCCCGGCCAAAATCGCCTTGGGCGACAAACTGTTTCATGACAAACGCTTTTCCATCGACGGCACCGTCAGTTGCTCCAAATGTCATGACGACAAACAAGCCTTTACCGACGGCCTGCCTGTTTCGACCGGTCATCACGGCCTGACCGGAACCCGCAATGCCCCGACCGTGCTCAATGCCGCGTTCAACGCATCGCAATTCTGGGACGGACGCGAACCGGATCTGGAAGGCCAAGCCAAACAGCCGTTAATCAACCCGGTTGAGCACGGCTTAACCAACCATAAACAGGTGCTAGAAATCGTCCGCACCGACCCTGACTATCTTGCCACCTTCCAAACCGTGTTTGATGTCAGCGCCAAAAAACTGACCATAGACCACGTTGCCAAAGCCATTGCCAGCTTCGAACGCACCCTGATTACCGGCAATGCGCCGTTCGATCGCTATTATTTCAACGGCCAAAGCGATGCGATGACCGCCGCGCAGATTCGCGGATTCGAACTGTTCGCAGGCCAAGGCCGTTGCGTTTCCTGCCATAGCATTGAACAGGATCACGCACTGTTTACCGACGGCCGGTTTCACAACATCGGCATCGGTATTACTCAGGTCCGGCAAGACATTCCCCGATTAGCCCAAGCTTTTCTCGAAGCTAAAAACAAAGGCAACCAAGTCGACGTGATGGTGTTAACCGATAAAAAATCATCGGAATTGGGCCGCTTTGCGGTAACCGACGAATTAAGCCAAATCGGCGCATTCAAAACGCCTACCCTGCGCAACATTGAGCTAACCGCGCCTTACATGCATGACGGCAGCCTGCTTACCTTGAAAGAGGTGATGGTTCATTACAACAACGGCGGAGTGAACACAGCGGGCGATCCGGTCAATGATTTCCTGAGCGGCGGCATCCGTCCGCTAAACCTGACCAATGCGCAACTGGACGATCTGGTCGCCTTTATGAAAGCGCTGACCAGCTCTAAATACGCCAGTCCGATAACTGCCCAAGCGGCCAACTGAAAGAGGAATTCATTATGAACGTCATCAATAACAGCCGCCGCAATTTCATCAAAACCGCAGCCACATTAGCCATCGGCAGCACCTTGCCGATCAGCCTGGTCGAGCTGGCCTTTGCCGACAGCCGCCAAAACTTCAGCTTCGCCTATATTTCGGATGCGCATATCCAGCATATCAAAGACAACCGTTTCGTCAGGAACTGGGATCGCGGCCTGATTAGCGCCGTTGCGGAAACTAATCTGCTGCTGCCGAAACCGGATTTCGTCATGTTCGGCGGCGATTTGGCGCAGCTTGGCAGCAAAGCCGAACTGGATCATGGCGCCCAAATCCTGTCGGCCTTGCACGGCGATGTCCGTTACGTGATGGGCGAGCACGACTATTACCTGGACCTGGGCGAATATTGGGAAAAGCTGTTCGGCCCTCAATACTACAGCTTCGACCATAAAGGCGTGCATTTCGTGGCGCTGAACAGCATCAGAACCTATGACGACTGGACCTTCAAACGCTGGCCGACCGCAGAACAGCGGATGCTGGAAATGGCCGGACTCGACAACCCGAACAGCTCGCCGTTCATGGTTGGCGAGGAACAGCGCTTGTGGCTGGAAAAGGATCTGGACAAGGTCGACAAGAACACGCCGGTGGTGGTGTTCTCGCATTCGCCGTTACAGAAAATTTATAAAGGCTGGAATTTCTGGACCGAAGATGCCGATCAGATTCAGGCCTTGTTGAAGCCGTTCAAAAAAGTTTCGGTCATCTACGGCCACGTCCACCAGATTCAGTACAACCAGATCGGCAATATCAGTTTCAATTCGGTGATGGCAACCGCCTGGCCCTGGCCTTACCCGCAATCGTATGCCCAGGCCGAGCAATATCTGCCCAAGCTGACCGTGCCGATGAACCGGGCCGATCCGTTTTTCGAGCGCGACGCCACCGGCTGGCAGTTTATCAACGTGGCCGACGGCAATGCCGATTTGAATTTTACGCTTTCCGATAATACCGGCCGCATCGTCCGTTACAACGACACGCAAAAACGCCCGGAAGATACGCGCTATCAAGACGAAAAGACGCGGATTATTCCGCAAACACATTATTAGTCCGGCACAGGAGAAGAATATGTCTACTTATCAAAAAATAGCGATGACGCTGTGTTTGGCGTTTGCAGCCACCGGTTCAGCCTTGGCCGATGAATTTACCGACGCTGATGAGCAGCGTTGGCAGCAACAGTTCATGAGCGTTGTCAGCGAAGGCCGCGAGTTATGGACCAGCCCCAAGCTGGGTACTAACGGCGTCGCCTGCGCCCAGTGCCATCCCAATGCCGCCAATACCCATCCCGAAACCTATCCGAAATTTCAAAAACAGCAGGGCAAAGTCGTCCCGCTGTGGCAAATGATCAACTGGTGCCTTAAGAATCCGCTGGAAGGCCAGCCCCTGGCCGCCGACGATCCGAAAATGACCGCGCTGCAAGCCTACGTGACTTATGAAAGACGGGGCGTAAAACTGGAGCCGGGCAAGCATTGATTTAACCTGGGAAATTAATTGTCCACGAAAAGCACGAAAGACACGAAAACAATGCTCTTGTTCCCACGCGCTGCGTGGGAATGCAGTCAATGCTAGCGTATACGGGACACAGCGCGTCCCGCATTGTAAAAGCCCGAAAAACACGAACAACAACGGAGAACTCCTTATAAATATTTTCGTGCTTTTCGTGCCTTTCGTGGACAAATCGCCGTTTATTTTCAGGTTTAACAGACAATTTAAAATCACTCTTCAAGAAGACAACTATGAAAGTAAATATCGGCTTAATCGGCCTGGCCGTCATGGGGCAAAACCTGGCGCTTAATATCAACGACCACGGTTTTAAAGTGGCGGTCTATAACCGCACCACCCGCGTAGTCGATGAGTTCCTGACCGGCCCCGCCAAAAACACGCAGATTATCGGCGCTCGCTCGCTGGAAGAACTGATCGACAACCTCGAATCGCCGCGCATCGTCATGTTGATGGTGAAAGCGGGCGAAGTCGTCGATCAGTACATCGACCAGTTAACGCCGCTGTTATCGGCCGACGATATTATTGTTGACGGCGGCAATTCGCTGTTCACCGACACCGCTCGCCGCATGCTCTCCCTGCAACAACAAAACATCCTTTACATAGGCGCAGGCGTTTCCGGCGGCGAGCAAGGCGCAAGACACGGCCCGTCCATTATGCCCGGCGGCAATAAAGCCGCATGGCCTATCGTCAAAACCCTGTTCCAGTCCATCAGCGCGCAGGTTGACGGCGAACCGTGCTGCGAATGGGTTGGCGATAACGGAGCCGGGCATTACGTCAAAATGGTCCATAACGGCATCGAGTACGGCGACATGCAGTTGATCGGCGAGGCTTACCAGCTGATGTCCGAGGGCTTGGGCTTAGGCGCTAATGAAATACAGTCAATATTTGCCGCGTGGAATCAGGGTCCGTTAAATTCTTACCTGATTGAAATTACCGCCGCCATTTTGGCCTACAAAGATGAAGACGGTCAGCTGCTGCTGAAAAAAATCCTCGACACCGCCGGGCAAAAAGGCACCGGCAAATGGGTCGGCATCAATGCCTTGGACTTGGGCATTCCGTTAACCTTGATCGGCGAGTCGGTATTTGCCCGCTGCTTGTCCGCGCAAAAAGAGGAACGGGTTAAGGCCGCGTCCGTACTGCCTAAACGCGCACTGCGGTTTATCGGCGACAAAAAAGCCATGATCAATGCCATCGGCGATGCGTTGTACGCGGCCAAGATTATTTCCTATGCCCAAGGTTTTCGCCTGATGCGCGAAGCATCTAAAGAATACGGCCTGTCGCTCAATTATGGCGACATTGCGCTGATGTGGCGCGGCGGCTGCATTATTCGCAGCCGGTTTTTGAACGACATCAAGCAAGCCTACGATGCCAATCCCGATCTGGAAAGCCTGCTGTTAGACGATTTTTTTGCCAAGACCATGAAACAAGCCGACGAAGGCTGGCGCAAAGCGGTGATATTAGGCATCGAACTGAGCATCCCGACCCCGGCATTATCCTCCGCCCTGGCCTATTACGACGGCTATCGCAGTGAAAAACTACCGGCTAATTTATTGCAGGCGCAACGGGATTATTTCGGCGCGCATACCTATGAACGGATTGATCAACCCAGAGGCCGGTTTTTTCATACCGATTGGACCGGGCATGGCGGTAAAACCGCGTCGACTAGCTATACTGTTTAAATAAAGCGTTTTGGGTTACGCTACCTCGTCCCCTTAAAACAACGAGGTCATGCCGATGAAAGCCGAACCCTGCACCTACGCCATTTTTGGCGCCACCGGAAATCTGTCCCGGATTAAATTAATGCCGGCGCTGTACCGCCTGGATGCCGCAGAGCGCTTGCCTGAAGGCACCCGCATTCTGGCAATAGGCCGCAGGCCATGGGATCAGCAGAAATGGCTGGAAGAAGTCAGGCAGATGATTCAGGCTAAGGCTCCGGGCGATTTTGACGACACCGTGTTCCAGCGGTTTAGCGCCCGCCTGTATTATCATCAAGGCGATATACAACAGCCGCAGTGTTATGCGGAATTGGCCGATACGCTCAACCGGGAAAACCAATTCCCTAAAAACATCGCCTTTTATCTTTCTATAGCTCCCGCTGACTTCGGCACCGTCATGGAGATGTTAAGCAATAACCGCTTATTCGCTGAAGAACAAGGCTGGCGGCGGGTTATTATCGAAAAGCCGTTCGGCTATGACCTTGACAGCGCCAAGGCTCTGCAAAAACGCATCAGCCGCTATTTAACGGAAGAACAGATTTACCGCATCGATCATTATCTGGGCAAAGGCACCGTGCAAAATGTGCTGGTATTTCGTTTTGCCAATGTGATGCTGGAGCCGTTATGGAACCGCAATTATATCGACCATATCCAGATCACCCACTCCGAGGATATAGGCATAGGCAGCCGCGCCGACTACTACGACAACGCCGGAGCCATGCGCGACATGCTGCAAAGCCATCTGCTGCAATTGCTGACGCTGGTCGCCATGGAACCGCCGGTTTCGATGGAAGCCGAATCCCTGCGCGACGAAAAAGTCAAAGTCCTGAAATCCATCCGTCCTATTCCCAGGGAGGCGGTACACGGCCATGCCTTCCGCGCCCAATACGGCAAAGGCCGCGTTGGCGGCGAACAGGTCGGCGGTTATCTTCAGGAAGACGGCATCCCGGCGAACAGCATCACCGAAACCTATGCCGCGATAAAGCTGTACATCGACAATTGGCGCTGGCGCGGCGTGCCTTTTTACCTGCGTACCGGCAAGCGCATGGCCAAGGCGCAATCGAGCATTTCGATTTGTTTTCGCCATCCGCCGTTACAGTTTTTTCGCGGCACCGAAGTG
>DAINRH010000136.1:0-11458 GCA_036741905.1 Methylobacter sp. | reverse complement strand
TCGCAATCACTCGAGTCTATCGCTGAGGCCGTCAAATATTATGTAGAGCAAAATATAAACCTGCCGGGCGAATACGAAATGAGTCTAACCCCATTAGACAGCCGCCTAAGCCTACCTCAATGCGCCGAACCGCTGGCGGTATTCACAACAACTGATTTAATTAAGGCCGGCAGGACAACCATAGGCGTGCGTTGTAATGCGGAAAAGAAATGGTCAATTTTTACTTCCGTCATTATCAAGACTTATCAAATGGTTGTCGTCTTGTCTCAACCGGTACAACGCGGCGAAATCATTACACGACAACATCTTGCTATCGAAAAAAGAGAGGTATCTACACTCAGAGAAAACTTTGTAACTCAATTGGAACAAATTGAAAACAAACAGGCCATGCGCCAACTAAGCACCGGAACTATTCTTAGCTTGAGATATATTGTTGAACCCAAACTTATCAAAAGAGGAGATACAGTTGTTATTAGTACAACAAAACCGGATTTTTCTATAAGAATGAGCGGAATAGCTATGATGGATGGCACTAAAGAACAACTTATCAGTGTTAAAAATCAGAACTCGGGACGCCTTATTAATGCAACAGTTATCGAACCGGGATTGGTCTCTGTTAATTACTAAACTCATACAAACCCGCCCAATAAACAGTTAAAGTTTTTCAACGCACTGCCGATAAATACCTCAAATGAAAAAGATATTGAGGAATTTGACATGGCTATCGAAATAACCGGCAGAACAAATAGTCCAACGCCCATTAAAACCAGCCCAAAAACTGAAGTCTATGGCGAAAAGGAAGCTGTCGTTACAAACGCAGAAAAAATCGACAGCATTGCACTTACAAGCACAACGCAAGAAATAAAAAAAGCCTTTGGCTCATCACCTGCTTCGCCTATAGATATTGGTAGAGTTAACTCCGTTAAAAAAGCGATTGCTGACGGAAGTTATCAGGTCAATGCTGATAAAGTTGCACAAAAATTGATTCAATTTGAACAGTTAATGCCCACAAAAAATAGCACATAGTTATGATAAGAAAAACATTTCCGATTACAGAACAGTTAATCTTCAACGCTTTAACATTGGCGCAACAACTTCACCAGGAACTCTCACATGAAGCCGACGCCTTAAAAAAAACGCCCCAAGCTGAGCTGATCAACAATATTGCCGCCAATAAAAAGCAGCTGGTTGCGCAGCTAGAGCAGTTCAACACACAAGTCTCCCAAGTCTTGGCAACTGAAAAGCTACCCAACGACCAGGAAAGTATCAGGGAATATTTTAAACGGGCTGAATCGGCCGGCTTATTAGTAGACCAAGCAATTAGCACTTGGGCGCAGCTCATGATTACCTGCGCAGAATGCAGAAATCTGAATGAACAAAACGGCGCCAGCATTGATCTTTTATCGCGCCACACCAAACGCTCGTTGGATATTTTAAAAGGCAAGCCAACATTTACAAATACATACGGCTCTGACGGTTCAACCCAAAGTGACCGATATAGTCGCACCCTGATTTCGGTATAATCACTTATCAGTGCAAATCGACATTCACCATATTCTTCGCGCCTACGCCAACCTCATTCTTGAAGTTCAACAAAAAAACCTGACTGCCCTACCATTGCAGAATCCGAAATACGGACACTCCAGCCAAACAAGATAAAAATTTACAATGAAAACAACATTATAAAGAAAAATACCCCTCATTTTGAGCACAACCTCAGACATGACAGAAATTCTTACCCCTTCAGGGTAAGGTCGACGTTGCTCGCCTACATGACACACACGCTACTGAATTTAATGAACGACAAACTGCCTACTTCGGCAAAAACTATCTTCGGCGCCTGATATCAACGTCATGAGGCGCTTACCACTTTGCACCAGCCTCCAAGGGGAAATTTACTCTATTTTATGCAACAAGGATGACTCATACTAAAAAAATCAAGTCGTTAATCCTTTCAAGGCTAAATTTGGATGAGTTTTTGCTCATCATAAGAATTACTGCTTTTCACTTACCTATTGGACATTATAAATATTGGCCAATTCTTTTTTTGGAGGACTGGACTTTAATATTACGGAAATTTTCACATCTTGCGCATTGATTTTAAGATTCTTTCAAATCTCAAATTTTTTTGTAATTGAGGGAGTGAAAAAGATGCTTTTCACTCCCGCTTACTTAAAATATATAACATTCAATTAGTAGCAACAAACTTAAAAGCGCAATTTTCTCAGCTAAAATATCAGCTTTAGATTAGTTATTAGTCTGCTGCCGGTTCATACTGACAAAGGCTTTGCCTTCTTCATAAAGCTCTTTAAAGTGTACTTTAGCTTTTTCAATATTAAAATCAAGAAAGGTACCGCCTGACTCAAAATGACCAACAAAAATTTTGCCAACAGCATAAGTTGAAGCCGAACCAATTAATGCAATACTAATCATACCTGAAGTTTGGCCGATAATAGGCACCACTTTAAACCAGCTACCAAAAGGTATCGCGGCAGTAACGGCAACCGAGCTTCCAACTAATGAACTAAGCAGCGATTTAACGATATTTTTTGAAAAAGGAACGTCATAGTCCTTTGCAATGGTATTTAACATTTTTAGTTGTATTGCTGTTAATGCTGCAATATCGACTAATGGGACAGGTATAAATCCAACGGCCACGGACGCCATAGTGTAGTTTTTAACGGACTCATGAGCCTTTGTAAGCCGTTCAATGCGCGTTTCTAAAGGATCTTTCGAAGATTCAGTGCTTTCAACTTCAACTTCAACTGTTTTTCCAGCATTAGTTTCTTTTCCAGTATTTGCTGTTTTTACAATTGTTTCCATTTTTATTCTCCAATAGATATTGTTTTTGGATAAACATCAAAAGTAGCATTCAAAAATCCTTTTTTATTTAACTCAACAAATTCCATTTGTTCACTTAGTTTTTAGATAATCACATATTCAGAGCTTTAATCAAAATAATATTACCAATATTTACAGTAAAGAAAATAATAGACACATCAAATATAAACTTAAAAAAACCAAGAAATAGTCACCAGCAAGTAGTTATTTTGTTTGCTCATAAGCACGTGTTTTTGGATCCGAAACAAGCAATAAAAGTATACCTATCACAGGACTTAAAAGCAATGAAGAAAAAAGATACCCCCAAAATCCCATCTTTCTATTTATGCCTAATAAGGCAATTAAAAAACAGGCTAAAATATTAATAATCATTATTTTTTGCATAATTATATTGACCTGACTTAATTAGATTTTCAGACTAAGCATCGACATTTAATTTATTTTTCTGCGACGTTATTCTAGACATTCTAATTTTCAATTTTATGGGAGTGTTCAGATAATTAATTAGTTACATAATTTTAGCCAACAAAAAACGTTAACGTTTTATGAAAACTTAATATTTCGATATAAAACAGACTCCGGCCTTAATAACCCCACGCCCCTCATTAATAATGAAATATGCCCTATGCAAGCATTTATCATCATAAATCCCCATCCACCCCCATCAACGAAACAGTTTTTTGCGACCAACTAGTTACCGTTAATTAGACAAATTATCGCCATAACCACCTTTGGAACGGGTAACTTTATCCAACGATACAGGGCAACCTGTTATATTAATTCCATTTGATATTTCTTCGACTGTGCTATTAGGACAATTATCCTTATAATCAACAACCAGATCGTGATCAGCATCGACAGGACAACCTCTAGATAGCCCCGCCGACTCAACGCCACTAGATATTTCTAGCCCTGTATTATTGGGGCACGTATCATACCTATTAATAACACCGTCATTATCGCGATCTATCTCGTTACAAACCTCAGCACTGGCTGCCACATTACCATTAACATTATTACTATTTTTTTCAATTTTATATCTATTTTGATAAAACTGTTCAAAATAAAATAACTTGCTCAGTAATTCGCCGCTTTCGGAAAACCGATATTTACCAGCAACACCTTGACAAGAATCCATATAACGCAAAGCATAAGCAATTCCAATGGGTACCGCAGTCTTGGCAAGATTGATAGCATGAGCTAACAACATAATATTGTCATAACCCAACGCCGCCAGATAATCAGGTTCAATATCATTTCCATACTCTTGCTTAAAAGCCGCTATAAACTCTTTATTTTCCGGCAATAAGTTATTAAATAGCGTAGGGATAATAGTTTTCTCATCCCTCCAATCTTTTACACCCTGCAAAAAATCAGCACTAGCTAAAGATTCCCCACCAACAAAAGGCGCCATAATCCCCATATCACGGATCTTTTGGTAAACTTTCGATGCAGTAATACTATCAGTTGAGACAAAGACAATATCAAAATCGCCCGTTTTCTTTAACTCACTAATCAATAATTCCAAGTCCAGTCTATCTTTATAAAAAGAACGACTAAAAACAATTTCCACATCTTCTTTATCAATAATAGCAGCAGAAAAATTATCGGATAATTCGATTGAATAATCCTCCCTATCATAAAAAACAGCTATTTTTTTATAGCCTTTCTCCGTAACATACTGAGCTAATTGCTCCCCCATCTCACGATTACTTGGAATAGTGCGAAATATATATTTAAAGTAATTATTTATTAATCTATGACTTGCTGCACTTGGCGCAAAAAAAACAACTCCGGTATTGTCGTAAACCGGCGCTGATAATATCGCCAACTTTGAAGTATAATGTCCGATAACCGCAATAATATCGGGATTGCTTGCAAATGAATTGGCAATATGAAGTGCAATACGTTGATATATTCTTGCTGGCAATCTTGAATTTAAAAGCATTTCTTCTTCGGTATTAATAATAATATTTAACGGACGACCTAATACGCCACCTTCATTATTAATTTCCTTAATAGCCAGTTTAATACCTTTTATAAAAAAGTCGTCTTTATAAGGCCACGATATACCAATTAGAATTTCATGCTTGTTTTCAATTGCAAGCTCGGCTCGCTCATGCTTTATTTCTTGATAAGATTCATCAAGACAACCACTAAGAAATAGTGCAACCAAGCCATAAATAAAGAAAATTATTTTATTACTTAACATTATTAATTGATTTTTTAGTATCCCTTGGCACATTGCTATCAATTAAGGAGTTTAAAGGGGCTGACGATGGAGCAACGTTATAATCATTACCTAAAATAATTGGCAAGCCTTCTTTTCCTGAGCCTATTATTACAATTTTAGCATTGTTAGATTTAGCCAACTCCAAGGTAGCCTGCACCCCTTGCCATTTAATAAGATCAGGCGAAAGGGTTTGTATTACAATATTTTGATAATCTGTAATTCCTTGCGCTTCAATACGTTTTCGTTCTGCTTCTTTTTTTTCTTTTTCTAATATATGAATATATGCCTTTTCAAGCTGCTGCTGCACCAGTTTATTTTCTATTGCCGCACGAATAGAATCCGGCAAAATAATCGAACGTATGACAATACCCTTAGCCGTAATATATTTTTTCTCAAGCTCTTCTGTAGCCTCAACAATAACCCTGGTTAATATATCTTCTTTATTAGCGTAAATATCTTCAGGGTCATAAATGCTTAATAGCGTTCTTAAAACTGATTCAACCTCCGGAATAATGATAGCATTAATGTAGTCCGGACCTACTTGCTGATGCAGCATGCCAAGCATTTCATAATCCGGTTGAAAGCGTATAGCAAGACTGAGTCGAATAGGCAAACCTTTATTAGTTATAATATCAAATTCATGCAAAATAGTCTGAATGCGGACATTGTACACATATAGAGTATCCCAGGGGAAAATAACATGAATGCCTTCAGGATAAGTTTCATCGGTTACTGTTCCAAAAAAGCGTTTATATAATACACCGGCCTCACCTGAGTTGACAGTTATAACAATCTCTGGAAAAAAATAAGAAAATCCTAAAATAAAAACCAACATCCCCACAACAAGAAATGGGATAACTTCTCGTATCCAACCCCTAAAAATAACTAAAAAATTTAGAAAAAAACCGAATATTTTTTTAAAGAAAGCCAATAAATTATCAAGCATAAATAAAGGAAAATGTAGTGTTATTTATCATCGTAATATGCAATTAAACCTTAGATTTATTAAAAATAATTCAAAACAAAACCACCCTAATAATCCTTATTTTTTATTGTGTTACTATTATGGTGCAATGCCTTTTAAAATAGCCATCATGTATAACTATAGTAATATTTTTATTCAAAAAAACTAAATAGTTAAAATATCAGACCATATCCGTTATTAGCGTTAAATTTTTATCGATCCAGAAAAAATCATGAAATAAATTAATATTAATCAAACAATCACATCAATTTTTCCATCTAAAAACACCCATATATTCATCCTCATCTATATCTACAATCATTAGCCACCCCGATGCGTTTAATTTCAGAGCAAAAATCATACGTCAAAAAATTATAGATTAACCTTGACGGCTAATTAGCCGATGCTTTTAAACCTTAATCAGGAACAAACTAAATAATATTTTAAAGGCTTGTCATTATAAGTTATCATTCTAGCAACAAATCAAAGATCGCAAAATGTTTTTCTCCTCTTTATGCGACATAACAGTTCGATAATTATTTTTTATTAACAAACACTTTACTATAATAAGGAAAAACAGATGCCAGCCACTCAAAACCCATTAAAGACCTTAATTAACAAAGCACTACCTCCTGACGCAGAATACCCTAAAAACCCTAATTTTTTAGATACAGAGCGACATCTAAAACTACCTGATTACACACCTGATGCACCTTTATGGAAAGCTCCTGAATCATTGCTATGTAGCATTGATAATCTGCCTTATCTGGCCTTGATGCCAATTGCACAAAGATTATTTTTATGGAGCTTTATCTATGGCGTTTGCCCAAAACGCTATCTTGAAATTGGAACGGCCGAAGGCGGTTCTGCGATGATTGTAATGAGCGCTATAAAAGCACTCGGTTTTAATGATTTTCAAGGCGTTTGTATTGACCCAAAATTTGATACCTCGCCCGAAGTTAGGCAAGCCTTACAAGAAAACTTCACCTTTTTTGAGGAAAAAAGCTCACTTGAAGCAATGAAAAAAGCAAAGGCTCAAGTTAAGGGTTTTTTTGATGTGCTGCTAGTCGATGGCGATCATACGTACGATTATGCCTTAGCCGATATTATTTTAGCCATTCCGTTTGTACAACCAGGCGGTTATATTTTGGTAGACGATGCCGCCTATTTTCAAGTTCGCGATGCCGTTCAATACGCTGTAGAGCGCTTTAATTTGATTGATGCAGGCTTTATGTGCCGCCATATTGTCCGTTATGAAGCTCATCATGAAATCACAAAAGAAGGCCAATGGAAAAATGAACAGCCCTTTATGTCAGGCTTACACGTACTTCGCAAGCCATTGTAAATTAATATCATAAGCAAGTGCAGATATGCCCTATCATCGCCCTAATAAATCTGAGTAGAATAATGCAAGCTTGGTTACGACAATTAAAAAACAAATATCGTTGGTCTAATAAAATCAGGGTATCTAGATCATCGGTTTTTATTTGCGCGGGCGATTTATTTAAAACCCATATTCGCATTCATGGCAGGAATAGCCTTATTATTGGCGAGAACACCCATATAGCCAAAATTGATATAAAGATCACTGGCGAGGACAACCGACTCACAATAGGCCATAGTTGTTATATTGAAAACGATCTAGAGGCTAAACCCGCACCTTTTGAGGATTAACCACACATGGCTGTTCATAAAAAAACGATTGATATTAAAGGTAAGAACAATGAAATCGAAATAGCCTCAGGGGCTATTATCTACGACCTAAGCCTTGTCGTGCGAGGTAACTTCAACAAACTTTATCTCGGCAAAGGCAGCTATACCATAACAATTGAGTTAATGGGCGACAATAACAGCATCACCATTGGCGATGGCAGTATTATTTATAACTCCTTCATAACAGCCCAAGATGGAAAGAACATTGTAATTGGCAAAGACTGCTTATTTGCCAATCCTACCGATATTCGCACCACCGATCATCATCCCATTTTTGACTTACAAGGGCAGCGCGTCAATCAAAGCCGGGATGTGATTATTGAGGATAGAGTTTGGCTTGCAAGAAACGTGAATGTTCTTAAAGGCGCTCACATTGAACCCGATGTTGTGATTGGGGTGGGCGCCGTGGTCACAGGCCGCATTCCGGCAAACTCTGTCGCTGCGGGCGTTCCTGCACGGGTAGTGCGTAGCGGGACCACTTGGCGTGATTGTTAGATGAAGTTATATCATTTTCTAAGCAGCGAATCCGACGCCCCGAGAAAGTTAATTTTGTTCATGGCCGCTATTTCAGGTTCAGCCAATGCTTTATTATTAGCGATTATTAATCTCGCCACCGAACAAGTCTTCAACAGAGAATTAGAAGCTCGTTTATTTATCGCCTACATCATTTGCCTGCTGTTATTTTTTTATACTCAGCGTATTGCCTTTATCAAAGCCATTAGCTCTGTCGAACGAGCTTTACATCAGGTTAAATTACGTATTGCCGATAAAATTCGTCAAGTTGAGCTGCGATTTATTGAAGAACATCCTGACATGGGCGATTACACCGCACTTACTCAGGATTCCACGCTTATTTCCCAAGCCGCGATGAAAATAGTCATCGCAGCACAATCCTTACTCGTCTTACTTTTCAGTAGCATTTATCTTGCATGGTTATCGCCTTTCAGCTTCCTGTTAACGCTGATTATGATTGCTATAGGCGTTGTGGTTTTTTTCAGTCATTTCCAAAAAACCGGCGAAGAGCTATATGCCGCCGAACAAAAAGAAAGCGAGTTTGTAAATCGCTTTTCAGCAATGCAATATGGATTTAAAGAACTGCAAGTCAATCGCCATGAAAGCGATGACATGTTTGCTCATTTAAGCGAGTCGGTTATTGATGCTCGAAATCTTAAAGTTAGCGCCAACACCCGACTCTTTTTTGATGCCATGTTAGGCAATTTTGTTTTTTATTTATTATTGCTAGTCGTTGTTTCCTTGTTTCCATTAATAATCCCATCAAGCAGTGAAGATACACATAAAATAGTTGCTACTATTTTATTTATATTTGGGCCTGTAGGGATGTTTACAGGCTCTCTTAGCACAATTATAAAAACAGAATCGGCAATTAAAAGCCTCTATTTACTGGAAGAGCGATTGGATACATCAACCCAAACCAAATCAAATCAAGATACCGAAAAATATAAGTATTTCAAACAAATACGTTTAGATAATTTAAAATTTCATTATAACGACCCAAACGGCCGAACGCTGTTTATATCCGGGCCGCATAATTTGACCATTCAGCGCCATGAAATGTTATTTATTATTGGCGGCAATGGCAGTGGAAAATCAACTTTTTTGAAATTAATGATGACCTTATATCATCCTGAACAAGGCGATATTTATGTCGATAATGAAAAAATTAATATGGAAAGCTATAACGATTATCGCGCGCTTTTTTCGGTGGTATTAACCGACTTTTATTTGTTTGATAGAATTTATGGCTTATCCGACATTGATGAAAACGAGGTAAACCAATGGCTACAACGAATGCAACTTGATAAAAAAACCCGGTACGAAAATCAAAAATTCACCAACATTGATTTATCTACCGGCCAAAGAAAACGATTAGCTTTTATTATTGCAGTGCTTAAAAAACGCCCTATTTGTATTTTTGACGAACTTGCTGCCGATCAAGACCCTGAATTTAGACATCATTTTTATGAAAAAATTTTACCCTCGCTCAAAGCGGAAGGTCGTTTGATTATTGTGGTTTCTCATGATGATAAATATTTCCATGTAGCTGATCGTGTTATTAAATTGCAGGATGGACATATTGTTTCCGTCACTGGAAAAACAAACTTTCAATCATAAATAGCGATGAAATTAGTTAGTTTTCTTAACAAAGAAACAAAGGCGCCAGGGCTGATTATCGTGACAATGGCCGGCCTTTCAGGAATAGCAAACGGCATAATTTTAATGGTTATCAATATTGCTGCTGATAATGTAACCGATAAACAAACGGTGCTTTACCTGCTTGTTTTTCTGCTGATAGCCTTTTTAGTCTATGTATTCACTCTAAATTATGCTTTAACTCAGGCGTTGATCGCCGTTGGCGATGCTTTACAAAAGGTTAAAATTCGGGTATCTGACAAAGTACGTCTTACAGGACTACGCTTTATTGAAGAAAACCGGGGGATTGGCGCCTACTCAGCCTTAATTCAAGATACCAATATGATTGCAGAAGGCGTTGTTCAAAGTGTATATTCAATACAAAGTAGCTTGATGCTATCTGTCACCGGTCTGTATTTAACAGCTATGTCACCCGCTGCTTTTGTTGCCATTGCGGCATTAGTCATCTGTGTAATGCCGGTTTATTCAAAGAAGTTTAATAAAACGGCTGATGAGATGAAAAAGTCCTCTCAAAAAGAAGCTGATTTCTTAAGTTACTTTAATTCAATTTTACAAGGCTTTAAGGAGTTGAAACTTAACCAACGCGAAAACGACGATCTTTTCGCGCAGTTGAGTCGCGTTGCCGTTGAGATGCAGGACATTACGACCAAGTCAAATATGAGTTTTATTTTTGATATGATTTTTTCAAGCAGCATTCTTTATGTCTTGTTATTGGTGACCGTTTTTATTGTCCCCGAATTTGTCCCAACGCATAGCGACGTGATTCATAGCATCACTTCAAGTATTATTTTTATTATGGGGCCTTTAGTCATGTTAGCGACAGGTATCCCTGTCTTTGCTAAAACAGAGGATTCAATCAGCAGACTATATGAACTTGAGGCCAAAATAGATGCTGCTAACCTGGCTTCTTCTCATGCCGTTAATGACTACCCGGCGTTTACTCAATTTAAAACATTAGCAATGAAAGATGTGCTATTTCATTATCAAGATAAGGCAGGGCAAATTTTATTTACCTCCGGCCCACATACATTTAACTTACACCAAGGAGAGTTATTATTCATTGTAGGCGGTAACGGCAGTGGCAAATCTACTTTTTTAAAGCTGCTGACCGGATTATATCAGCCTGAGTGCGGCTTTCTTTATCTTAATGATGAAGCGGTTGAAGCCGAGCAATATCCAGCTTACAGAGAATTATTTTCAATTGTTTTTACCGATTTTCATTTATTTGACCGCGTATACGGCCTACCTGATTTAGATGAAACTGAAGTTAAATTTTGGCTAAAAGAAATGCAACTTGAAAAAAAGACTCGGTTTAGCAACTACACCTTTAGCAACATGAATCTTTCTACAGGCCAGAAAAAACGTCTCGCTTTTATTGTAGCAGTGCTAAGGAAACACCCTATTTGTATTTTTGATGAATTGGCCGCCGATCAAGACCCCCAATTTAGAAAATATTTCTATGAAAAAGTATTGCAAGATTTAAAAGCGCAAGGCAGGACGATAATTGTTGTGTCTCATGATGAACAGTATTTTAA
>DAINRH010000135.1:0-11534 GCA_036741905.1 Methylobacter sp. | reverse complement strand
AAAGGAATAGGGCTGCCCGTCGCCGATAATAAAATGATCGAGCACCCGTATGTCGAACAAGGCCAAAGCCTGCTTAAGTTTCTCGGTGATATGTTTATCGGCCTGGCTGGGTTCGGAAATACCGGACGGGTGGTTATGGGCAAAAATCACCGCCGCCGCATTATAACGTAGCGCCTGTTTGGCAACTTCCCTGGGATAAACGCTGGCGCCGTCTATGGTGCCTCTGAATAATTCATCCAGTTGTATGACCCGGTGCTGATTATCGAGGAATAAACAGGCAAACACTTCGTAGCTGTAGCCGCGCAGTTGTGCGCTGAGATAGGAACGGGTGATTTCCGGGCTGGTCAGTACATTGCCGCGCTGTAGCGCTTCCTTAAAATGTCGCCGGGCCATTTCCAGCACTGCCTGGAGCTGGGCATAAGTGGCCTCGCCCAAGCCTTTGCCCTCGCAAAAGCGTTGCTGGTCGGCGCCTAATAAAGCACTCAGGGAACCGAAATCGACGAGCAGCTCGCGCGCCAGGTCAACTGCGGATTTACCGGGCGCACCGGTGCGCAGGAAAATAGCCAGCAATTCCGCGTCGGTTAAAGCGGCTGAACCGCGCCGCAACAATTTTTCTCTGGGCCGATCTTGTGCCGACCAATCTTTAATGGACATGCGCATCTTCCTATACGAGTGAGATTTAAGCATAGAAGAATTTCCGCATACTTGCCATAATGTCGTCATTTGTTCATCTTTTAAGGGCATGACTATTAGCAAGCATATTTTATTGGCTGTCAGCGGCGGTATTGCTGCCTACAAGTCGGCCGAATTGGTCAGGCTGTTGCGAAAACAGGGTGCCAAAGTGCGCGTGGTGATGACCCGATCGGCCATGCAGTTTGTTAGTCCGCTGACCTTTCAGGCGCTGTCCGGCAATCCGGTGCATAGCGAATTGCTTGATGCGGATGAAGAGCATGCGATGGGCCATATCAATCTGGCGCGCTGGGCCGATGCCTTGATTATTGCCCCGGCCACCGCTAACACCCTTGCAAAATGCAGCCACGGCTTGGCTGACGACTTATTATCCACGCTCTATCTGGCGGCAAGCTGTCCTGTTTACGTTGCCCCGGCCATGAATCAAGCCATGTGGCATAAAACCGTCACTCAGGAAAATATTCAGAAACTTAAAAGCCACGGCGTTATCGTGATCGGCCCCGAACAGGGCGATCAGGCTTGCGGCGATACCGGCTTCGGCAGAATGTCCGAGCCTCTGGAAATCTGCAAGCGTTTAATGGCTGAACCGAACGCACAGAGTTTAAGCGGGCTTAAGGTTTTAATCAGCGCCGGGCCGACCCGCGAACCTTTAGATCCGGTCCGCTACATCACCAATCGCAGTTCAGGCAAAATGGGCTATGCACTTGCCAACGCTGCATTAAACGCCGGCGCCAAAGTCACGCTGGTCAGCGGCCCGGTGTCGCTTTCGGCCCCTGATAATGCGGAACTTATCAGCGTAGAAACAGCGGCGCAAATGCATGCGGCGGTTATCGCCAAAGCCCCGGATCATGATATTTACATCGGTGCCGCGGCTGTTGCCGATTACAGCCCGGCCCTGATGGAACAAGAGAAAATAAAAAAACAGGCCGAACAAACCACGCTGACCCTGCAAAAAACCAGGGATATTCTGGCGGAAGTCGCCGGGCTCGCCAAGCGCCCGTTCACGGTCGGATTTGCCGCAGAAACGCATGACCTTGAACAATACGCCCAAGACAAATTGACCCGCAAGAATCTGGATATGATTGCGGCAAACTGGGTAGGACGCGATTTGGGCGGCTTTGATAGCGACCAAAACGCCTTGCTGGTGTTCTGGAAAAACGGTCAAAAATCCCTGGCAATGACCGACAAAAATCGGTTAGCCGAACAACTAATCAGCTTAATCGCAGAGAGAATGGAATATGAAAGGCAGCACAAAAATACAGCTTAAAATTCTGGACGGCCGTTTAGGCAAAGATATTCCGTTGCCTGAATATGCAACATCAGGTTCGGCAGGGTTGGACTTGCGCGCCTGCCTGGACGAGCCGGTCGAGTTAAAACCGGGAGAAACCCTGTTAATTCCGACCGGTTTGGCGATTCATATCGATGATCACCAGTTAGCCGCGGTGTTATTGCCCAGATCCGGCCTGGGACACAAACACGGCATCGTGTTGGGCAATCTGGTCGGACTGATCGATTCGGATTATCAGGGGCAAGTCTTCGTCTCCTGCTGGAATCGGGGCGACACCGCTTTCACCATCAACATCGGCGAGCGCATCGCACAAATGGTTTTTGTGCCGGTGGTGCAGGTGGAATTCGAACAAGTCGCCGAGTTCGACCAAAGTTTGCGCGGCTCCGGCGGCTTTGGTCATACAGGTCGTCATTAAGCTGTTTTTCGTTCATAGAGGCATAACCATGATACGGCTATTTTCTTTACTGTCGGCGCTTGCCGTTTTAATGATTCTGACTGCCGGCGCCGGCGTTTACTGGGTCAGCGCGGCGCAAATCGCGCAATCAAGGCAGGACTCAACGGCGGCTGTTGCCAAAAGCGTCGCCTTAGGCATAACGGCACAGATCACCCTGCTGACCGACACCCTGGAAAAAATGGCGTTAGATCCGGCAGTGCTGGCTGCGGTTACCAGTGCAGACGCGACTCAATTAACCACGATGGCGGCAAAACTTGAACAGCATTTACCCGGCGTCCTGAAGATCAGGCTGTTATTACCGGGCGTCAGCGAGCTTGATGACAAAAGCGTGCCCAAAATGGGTTATGCCGATCTGGACATGGTGCGGGAGTCTTTTACCAAAAGCCAACTGCCGGCCATACAAGGCGATGTCGGACCCGACCGGCATCTGGCGATAACCCGCAGGATTATGCAGAATGATCAGGCGGTCGGCGTGATCCTGGCCAGCTTGAACTATGACTTTATCAGCAAAACCGTGCAGGCGGCGGAGCTAAAAGACGGCCATCTTGAATTGAGGCAGGCAACGCTGGTATTAGGCGCTGCCGGGGCGCCGGCCGGTGCAGAACAAAGCGATGACGCGCAAATAAAAGTAGCCGGCACCGGTTGGGAACTGCATTACCAGGATGCCGACAGCGTAAACGCCTCCCAACTGACGGTCATTGCAAGCATGGTTATTGTTCCTGCATTGCTGGCGCTGTTGGCTTTTTTTATGGGCTACCGAAAGCTTTCAAGCCTGCTGACGCAAGATCTGGGCAGCGTGCTAAAAGCCTGTAAGGACATGATGACGAATAAACGCCAGGATAGCTATCCTGTTAAGCTGCCTGAACTGCATGCGGTTATTTCTACTTTATCGCAGTTTAAACGGGTGATGGATAATCAGGACAGCGACATGATAGCCGACGATCATCAGGTCGCCGATTTTGGCATGAGCGGTTTTTTTGATGATTTTGGCGACGACATCACCGCTCCCGGCGGCAGTCTTCCTGCATTTCCAGCCATGGAGGCAAAATCAGAAGCCAAGCGGCCAAGTCAGGAAGATGCAGGAACAACCGAGACGGGATCGCCTAAAGCGCAAACCGACGTCGTTAAGTTTAATAAACCGGAAATCGTTGAAAAAACCGTGCCGGACTTCTTTGAGATGCCCGTTTCCGCAAAAAAACCTGACGCAGACGCTATTTTCAGAGCTTATGACATCCGGGGCATTGTCGGCAAGACGCTGACCAAAGAAACGGTTTACGATATTGGCCGCGCGTTGGGCACTCAGGCTAAGGAGCAAGGCTGTAAAAAAGTTGTGGTCGGCCGGGATGGACGGACTTCCAGCCCTTCCCTGGCGGAAGCCCTGACCAAAGGAATTATCGCCACCGGCCTCAATGTGTTGGATGTCGGCATGGTGCCTACGCCGGTGCTTTATTTTGTGGCAAGACACAGCGAAGGCCGTTCCGGGGTGATGATTACCGGCAGCCACAATCCCGCCGATTATAACGGCCTGAAAATGGTCATCAACGGCGAAACGCTGGCCGACGAAAGAATCCGACAGCTTAAAACCTGCATTGATAATCAGGCTTACGCAACCGGCAAGTCCGGCAGCATCGAACAGAACAGCCAATTCAGCAATGAATACATCGGCCTTATTTCCGAAGATATACACATCGCCAGACCCATGACCGTAGTGCTGGACTGCGGCAACGGCGTTGCCGGCGAGCTGGGGCCGATGCTGCTGAAAACGCTGGGTTGTGAAGTGATGGAACTGTTCTGCGACATCGACGGCGCCTTCCCCAATCACCATCCGGACCCAAGCAACCCCAAGAACCTGTCCGAATTGATTGCCACCGTCAAACATTACAAAGCCGACATCGGTATCGCTTTTGACGGCGATGGCGACCGTTTGGGCGTTGTCGATTCAAACGGCAAAATCATCTGGCCGGATCGGCAAATGATGCTGTTCGCCAAGGATGTGCTGGCCGGAAAACCCGGATCGGAAATCATTTACGATGTGAAATGCAGCCGCCATCTGGCCGAACAAATCGTAAAATTCGGCGGCAGGCCGACCCTCTGGAAAACCGGGCATTCACTGATGAAAGCAAAGCTGAAAGAAACCGGCGCCAAGCTGGCCGGAGAAATGAGCGGGCATATTTTCTTTAACGATCGCTGGTTCGGTTTTGACGATGCCTTGTATTCGGCTGCGCGTTTGCTCGAAATACTGTCCCGAGACCCGCGCAGCAGCGCCGATGTCTTTGCCGATTTTCCCGACAGCCTCAATACCCCGGAATTGAATGTAGCGCTGGAAGAAGGCGAAAACTTCACTATTATGGACAAGCTGCTTAAGAGCGCCAATTTTGCCGACGGCAAAATCATCGATATAGACGGAATGCGCGTCGACTTCCCGAACGGCTGGGGACTGGTGCGGGCATCAAACACCACGCCATCGCTGGTTATTCGTTTCGAGGCCGACTCGGAAACCGCAATGCACAGCATTCAGGAGCGATTTAGACAACTGCTGACAAAAATCAAGCCCGATATTGTTTTGCCTTTTTAATAACTGGCGAATTGGTAATATAGACTTTGGTAATAATCAGGTAGTTATTATCAAGAGAGGGCGGACGAAAAAGATGATTCCAGAACACACCAACCTTTGGGGAAAACACTGGATCGGCACCTTCCTATAAAAGAGACATTGGTGCAGGGAATTCATCACCATATCTTTAATGCCAGGAAAAAAATCACAAATTCGATCAAGACTGCTTTTTTGTTTGTACACATTAAGCTAGGTCTAATGCACAGCCAACCCCTTTCAAAATTGGATATAATCTAAGGCGAGCGAGGCTGCCCTATAAAGAAAGCATCTCCATCACCCTTTTCATGAGATACCAACATGAACAATAACATCTCGGCCACCCAACTATCGCTGCCCAAAGGCGGAGGCGCCATCCGGGGCATCGGCGAAACCTTCCAAGCCAATGAGTTTACCGGCACAGCCTCGCTGACCATACCCATTCCAACCTCCCCTTGTCGCGGCTTCGAACCCCATCTGAGCCTGGATTATAGTTCGGGCTCGGGCAACGGAGTTTTCGGCTTAGCCTTCGACCTCGCCATCCCCAGCATTTCCCGAAAAACAGCGAAAGGGATACCGAAATACGACACATCGGACGTATTCCTCCTTTCCCAAGCTGAAGACTTAGTGCCGCTAGACAACGGGACGCGCGAAGAGAGGCAGGGCAAGACCCTGTATGCGATCACTGCCTATCGTCCGCGCCTGGAAGGCTTGTTCGCACAAATCGAGCATTGGGTCGAAAAGGAAAAGCCGGGGGAGTCCCACTGGCGGGTGCTCAGCAAAAATAACGTTACCAGCATTTTCGGCAAAACTGCCGCCTCCCAAAGTGCCGACCCCAAAATCACTCCCCCCAGAATCGCCGCCCCGGACAATTCCGGTCACATTTTCAAATGGCTGTTGTCCGAAACCTTCGATGCTCAAGGCAACCGCGCCGTTTATGAGTATCTGGAAGAAAATGACCAAGGCCTCGCGGATGTACTGTGTGAAAAAAACCGCAGTCAAACGGCCAACCGCTATCTGAAACGCATCAAATACGGCAATACCCAGCCCTATAAAACAGGAGAACAAGCGGCTGAGGATAACTGGCATTTTGAAGTCGTTTTCGATTACGGCGAACACCAACTTCCCCCCGACGGTTCCAACCCTTATCTTCCCGAGCAAGCTTGGAAAAAACGCCAGGATTCCCACTCGACCTATCATGCCGGTTTTGAAATCCGCACTCACCGGCTGTGTCAAAACATCCTGATGTTCCACCGATTTACAGAAATCGATGCATCAGGCAAGCCCATACTCGTCCAAGCCACCCGTTTCCACTACCGGGAATCTCCCGGCCTGACCCTGCTGGCCTCGGTAGAGCACACCGGCTACCGTTACGAACAGGGCGTGTACCGAACGAAAAGTTTACCGCCCCTGGAATTCGGCTATACCGCCTTCGACCCGAACGGACATCGGTTCGAACCGTTGTTGGAAAACGCCAAATCGGCTTTACCGGGACTCGATCTGGAACCGGATTACCGCTTGGTCGATTTATACGGCGAAGGCATACCGGGCATTCTTTACAGCGACGGCAGCACCGTGCGCTATTGGGAGCCGAAAAAACCGGATGGCGCAGGCACCGGACTGCATTACGGCAGCCCCGGCACCCCTGCAACCTTACCAATCGAAAGCCAGCGCCTGAAAATCAACCCCTTGTTAATGGACTTGACCGGCAACGGCCAGCTCGATCTGGTCGTCAGCCGCCCCGCCGCCAGCGGCTATTACCAAGTTCAGCCTGACCGCAGCTGGAGCAACTTTCAAACCTTTCCCGCCTTCCCCAGCGACTTCCACAGCCCCCACCATCACCTGGTCGACGTAACCGGCGACGGTCTTGCCGACGTGGTGCTGATTGAGCGCGATCAAATATCGTTCTATCCGTCGCTAGGCGAAAACGGCTTCGGCGCAGCACAGTATCAAAAAAATACCGATGCCCTGCCCGCCCCCAAACAAGACAGCGCCACCGAAGTCTGGCAATTCGCCGACTTGCTCGGCAGCGGCACCCAGCATCTGATCCATATCGGCAACGGCAAAGTCGAATGCTGGCCCAGCTTAGGCTATGGCCGATTCGGCAAATCGGTACAATTGGAAAACGCGCCCCGTTTCGGTACCGAACTGGACGCCTCCCGGCTGTTTCTGGCGGATGTGGACGGTTCGGGTACGCTGGACTTGATTTACCTTTATCCCGATCGGATAGACATCTATTTCAACTACAGCGGCAACGCCTTCAGTACCACGCCAACGTGCATCAACCTGCCCGGTACTTGGGACAGGCTCAATCAAATCCGCTTCGCCGACGTCTACGGCAACGGCACGACCTGCCTGATTTTCAGCGAGAACCACCCGCAGCCGCGCCATTGGTGTTACGACTTCTGCAAACGGCAAAAGCCTTATCTGCTGGACGGAATCGACAACAATCTCGGCGCCAAAACCACCCTAAGCTACCGCAGTTCCACCCGGTATTACCTGGAAGATAAAGAACAAGGCAAGCCCTGGATCGGCAACCTGCCGTTTCCGGTACAAGTGGTCGCGCAAATTAAAAATGAAGATCAGGTCTCCGGAACCGCCTTGGTCAGCACATTTAGCTATCATCATGGTTGTTATGACGGCGTGGAGCGGGAATTTCGCGGCTTCGGCTTGGTCGAGCGCCAAGATGCGGAAACCTTGCCGACCGATGCTAAAGCCACCGATGTAGCACCGGTGCTAAGCAAAACCTGGTACCACACCGGCGTTCCGCAAGCCGACGGCTCGCTCAGCCGACAATTTGCGCACGATTATTTTCAAGGCGATGCGCTGGCGCATACCTTTCCCGACAGCGTCTTCGATCCGCCGGATACCAAACTCGATGCCGAAACCCGGCGGCAAGCCCTACGCGCCTTAAAAGGCGCAGTGTTGCGCCAGGAAGTTTATGCTCCGACAGCTCCCGCGGCAATGCCGGGGCAGAAGCAGGACGCGCCCTATGCCGTCACGGAGCACAATTACTTGGTCAAGCTGCTTCAGACTCAAGGACAAAATCCAAACGCGGTATTGTTCGTTCATCCTCAGGAAACCGTCAGTTACGACTATGAGCGTAACCCGAACGACCCGCGCATACATCATCAATTTACCCTTGGCGTGGACGAATACGGCAATATGCTGCGTAGCTGCGATATAGCTTACGGGCGGCGCAAGGACGAGAAGATTCCCGAACAGAACAGCCTGAAGATGACGGTGCAGGAAAACAACTTTATCAACAAAGCGGTTCCCGGCATTCGTCTGCTCGGCATTCCTCGCGAAAGCAAGCATTATGAAATCACCAACCCTCCGCTACCGGTACACAATTACTTCAGCTTTTCGGAACTCAGCGAATTTTTGCTCTGGCTTAATTCTCCGGGACTGCGCGAGGTTTTAAATAAAAAACTGAACCATGCAGAATCGTCCCTCCTGCTGTGGCAACGTTACTATTATTGGGATACGACCGCGTGTAAACCCTATGCGTTGGGTGAAATCGACGCTCAAGCGCTGTTGGCAAACGTAGAGACAGCTGAATTTTCCGACGCGCAAATCAAGACTGCGTTTACCGGCGCGCAAACTGAAGTTGAGTTGGCATCTAAACTCCAAGCTCAAGGCCGCTACCGGCCCGATCAGGGTTATTGGTGGAATCCGGGCTTGAGCGAATCCTACGAGGGGGCAAGCAAGTTCTTCCTGCCCAAAGCGACCATCGATGCGTTCAATCATGCCACCTGCTATGCATACGACGCCTATTGTTTGCTACCGGTTAAGGTGACGGATGCTCTGGACAACGAGACCAAAATAGAAAAAATCGACTACCAGACCCTGCAAGCGCAAAAAACCAGCGACATCAACGGCAATATATCCGAACTGCTGTTCGACCCCTTGGGTTTGGTGACGGTCTGGAGCGAGTACAAGCCGCTTGATGACCATAAGATTTCCGGTTTCCTGCCTTTGGAGCCCTACCCGACTAAGGATTCAACCAATAAAACATATGTGCCGAAAAACCCGACAGCTCATAGAGTACCTATCGCGGGAATCGTTGCACACCCGGAAGATTACCTTCAGGGGGCGAAAACCTATTTCTACTACGATCTTTTCTCCTGGAAAAACCGGCGAACACCTGTTCATACGGTTAGCTTGGTTCCCGAAAACTATCCCGGTACCGACGGCAAAAATACCGGGGCCATTCAAATCCATATCGATTACAGCGACGGTTTCGGGCGCGCAGTGCAAAGCACGACGAAAGTGGAACCTGGCAAGGCGCACACCCTATCTGGAGACACGATTACGCCGGATAGGGAAACAGCCGAACGCTGGCTGACCTCCGGGCGAACCGTATACAACAACAAAGGCTTACCGGTCAAACAGTACGAACCCTATTACATCGATACGTGGTCGTATATCGACAACCCCCTGTTGAACAAGTTCGGCGTATCTCCCACCTTGCATTACGACCCGCTGGGCCGGTTGATTCGAACCGATACCCCTAAGGGCTTTTTCAGCAAAGTCGAGTTTAGCCCTTGGCTTGAAAGCCATTTTGACGAAAACGACACGGTCAAAGATTCGGATTACTATCAAAAACACAACGCCGATACTGCCGAAACGTTCAAATGGGAGCGCGATGCGCTGAAAAAGGCCGCTGAATTTTATGATACGCCGCACGAAACCGTGCTGGACAACCTGGGCCGGGTGGTACAGGACATTCAAATCAACGTTCGAAAAATCGACAACACCGAGGTCAAAGAAAAATACCGGCTCATCAGCCATTACCGATGGGACATCCAGGGCAACCAGACCGCCAGCGCCGACCCGCGCCTAGCCCAATCCGGAAAGAACAATTTCGAGACGCTCTACAGCATGACCGGTGCGCCATTAAAAACAATCAGCGCCGATGCAGGCCCCCGTTGGCTGTTGCATAACGTCATGGGCGGCCCGATCTATGCGCGGGATGCGCGCGGTTTCGAAACCGTCACCCGCTACGATGCGCTGCATCGTCCGGTTGAGGTTAGCGTTGAAAGCGAAATGAAGCCGAAACAAGTTGTCGAACGAATCGTCTATGGCGATAACCTGAACGCCGAGCAGAAGCTTCAACTACCCGACCCGAAAAAAAGCAATCTACGCGGCCAGCCCTATCTCCATTACGATCAAGCCGGATTGGTGAGTTTTCCTCACTATAACTGCATGGGTCTGCCGCTTAAAATCATCCGGCAATTGCGCATGGATTACCAACAAGAAGCTAATTGGCCAAGCCTGACCGGCACGGTAAACCCACCAGCGGGCCAAGGCGGGAGCGATGGGCAGGTTAAGCCGTTAAGGAATGTGCATGAAATAACTGGAGCATTTTATTCTCCTCACCCCAGCCCTCTCCAGCAGGAGAGGGGGCAAATTGTCGGCGTTATTTCGAGCGCATTCCTAACCTGCGACGTTTTATTGGAGGAACAAAGCTACCGGACAACATACCAATACGATGCCCTGGGCCGCGTCACCCAGGAAACCAATCCGGACGGCAATGTGACCGTCCCCAGCTATCACCTCTCCGGCCATATCGACCAAATCCGGGTGGACGGCAAAGCCTACGTAAAAGGCACCGTCTACAATGCAAAGGGACAGCGCCTAAGCATAACGTACGGCAACGACGTCATTACCCGCTATGAATACGAAACGGAAACCTTCCGCCTGCGCCGCATCGACACCACCCGGCTAAAAGGCAGCGAGCAATTGCAAGATTTGCATTACAGCTACGATCCGGTCGGCAACATCACCCATATCAGCGACCGGTTGCAGGACGTAGTCATCCACGATAACCAAAAGGCCCACCCGGAATCCGACTACAGCTATGACGCGCTGTATCGGCTGGTTACCGCTATCGGCCGGGAGCATCCCGCCCTGTCGGAAACCCGGCAGCAACGCCATGGCGATTTCCAGGGTTTTTCGCTGCCGCAGGTCGGCGACGGACAAGTGCTGAAAAAATACAGGCAAAATTTTAGCTACGACGATGGCGGCAACCTGTATCACGTCCAGCACATAGGGAAAAATCCATGGACGCAACAATTGACCGTTTCCGGCAACAGTAACCGGGCGGTTAACACAGAACTGGCCGATACTCCGGCAAAAGTGAACGATGCTTTCGACGCCAACGGCAATCAGGTCAAACTCCCCGGACTGGCAGGCATCGCCTGGAACTACCGCGACAACATCGCTTGCGCCACAGTAATAGACCGTAGCGCGGAAAAAAAACATTCCGACGCCGAATATTACGTCTACGACGGCGGCGGCAGCCGCATCCGCAAAGTGACCGAACGCTACGCCAATGACAACACCACGCTGAACATCGAAGAAACGATTTATCTCGGCAACTTGGAGATCAAGCGCAGCCTGAGTAAACCCGTAGCGGCAAACTCCCCAGGCACCGACTTACCCCCTCGCCCTCAGGGCATAAGTATCTACACAACTTTTCGTAAACTTTGGCATGATGCCGCATGATT
>DAINRH010000134.1:11048-11541 GCA_036741905.1 Methylobacter sp. | reverse complement strand
ACCTTCCAGGTTTTAAAAACCTGGAAGGTCTAACTTGCAACGTTTCGAACGGAGCAACATGCCCGGTACGGCTTGGTTTGAAAGTCACCCCTTCGGCTACCGCTCAGGGCCTGTGACTCCTACAAGGAAGTCATTTTTAACAAATCCTAGGCGCTATAAGTTGAGCGCAACGACCGCCGCGACAATGGCCACCAAGGCCAGCATTACCAGCACAATACCCTGCTTGGTGTAAAAAAAGCCTGCCGCGGCCTTGTCTTCCAGAATTTCCACGCCTTCGATATGTGCATTAACCGCTTTGTACTTGCCCCGATTATCTTTTGCAACCTGGTAATAAATAACATCGCCAGTCACCGGGCGACGACTCGTTCCCTTAAGTGCCGAGATATGTATAAAAATATCTTTTCCACCCTCATCAGGACTAATAAAGCCAAATCCCCGGTCTTCTTTCCATGTTTTTAAAACTCCTTTAATCATTGTTTTTGTCATAAAAATT
>DAINRH010000134.1:0-10978 GCA_036741905.1 Methylobacter sp. | reverse complement strand
TTACATTTTTTTCTTTATGATGACCTTATCATCGATAATCAGCTCCGAGATTCCGCCCAGAGACGCGTGCAATGTGCATGATGCATGCTTGAATCCGCCATTATTAGCGTTTTCACCGACCCACTTCAAAGTAAGATAGGTCTCCTTATCACTCTCGGTTTCAGAAGTGGTAAACACCTGTTCGCCAGTTACCTCCTTAATTTTCTGAGGGCATTTTTCATTTGCCATCATTTGCATGGCAACCATGCCTCTAATCTTTGCTGCGGCTTCCATTTGTTCAGGCGTCTGTTCTTCTTTACTTAGGCCGACCAAAACAAAACCCATTACAAAAACGGCAGCAATCGCCAACATAATTTTTTGTACTTCAGACATTTTTCTTCTCCTCATTGTGACAATCGCTAACCATTTTACAGGTTGGTCAAGGTATTTACCTTAAAATTCTCTATGCGCCGTTTATCCCCAAATACTTATTAAAATTCAATTCCTTGCTCAGCCTTGATCCCCTGCTCATAAGCGTGTTTTATTTTGGTCATCTCGGTTACGGTATCGGCAACTGCTATAACTTCAGGCGCGGCATTGCGGCCGGTCAAGATTAAATGCAGCCAGGCCGGTTTTTCATCGCGAATAAAATCGGCTATTTCCTGACCGGAAATCCAATTATAGCCGCAGCAGTAATTGATCTCATCCAGTAACACCACATCGAATTCCTCGGACATGATCTTGGCTTTACTCAATTCCCAAATTTCCCGGCTGGTTTTAATATCCTGCTCGGGATTTTTAGTATCGAAGCGTTCGGCGGCTTTTTGTTCGCCGGTTTGCCATTGCCCCTTAATATATTGAATGACGCACACCTTCATATCCCAGCCTGCGGCACGAAAAACCATGCCCAAGGCACTGGAAGATTTTCCCTTGCCCGAACCGGTATTGACCAAAACCAGCCCCCGTCGTCTATCTCTGGATTTCATAACCGTTATTCCTTAATTGAGTGAAGATACGCGTTCGCGTGTCTTATAGCGAGAGGCATTATCGCCTGAATGTGCCTCGAAATACGATAAGTCTTGGCAAGATCAATACCAAACATATCGATTGGCGTCATGGTAAATGCGCTTCGGCAAAAGCCAGAATGGCCTTGGATTGGTAACCGATGGCCAACTGACGCAAGTGCATAGCGAACGTTTGATAGCTTGGGTCGATTCCGGCTATGCGCTCAGCATACGCCAAGATGTCACGCATGCTGCCGATTAGCGCCAGCCGATGCAACGCCTGCATTTCTTCGGCAGACGGCAGAATCAGTATTTCGGGGAGATTTCCTGGGTTCGGAGTAAGCTCTGTTTGCGGTACGCTGATCCATTCAAGTTGCATCAGCGCCGCCATCTGCGCCAATAATTCGTCCTGATCGACAGGTTTAGGCAAAAAGGCATTGGCTCCGGCTTCCAGGCATTTGGTCTCATCGGCGTTCGAGGCGCTGGCGGACAGCGCGATAATAGGCGTCTGCGCCAGAGCCGGTAACTGGCGAATAAGATGCGTCAGTTGCTCGCCATCCATCTTCGGCATAACGATATCCATCAGGATGAGGTCAGGTAACGTGGCTTGAGCCAGCGCCAGCGCCTCGATGCCGTGACCGGCTTCGACAATTTCGAAACCCAATGGGCTAAGCAAGTCAACCAGGACGGCGCGGTTCGACGCGACATCATCGACAACCAGCACTTTGCGGCGCGGCCCATTGTACCCGGTGATAACCTGCACCGGGTTCAGCAATACCGGCGTGGCACTACTCGCCGCCTCCAATTCCACTTCAAACCGGAAGGTGCTGCCCTTGCCGACGCGGCTTTCAACCATAATATCGCCGCCCAAATAGCGCACCAGTTGACGGCTGATGGCGAGACCCAAACCGGTGCCGCCCAGCCGCCGCTGCAAGTCGCCGACCTGTTCGAAGGGGCGGAAGATACGTTCCAGTTCGTAAGACTCGATCCCGATGCCGGTGTCCTCAACCGCAAAGGAGAACCGGGACGGCCCGACCCGGCCGACACGCAACACAACCCGCCCGCTGTCGGTAAACTTGACCGCATTGGTCAATAGGTTGAGCAACACCTGCCGCAAGCGCCGCTCGTCGCAACGGATGCCCACCGGTAAATCGGGTGACAACTCGCAGGAAAACGCCAGGCCCTTTTGCTGCGCCCTAAGACCCACTATATCGGTGACGCCACGCAGGAGCTTAGCCAGCGAAATATTGCTCAAGACGAAATCAAGCCTGCCGGTTTCGATACGGGACAAGTCGAGAATGTCGTCAATCAGCGCCCGCAGGTATTCGCTGCTTTGGCGAATGACATTGAGCGCGGCAGCCTTGCGCTCGCCCACCAGCTCATCCCGTTGCAATATCTGCGCATAGCCGAGAATGCCGTTCAACGGCGTGCGCAGTTCGTGGCTCATATGCGCCAGAAACAGGCTTTTGGCCTTGTTGGCCGCTTCGGCCGCATCACGGGCAAGCTGCAAGTCCGCCGTACGTTGCTGTACCGTTTCCTCCAGTTGATCCTTGTGCCGCCTAAGTTCATCTTCCGCTTGTTTGCGTTCGGTAAGATCATAGGTCAGACCGACAAAACCGGTAATCTGCCCGTTCTCTGTTCGTAACGCGGTCACCGACAAAAGCACCGGCAAACGCCCGCCATCCTTGCGAATGAAGGTCCATTCTTTTTCCTCGGGCAGGTTGCGCAGGGGCCGGGCGGTAAACACGGCGAATCCCGGCGCGATCGTTTCGCCCAGTTCTTCAGACAACTGTAGGGCGTACTGCGCAACTTCTTCCGTATCGTGCCAGAGCGCCGGCGTCTGTTTGCCTATCACTTCATCGGCCGTGTAACCCAGCAATAACTCGGCGGCACGATTGAAGCTGGTCAGCGTACCGTCGGGGACCGCTGAGATAATGCCGTAGGCCACATTATCCAAAATCGTCCGTTGGAACAGCGTGAGTTGACGCAAATCATTTTCCCGTTCCTGTATCGTATCCATCATGGCGTTGAAGCTTTGACCCAAGCGAGCAACCTCGTCGGTACCGGAAGTCAACACGCGGTGACTGTAATCTGCGTAGAAATATACCCGTTCGACAGACTCGGCCAGCGTGGAAATGGGACCGACGATGCTTTTTTGCAGAGCGGCCAGCAAGCCTAAAGCGACGATAGCCAGCAGGACGACCGCACCTACAGCAAACACCAATAAGGTGTTACGGTTTTGGCGATTGAGTTCGTCCAGATTCATGACCAGATACAAATAAGCGTTATCGCGTAGACTCTGCACCAAAACCGCGGTGTTTCGATCCAGGTAAATGCCGTTGGCTGTGGCCGGATGCTGCGGTAATGCCGTGTTGGGCCGAATGCTGTAGCGGGCCAGCATTCGACCGTCAAGCAAATTGATTTGCGCTTCAAAAATTTGCGGATTGGTTCGTAAGGTATCGAGAATTTCTTGGGATCGTCCCGAGTCTTCAAAGGCAACCGCCGCTTCCGCGCTAACGGAAACCAGTTGAGCGTAGGGCTCCATGACCTGCCGAGCGCGGTTTTCCAGAGAAAAATGCTCAAACAGCATAAACGCCGCGCTCGCTGCGGCAAAAGCCAACAGCGCCGCGACACACAATACAAGTATCAGTTTTCTGCGAAAACTCTGTTGCCGAAACGTGATTAACGCCATCTTTTCACCTCCCCGTTTTCCACCACCTCTCGAGACACTTCCAGCATTTTGGTCTGTATCGTCAACGATGCAGACCGCGATTGATCGAGGTTAATGCTCATTTCCACGCGATCCCCGACATGAAACTGGATGATGCCACCCTCCTGCAAAAACTCGGGCGCATCGCCGACCGTCAGGACCGGCCGGTTTTTCAATGCCGCGAGCGCTGCGCGGCGTTTCGCGGCATCTTGGTAGGCGACAAAGACAATCTGGCAACCTGGCAATTCATTCAGGGTATCCGCGCGAACAATTTCAAACGGGCGCTCCTGTTCGGCGCGCCCGATTAGCGTGTTATCCAACACATCGCCAAACGGATCGTTGCCCAGAATGCAGATACGCCAGAATGAACGGTCATCGGCGAATACGCCGGGCGGCCAAGTCACGTAGCGGGCGAAATTGCGCAGGAAAGCGGCTTCGACCTTGTTCGGGTTCTCTGTCACCGACGCTTGGCTCGCGCTCAGACTTGGCAAATAAACCATGAGCAACAGAACGGTTGCCCAGCGAATAAAAGAAAGGGCTGTCATGAATTCGCGCGGATTCAGAAGCTGAGCGAGAAGCTGAGCAGAAATTCGCGGGGGCGGCTGCGCGTGCTTTGCGAGGGCCGGTAGTGTTCATCGGCTAGGTTCTTGCCCATCAGGTTGACGTTCATGCCGTGGCCGCCCATTTTCCACGAGTAGCCTATCATCGCGTTCAGCAGCGCATAAGTCTGGAGGGAAAACGCGGGGCTGTCGGGCAGCAGCGCCTGGTCGTAGACGAAGTTAACGCCGCCGCCGAGGTAAAGGCCTCTCAGTTTCTCCGTGCCGAAGTCGTAGCGTGTCCACAGGTTGGCCAGATGCGGCGCGCTCATTTGCAGCGGGGCGTTGTGAAAACGTTGCACGTTCTTGTAATTGGCCTGTCCGGTGGCATCCAGCGTCAACGGGTCTTGAGCGAGAACGGCGGCGTCGTTGCCGCTGAATTCCGTGATCCGCGCGTCCATGTAACTGTAAGACAGGTAGGCCTGCCAATTATCGGTCACCTTGGCCGTGGCGTCCCACTCGATGCCGCTGGAGCGTTGCTCGCCGCTTTGGACGTTGGAGACCACTACCGAACCGGCGGCGTTGGTCGTAGCGAGATCGTTGACGATGTTTTTGTTAAGGATGTCGAAGTAGGTCAGCGTACTGGAGACGCGACCGCCGAACAAGTCGGCCTTGAAGCCGATATCGTAGCCCTGGCCTTCGGTTGGGGCCGCGGGCGTGCTGGTCCCATCGGGCTTGTTGAGCATTTGCGAACCGGGAACGAACGACTCGGCATAGGTGGCGAATGCCGAGAGTTCGGGCGTGAGCTTGTACAGCAGACCGTATTGAGGCGTGACCGCGGACGCCGTGATTTCGGGTTGGGACTGGCTGGTCAGACGGTTGGTCAGTTGGCTTTGCGTCGAGGTTAGGCGGCCGCCGGCAAGCACCAGCAAGCGATTATCGAAGAAACCTAAGGTCGTGCCTCCGTAAACGGACTTGTCTACATATTCGCTGGTCTGATCGGTAGCATTTGCGGTCAGCGCGGAAACGGGCACCGTCAAATCGCGGTTCCAGGTGCCGGGGTTGCCGAGGTCCCACAGCGGCAGCGGCGACGCGGTGGGATTGCTGCCGAGAGCAGGGTCATTGGCCGCCTGCGCGGCCCAATTGTCGAAACGGCGGATGACGTACTGGCCGCCGAACAGCAGGTGCAGGCTGGTCCAACCGAAGTTGTAGTTACCGACGGACTGAATCTCCACGGTATCGTCGCGGTTGGTGTAGGTCTGTTGCCTGACGCGGCGGCCCTGCACCAGGGTCTGGTTGTTGGCCATGCCGAGGTTGCCGGAAAATAGCGCGTCGACCTCGTATTCAAGGTGCGAATAGCCGGTACGCAGATTCCAGTGGTCGTCGGCCTTGAAATCGATCCAGGTGCTCAGGTTATGCGTTTGGCTATCGCGAAAATCCGCGTTGGACATGCTGTTCCAATTGTCGGGCAGATTGGGGACGTCGACACCCGAGAGGTTGGGATCGGATAGCGTCGGCACTACGCCGGTTTGGGTGCCGTAACCGGGCTTTTGCAATAGCAGCGGTTGTTCCTCCTTGCGGAAGTTTTCGTACTTGAGCGAAACGCTCAGGCGTTCGCTGGGTTGCCAGAGCAAAGACGGCGAGATGTCCCAAGAATGCGCGTCGTAAGGCTGCCAATAATCGATGTCATGGTCGTAGGAGGACGCAAGCCTGTAGAACAAGGTGTTCGAGGCAGGCCCGGTCACGTCGGTATCGAAACGGTATTGGCCGTATGCGCCGTAACGGGCATCGGCGGTGGCGGCGAACCTGGCTTGGGGATTTTTGGTGATGATGTTGACGATGCCGCCGGGAGCGACCTGGCCGTAAAGAAACGAGGCGGGGCCCTTGACCACTTCGACGCGGGAGATGTTGGTGAAATCGAAGATCGACGGGCCGTGCAGACCGTCGCGCAGCATCTGGACATTGCCGGGGGTAGCACTGACGGCGAAGCCGCGGATGGCGAGGTTCGCGTTGCCCTCGTTGAAATCGTTGCTGCGGTAGGTGACGCCCGGCGAATAGCGGGCGACATCGAAAATATTCACCGGCTTCTGGTCTTTGATGAAGGAAGCGGAGAAGGCCTGAATCGCAAACGGAAGATCTCGGATCGGCGTGTCGAAGCGGGAGCCGGACACCGAGTTCGAGGCGCGGTAGCCGGTGTCCATGCGCGTGGAAACCTCGAAAGGGGAGACTCTGACCTTGACCAGTTCATCGAGATCCATATCGGCCACGTCTTTGCTCAGATTCGTCGCCGCTTTGGCGGACCCGGCACCAGCCAAGCCGATCGCGGGAGACGGGGGGTTGGCTTTTGTTTTGGATTGTTTGGTCTTGCTGTCGGCGAGCTGATCCGGGCTTTGAACGCCAACGCTGTTTGCGGCATAAATAGGTACTACGACCGCCATTGCAGAAGGCAGGAACAACAAACTAAATGCCAAAACGATTAAAACAGATGCGCCCCGCCTAAATTCAGATAAGAAGTCTTTCATTTGGAATCTCCTGAAAATATAGAGTTGGCGCCGATTGAAAATTGATCAGGGGGCATTGCCGTATTGCGTAGTATACAGCATTGGATTGCGTCGTTAGTTTTACCCTCCCCCTCCTTTTTTATTGAACTGATGCGATGTTACGCATGCACCTAATAAAAAAGCGTAGTCCACGAAAGGCACAAAAAGCACGAAAAAAACCGGGTACGGGAACAATAAGTAAAACCCGTCGTCAAGTTTAGAAAGATGCATGCCGTAAACCGGGAAACATACGGCGTTCTATTTTTTTCGTGTCTTTCGCGCTGCCTGGATGTCGTGCGTAGGATGCACTCAACTCGCGGCGCAGCGCACTTTGACTGCATTCCCACTTAGCGCTAAGAGATACGCTGGTTCCCAAGCTCCCGAGGCTGTGAAAGTATTCGTTTTTGGAAAAAATTAAAGAATTCACCACGAAGACACGAAGAAAAACAATCGTTTAAATTCAATATATTGAAAACTTCGTGTTCTTCGTGCCTTCGTGGTAAAAAATGTTTTTAGCCTAATTTGGCAGTCTCTCCCGCTTGGGAACTAGCACGCAACATACGGCTCTGTATTTTTCGTGTCTTTCGTGCTTTTCGTGGACAGTGCGTAACATCAATTTTTAACCCTCTCTCTGAAGAATTGAAATTTTTTCGATTCAGGTGCTGAAGGGCGGCACGTTGGATCATCGGGGCCTAACGGAGAATCCGTCTTACAGCGTTCGGTTGATTTAAATGCCTAACGATACGGTAAGGGCTGCCGCCTGCAAGACTTAAACGAAGCAGCCGAACCACGATAAAAACCAAACTTCAAAACCGCCAAAGCCCAGCCGACACAAAACATAAAAAGTTTGAAACCGCACAATCGTTGAATATTGGGCTAAGCACAGCAACTGCCTTGCTGCTGGATAGGCGGGCAAGACACCGAGCCGTAAGAGCAAAACACACAACAATGCCCGGCATGGGGACGTAATAACTTGCGACAGCCAGAACACTCGTAGAAAAACAGGCAACTGTCGGTAGGCATAAGCTCTTTTTTAGCCATGCCGCAATAGGGACAAGTAATAACGGACTCAAGAATAACGGCTTTTGCTTGGCCGGGTTCACAAGCTTTGCATTGTTTGGCTGCGCGATGGTTAAGAATCGAAGCCGCCAAAAGCCCTGCCAAGCCGCCATAAACCAAGGCAGCCTGATGAAAACCATGATAGTAAGCCAAAATGGCGGCAACAGCCCCAAGCATAATGAGCAACGGGATAAGCTGCTTATGGCGACGGAACGCCACAATAACCCCGAAAAGAGCCAGGAATGCGAAGCCCTGAAAAACCCACTCTGAGACCGCTTGGTAAGGCATAAGAAAACCGAGGCCGAGAGACGCACCCGCCGTAGCGAGCAGAGGGAGACAACATGGGGTAGCGGCAGCAAAAGCGGCAAAAATACCGCCGATGGCGCCGACTTTATCAAAATGGCTAAATTGTCCTGACATTTTTTAAACGCCTACAATGGGTGAGGATGTTGAGCAGCTTAAACGCCGTACCCAGGTACTGAGTCAAGTTATTTTTTTGAAATGGCAGTGATAATGGGGCAGCCTTGATGGGTTGAATTGGATTCGCAAGACTGGATGAGTTTTTCTAGCGTACCGGCAATGGCTTGCAAATCGTGAAGCTTGCTTTTGATTACCTCCAGCTTCTGAGCCGCAAACTCTTTTGTTTCAGCACATCGACCATCGCCTAATGCTAAAAGGCCGACAATTTCAGCAAGGCTGAAACCAAGCTCTTTAGCGCGTTGAATAAACAGCAGCCTTGTAACGACGCCTTCAGAATAGATACGATAACCCGACAACGGTTTTTCCGGTATTTCAATCAGCCCAATGCGCTGATAATAGCGTATTGTCTCAACGCCAACGCCTGATTTTTTCGCCACTAAATTGATAGTTAATGGCTTGAACATCGGTGAGGTTTCATGGATTTTAATGCCTAACGTAAAGTAAGAACGCGCCGCTTGCCGGACTTAAACGCAGCCGCCGAACAGGTGGAATCGCGATGAGAATGTAGACATGATCTGACATCAAGTGGCCTTCCTCAATCCTGCATTCTTTTTGCGATGCCAAATATTTTAGCATCGCCCCCAAATATTGCCTCAACGCCTTTTCGGCTTGTTCTTGACTATTGCGGTTATGGATTCCTGACCGCAGACCAAAAAATCCGAAAAGATATTTTCTTATATAAAGTCGGCCTTTCGACGCCCACCGGGCTTGTCCAACAACCGGTTCAGATTGTGGTTCGCTATCGCTCACACAATCTAACCTTATTCGTTAGGCTGGTTTACCTTCAGCCATACAACAACGAAAAATGTTGTCCGCCTTTGTTCATTCATAATGCGTCCACATTCGCAGGACACGAACAACTTTTTCCTGATCGTATATTTCATAAACGATACGGTGTTGAATATTGACTCGCCTTGAATAGGCTCCAGCAAGGTCTCCAGCAAGCTTTTCATACGGCGGTGGATTTTGGAATGGATTCTTTTTAAGAACAGCCAATAGCTCTTGAGCCTTCTGCTTTAACCCGCTCGCCGACAGTTTCTTCGCGTCTTTGAGTGCTTGTTTGGCATAAACGATCTGCCAACTCACCAATCAAGTTCCTTCGCGCTCTCCGCGAGGGGGGTTGCCATGCCTTCTTTGATGGACTCGCGCATACCTGGAACGGATAGAAGGTAAAGTGTTTCTTGAATGGCACTCCAGTCTTCCGAGGAAATAAGGACAGCAGTACTGCGCTTGCCTGTAATAATGATGGGTTCGTGAGATTCTGCCGCTTCATCAATAAGCCGGTACAAATTGGCTCGGGCTTCACTGGCTTTGAGTGTTTGCATAAATAGCTCCTATGGAACAAGGAAAAAAGGTACGCTTTAACGTACGCAATGTCAACGCGTTAAGAGAAATCCAGATATTCCAACCGCTTGTTGCTACCGTATTGAGCGGTATTAAAGACACCCTTGGTTTTCACAAGGAACGCCATCGTTATTGCTATCCATTTTGGTGCAAGGACAGTTGTTAATAAAAAACGTCGCTTCCTCGCATGAAGTCATTTGGGAACAATAGATTCTGCCATCACATTTGAGCTGATTATTGTTTGAGAGAACATCAGCAGGTTCCGATTCGACAATACAAGTTGAATCCAGTTAAAAACCTGATGGGGTTGAAACGCCCCCAGATAAACTGTCCTTGCTGCGGCGCTGCCATGCGGATTGTACAAACGCGAATTCCAGCCTCGTCGGCATTCGGGCTGCTTGCGTCATCCGGCTAACGGAGTGGAGGCGTAACCGGTTATGTAGCTGCATCCGTCATTCCGAGAGGGCTCGAAATCGGCATTTTTAAGCCGTGGGGCCGCGCTTGGCTTAAAAATGGCGGTTATTCATTAAAAATCATCATCCCTTGCCAAAAGGCATTGCCAAAGCAACGCCTTTGGCTTGTTCCTGACGATTGCGACTACAAATTCATAGTCGCAACCGACAACATCCGAAAAGATATTTTCTTATAATAAAGCCGGCCTTCCGACTCCCACCGGGCTTATCCAACAACCGGTTCAGATTGTGGTTCGCTATCGCTCACACAATCTAACCTTATTCGTTAGGCGAGTACGTCAATTTGTGAAGTACGCACGGCTTACCCTACCTGACTTTACTCTGCCCCCAGTTATTGCCCCCGTTTTCTTATGTCATTTTTCTCAGTGCGGGATAGTCGCCGGTTGAGTGCTATTTGTACGGCTGCCACTTGGCCTGAAAATGGAACCGCTTGATGAGATCCTGAATGCGTGGATCACCACAGCCTTTGTCGCGAATGACATCGTGGACATTCTGGGAAAGAAGTTCTGTCTTCTTCTTTATGGCTTCGAGGATCTGTTCTTTCGTTCGATTCGGGTACTGCTTCTGAAGCTCCATTGACGTACGGACGGTGATCATTTGGAAATTGGACAAGTAGTGCGTCAGGGTATCGCTGTCAGGCTTGATGCATTTACTCGCAGCCGCGTTTGTAAGAGCAAACTGGTCGAATATTTCGAGCATACCGAGCTTCTCCTGGGCATAAGAGCCGTGAAATGGGGCCATGATGAGGGCAATGGCAATCGTTACAGCCGTAATGTGACGCATAGTGGCTCCTGATGACATCAAGGTAGGACAGCCAGTTGCCCGACTGCCCCCTTACAAATCCCGGCGTGCG
>DAINRH010000133.1:4531-11587 GCA_036741905.1 Methylobacter sp. | reverse complement strand
GAAATCCACGCGATTATGGGGCCGAACGGTTCCGGTAAAAGCACCTTGTCGCATGTGCTGTCGGGCAAGGGCGGTTATACCGTGACCGGCGGTTCGGCGACTTATCAGGGTAAAGATTTATTGGACATGGCGCCGGAAATCAGGGCGCGTGAAGGCGTGTTTTTGGCTTTCCAGTATCCGGTGGAAATTCCCGGCGTCAGCAATATTTACTTGTTGAAGGCGGCGCTGAATTCTATACGCAAACATCATGGACAGCCTGAAGTCGATGCGATGGATTTTTTAACGCTGGTTAAAGAAAAAGTGCGTTTGCTGGAAATGGATGAGAAATTTCTGTATCGCGCGGTTAACGAAGGCTTTTCCGGCGGCGAAAAGAAACGCAATGAAATCCTGCAAATGGCTATTTTGGAACCCAAGCTGTGTATCATGGATGAAACCGATTCGGGCCTTGATATAGACGCGTTAAAAATCGTCTCGGAAGGCGTTAATTCGTTGCGTTCGCCGGAGCGTTCGTTTGTGATGGTCACGCATTACCAGCGCTTGCTGGATTATATCAAACCGGATTTCGTCCACGTTTTGGCGCACGGCCAGATTGTCAAATCCGGCGGTGCCGATTTGGCACTAGAGCTGGAAGAAAAGGGTTACAGTTGGGTCGAAGATAATCAGGCGGCAGCGTGATGAATACGGCAACAGCAAGCCGTTATGCGGCTGAATATCAAACGATAGCGCCTATATTGCCGGGGCAAGCTTTGCCTTGGTTGAAGGCGTTAAGGGCTGAGGCATTGATGGCATTTTCAGCGCACGGTTTTCCATCGCCGCGTGAAGAAGAATGGCGTTACACCAATGTGTCCGGCATTGAGAAGAAACTATTTTCACCATCGCTAAGTTTAACCGCCGGTGATCTCGATTCCGAGTGGCTGAAATCGTATCAGCTCGAAGATACCTGGTCTGTGGTTTTAGTGAACGGGCTTTTCTCGGCAGCGCTTTCAAATTTAACTGATTTGCCGGCAACTGTTTCAATAATGAGTATGGCTGATGCGTTGGCAAAGCAGTCTGACAAAGTAGAAAAGTATTTAGGAACAGCTGCCGACCAATCAGAGCACAGCTTCATCGCTTTCAATACCGCATGGTTTACCGACGGCTTGTTTGTTCATGTACCGGCCAAGCAGGTTCTAGACAAACCGATACAGGTTTTGCATATTGTGACCGGCAGCGATGCAATGGCGACGACCCGCAATATCATTATTGCCGATGAAATGGCCGAAGCTAAGATAATAGAGACTTTTGTCGGTATAGATAATGCCTATCTAACAGCCGCTGTCACCGAGGTTTTTGTCGGGCAAAACGCCGATCTAACGCTGTATAAAATGCAAAGCGAGTCTGACAAAGCCTATCATTTTGGAGGTAGCTACATTAAACAAGCGAGAAATGCTCGGTTTACCCATCACAATTTCGCCTTTGGCGGCTTGCTGGCGCGTAGCGATATTCATGTCGATCTGGATCATGCCTCAGAATGCGAACTGAACGGTTTGTATTTGGGCGTCAAGCGTCAGCATATCGACAACCATACCCGCATCAATCATTTAAAGCCTTATGCGATCAGCCGCGAGCTGTACAAAGGCGTGTTGGATGACAGGGCCAGAGGCGTGTTTCAGGGGCGGGTGATTGTGGCTATTGATGCACAGAAAACCGATTCGCAAATGAACAATCGTAATCTGCTGTTATCGGACGATGCCGAAGTGGATACCAAGCCGCAGCTGGAAATTTATGCCGATGACGTCAAATGCGGACATGGCGTAACGGTGGGGCAGCTAGATGAGAAATCCATTTTCTACTTGCAATCACGCTGCGTCGACGAAGAAACGGCGCGTAACATGCTGACCTTTGCGTTTGCTAACGAAATGGTCGATAAGGTCAAGATCAGAGGCTTGCACGATATGGTTTTAGAGCAGGTATTGGCGCGCTTCCCGCAGCAAGGCGTCAACAAGGAATGGCTATAAAATATCGGCGATGTTGATGTTGATCTGTTCTAACTGAGACAAGGCGACGCTATCGCCGACCCGCAACGTGGTTTTTTCACCATAACAATCACCATGCGGTTGGCGGTATACCTCAAGGCAGGCGTCGTTCAGGTTCATCAGCCAGTATTCAGGTATGTTATGGCTGGCGTATAAACGCAGTTTCTGGTTTTGGTCGAAACTGAGAGAACTATCGGCGACTTCGATCAGCAGCAATACGTCAGCGGCATTAGGATGACGGGAGCAGTAGAAATCATCATGCGGCTTTAACAACATAAAGTCGGGTTCGGGTTCTGAAAGGTCTCCGAGTTGGAGCGGATTTTGTACGCTGGGAATAACGTCATCAGGCATTAATCTTGAGAATAATTTATTGATGCGATTTAAATGACCGGAATGATTAAAGCCAATAGGTGCCATTTCCAAGATTTCTCCTTCGATGAGTTCAAGACGGCTGTCAGGCGGAAAAATATTAGCTTCGCCTAATTTTTGCCATTCTTTGATGTCGGTCAGGTGTTTACGTACATTCGCAGTTGCTATAGCCATGTTCTTAATCAGAGTCAGGTAAGAATGATTGGAATATAATACCTTGTAATTTAAGAATCAATGTTATCGGAAGTAATACTTTAATTAATATGACAAACTTTCCCGTAGAAAAAATCCGCGCCGATTTCCCCATATTGGCAGAACTTATCCGCAACAAGCCGCTGGTTTATCTGGATAACGCGGCCTCTTGCCAAAAGCCGCAGGCGGTTATCGACAGCATCGTGCATTTGTACAGCCATGATTACGCCAACGTGCATCGTGGCGTTCATACCTTAAGCGTGCGTTCCACCGACAAGTTTGAAGGCGCGCGCACCAAGGTTAAAGACTTCATCAATGCGGCCAGCGATAAAGAGATTATTTTTGTTAGAGGCGCTACAGAAGCGATTAATCTGGTTGCGCAGACCTACGGCAAAGCTAATATTAAAGCCGGTGACGAGATTTTGATTACCGCGATGGAGCATCATTCCAATATCGTGCCTTGGCAAATGCTGTGCCAGCAGACCGGGGCAATCTTAAAAGTTGCGCCGATTAATCTGCAAGGCGAATTGATCTATGATGAGTTTGAAAAACTGATCAGCGATAAAACCAAGCTGGTTTCCGTGGTGCATATGTCCAATGCGTTGGGCACGATCAATCCGGTTGAAAAGATTATCGCAGCGGCTCATGCCAAAAATATACCCGTTATGCTGGATGGCGCGCAGGCGATTCCGCACATGTCGGTGGACGTGCAGGACTTGGATTGCGATTTTTATGTTTTTTCAGGCCATAAGCTTTATGCGCCTTCGGGCATAGGCGTGCTTTACGGCAAGCAGGCTTTACTGGAAGCCATGCCCCCGTATCAGGGCGGCGGCGATATGATCCGCAAAGTCACCTTTGAGGAAACCGAATATAATACGCTGCCCTACAAGTTTGAAGCGGGTACGCCGAGCATTGCCGATGTAGTCGGCTTGGGTGCGGCCATCGATTATCTAAATGCAATCGGCATGGATAAGATCGCCGCCTATGAAGCCGAGTTGCTCGACTATGCAACCGAAAAAGCCGGACAGATTAAGGGGCTTCGGATTATCGGCGAGGCCGAGCATAAAGGCGCCATTTTGTCTTTTGTGCTGGATAAAATTCATCCGCACGATATCGGCACCATGTTGGACAGCTTAGGTATCGCGATCAGGGCAGGGCACCATTGCGCGATGCCGGTCATGGACTTTTATCAGGTCCCCGCGACCGCAAGAGCATCCTTCGCAATGTATAACACCAAAGAAGAAATTGACGTTTTAATGAAAGGCATAGAGTCCTTGATTGAGGTATTTGGCTGATATTTTCGTAAGCTACGATCAATCGTTGTTTATAATGCAATTATTGAATGTTTTTGATGGCAAATTTTCACTATGTATAGTCCTTTAGATAACAAAGACATTGAAAGCGAATTGAGTCACGCTTACTTGCATGCCGTAGCTTCTGCTGTTGGTGTAACTTGCGATCACACAAATAGACATGTAGATAATCGAGGCATTGATGCTACTTTGACCTGCTGGGAACATTTTAAAGACAGCTATAAGGAAGATGTAGATTTAAAAGTACAATTAAAGGCTACAATCAAAGAGACATCAAACACCGAATCGCATTTCTCCTATTTTTTTAAAGGTGTAAAACAATATGATTTTTTGCGAGAAGAAACTAAATGCCAACATCGTTTATTAGTCGTGCTGTTTTTGCCCTCTAATCAAAAAGAGTGGTTAAATGTGAATCCAGAACAATTGATCTTAAAAAATGCTGCCTATTGGGTCAGTCTGCGCGGTGCAGAGGCTTCCAGCAATAGGACAGGTACAACAGTTTATCTCCCAAAAGATCAAGTACTGACGCCTGATAATCTGCTCGCCATATTCGAAAAATTATCAAAAAATGAGCCATTGAATTATCTACCGCCGTTATGAATAAAGATTTTTTCGAAAACATTGCGCCCACCGATTTAAAAGATTTCCTGAAATCGAGAGGTTGGCGTTTAATTGATGCCGCTATTAAAGACGGTTTATATGCACTTAATAATGATCAATATAAACGTAGGCAATTAATTTTTCCTATTGATGATAGTGCCGTTGATTACACAGATTGTGTAGAGACGGTTATTAGTAAATTGGTAGATATGGAGAATATTTCGTTTCGTACTCTTATGGCAGAGTTATCAGAAATGAAAGATGATGCCATCGGTTTTCGCATCGTCGATCATCGCAATGAATCGGCTTTCATCCCGCTTAACTATGCCGTAAAAGCGATTAATGGCGCTAAAGATATGTTGTTGTCTGCGGCATGTAGTGTATTAAAACCGCAAATTTATCATCCAAAAATGAATCGGCGGGAAGCATTACAACTAATAGATAAATCACGTTTTAGACATACGGAAACAGGCAGCTTTATTATTAGTGTATCCACGCCTGTCAAAGCAATGGATTTGCAGGCGGATGTTTTTGAAAATGCTCCTTTTGTACGGCAAGCGACATTAATTATTAATAACGCGGCTTCCCAGTTAGTTGAAGCCATTCAAACAGACAGAATGGAACATCTGATAGCAACTGTAAAAGAGGAGTCGGTACCATACTTGTCATCTAATATGTGCAAAGCTTTAATAAATTTTCAAGATGAAAATGATCAAGCGGACTTGTATCTAAATTTCAAATGGGCAAGCATTATTAATAAACCATTAAATGCTAAAAATTCAATCAAAATACAACACGATTACTACAGTCGCATTGAAGAAATTCGGCAAGAATTGAAAAACCAAGAGAAAGATAAAGAAGATACTTTCTTTGGTACAGTAGAAGCATTGGCTGGTGATTTAGACGAAAGTGAACAGAGAGCTGGGGATGTCATATTAGACCTTTATCAACCAGAAGGAAATATCCGCGCAAGAGTAAACTTAAAAGCTGAATGGCATAATGAAGCAATTGAAGCTTATAAAAATGCTGGACAGATTATTGAGGTCAAGGGAAAGCTCGTAACGGGTAACCAACCCAGGATAATGAAAGACATTACTTCATTTAAAATCATAAACTAACTCAAAATATAGTTGTCAGCTGAGTTTCTACCATCAATGCCAGTAAAAACTTTTCATTAAAAAACTTTCACGGAACAAATAATGTTTGATGATTTACGCGACCTCTATCAAGAGGTGATATTTGACCACAACCGTAACCCGCGCAATTTCCGCGTCATGGAAAATGCCGACCGTAAAGTGGAAGGCTTTAATCCGCTGTGCGGCGACCGCCTGACTTTATATTTGAAAATGGACGGCTATACCATTACCGATGCCAGTTTCCAGGGTTCAGGTTGTGCCATTTCGACTGCATCCGTTTCATTGATGACCGAGATAGTCAAAGGCAAAACCGAACAGGAAGCCGAAGACTTGTTTAAAACGTTTCATGAAATGACTACCGGCAAAGACGAGCAGATAAATCTTGAAGCGGTCGGCAAGCTGGCGGTATTGGCCGGCGTGCGCGAATATCCGGCACGGGTTAAATGTGCAACATTGGCCTGGCATACGCTGGATGCAGCCTTGAAAAACGAACAAAAATCCATTTCTACAGAATAATAATTCACCACGAAGGCACGAAGAACACGAAGATCTCTTCATGCTCTTTGTCGGTAATTAAGCCATGACCACAGAAGCTTTATCGCGAAAATACGCCGGAAAACTGGCCGTACTTTACCAAGGGCAGGGCGATAGCCTGTCGTTCCAGCAGCTTGCGGAAAGATTAGGCGTTCCTTTGTATGAGTCGCTTAATAGAGATAGCCCGGAAGAATTCTTTCTAACTTGGCGCGATGGCTGTTTAAAACTACTCGATAAAGAGCTGCTTAAAAAAGGCGGCTTGGCCGTCGATATAGAGCCGCGCAACGGCGAACAGCGCTCATGGCCTGCGCCCAAAGACGGTGCGTTGGCCCAGGCGCTGGGTCGCAAAACCAGAACCGTTGTCGATGCCACTACCGGTTGGGGGCAGGACAGCCTGCATATCTTTCGCATGGGTTACGAACTGCTCTGTATCGAGCGTTCTCCCGTTATGGCCGAATTGCTGGCCGACGGCTTTGCCCGCTTGGCGCAACAGGACTGGATGCAACGGCTTAATCTTGAGCCTCCCCAGTTGCTACAGGGTAATGCCATTGATCTGTTAGCCGGTTTGGAAGTCCAGCCGGATTGTATTTATCTTGATCCCATGTTTCCGCCCAAGCGTAAAAAATCCGCTTTAGCCAAGAAATCAATGATGGTATTGCGCGACCTGCTGGGTGATGATCAGGATAAGGAGCAGCTTTTCGAGGCCGCTTTAAATGCAGCCGGAAAGCGGGTGGTGGTAAAAAGTCCTGATTACGCAGAACCCTTGGGCGGCAAGCCTAGCCAAAGCTTTCAGGGTAAGTTGTTGCGCTATGATGTGTATTTGAAAGGATAATATAGGCGAAAGGCGAAAGGCGAAAGGCGAAAGGCGAAAGGCGAAAGGCGAAAGGCGAAAGGCGA
>DAINRH010000133.1:0-4431 GCA_036741905.1 Methylobacter sp. | reverse complement strand
AAGAAAGACGTGGCTACAGTTAATTCGCCGGATTTAAAACACAATGATAACGGGTAAACAATGTCGGATTGGATAGATGTAATTGATGAAAACGCTTTGGCGAATGGCGAGAACATCGTCGTCGATGTCGATGGTACGAATGTCGCGATCTTTAAAATCGACGGTCGATTTTATGCGATTGAAGACGTCTGTACCCATGACGGCGCGGAAATAGCCAGCGGCAGACTGGATGGCGACGAGATTATTTGCCCTCGTCATGGCGCGCGTTTTTGCGTGAAAACCGGCGCAGTAAAATCCCCGCCCGCTTATGAAAATATCGACTGTTTTCCGGTCAGGATCGAAAACGGCAAAGTGCAGGTCAGGGACAGTCGCTGGGATTAAGGTTGTTCTTTGCATGGCGGAAATAAGCCGCATTTTTTAAAAAGCCTATCCGCTTTGCGATTATAATAAACAGCGCTGTTAAATCCGCTATTTAACAAGCTAAGTCATGGCGCGTAAGTTATCTTGTCTAAGCAAGATACACCGCGTTTTTTATGAAGTTTATTTTGATAACCTGTGATGATAACGAAACGGCAGATAAGGATGGCTAGCGCTGGAACCATAAAAACAAAATCCGCTTTAACGCTCGGCAATGGCTGTGTCGCCAGCCTGTTTTTATTTATTCTGACGAGCTGCTCGGAACCGACCGTTCAAAAGCTTGAAGGCCCGGCTCAGGGCACGACCTACCATATCAGCTACTGGTCTGAAGAGCCTGCGGACGATAAAGCCATCAAAGCCGACATCGAAAACGAATTCGCGATTATCGATAAGCTGCTATCCAATTACCGTTCCGATTCGACCATTGAAACCTTCAATAGCGTCGAGAACACTGACAGTCAGGAAGTCGGCGGCGAAATCGTATCATTGGTTAAAATCGCCCAAGTCGTCAATCAGGCCAGCCAGGGTTGCTATGATTTAACTATCAAACCGTTGTTCGATTTATGGGGCTTTAAAGGCGATGCGCTGACGATTCCCAATGATGCGACGATTCTCACCACGCTGAAACAAATCGGCATGGCGAAACTGGAAATCGTCGATGACACGCATCTGCGCAAAAAACAGGCCGACCTGAAAGTCGATTTATCGTCTATTGCCCAAGGTTATAGCGTGGAACGGATCAGTAAGGTTCTTGCGCAAAAAGGCATAACTAATTATCTGGTCGAGATCGGCGGCGAGTTGAAAACCAACGGTTATAAACCGGGGCTTCAGCCCTGGCGTATCGCCGTGGAAAGGCCGCTGCCGGAAGAGCGGACCATGCACAAAGTCGTTACCATGCCCAAGGACTCGCCGATTGCGGTGATGACTTCCGGCACGTACCGGCATTATTTTGACGACCACGGGCAGCGCTACAGCCATATCCTCGACGCCCGCAGCGGCAGGCCGGTTACCCACAACCTGGTTTCAGTCACTGTTTTGATCAGCGATCCGGCGGTTGCCGATGCCTGGTCTACCGCTCTGCTGTGTCTGGGCCAAAAAGACGGCATGCTGGCGGCGAATACGGCAAAAATTCCCGCCTTGTTCATCGAGCTGCAAGGCAGCGAGCTTACTGAATCCCAAAGTGATGCTTTAAGCACTTTGAACACTCTCACTATACATTAACGCCCAGATTCTGAGTTATGACATTTAAAACCCGCAGTCACCGTATTTTTTCACGTTGGGGAAATTTGACGCTAGGTAACCCGGTTAAGGTGTTGTCAATAGTGGTTCTGCTCAGTATTTTGGCCTTGCAGTACACCGCCGGTCATTTGAGCATTAATACCGACACTGCCGAACTGGTTGCTCCCGATGCGCCTTTTCAGCAAAACCGCCGCAATTATGAAAAAGCCTTTTCGCAGGACTTGCACACGCTGTTGCTGGTGGTTGAATCGGATACGCCGGAGTTGACCAAATCGGCTACTAAACGGTTGCTGCGCCTGCTTAGCGCTAATAAGGATCACTTTAATTCGGCTTATATTCCCAATGACAACGAATTTTTTCGTCAGAACGGCCTGCTTTATCTCGATACCGACGAGTTGCAGACCTTGTCCAACAACCTGTCGCTGGCCCAGCCGTTTATCGGCAGAATTGCCCAGCAACCCAATCTGACCGGCTTTTTTTCAATTTTTGAAGATGCCCTAACGTCTACCGACAAGACCCAGGTTGTACCTGTCGATTTAATTTCGTTAATCGATAAGGTTACATTGGCTTTGCATAAAACGATCAATGGCGAAAATGCTTTGATGTCCTGGGAGTCGATGATTGCGGAAAAGAAAGCCAATGCCGATAACGGCTTTATTATCGTCTCGCCCAAGTTCGATTTTTCGCAAATCCGTCCCGCCGAATCCGCGATTGATTCTATCCGTAAAGCCGTGGCTGAAATTCAGGACCCCAATCTGCCTGCCGTTAAAGTGTGGGTCACCGGCGAAGTCGGCTTGGAAGATGATGAATTGTCCGGCATGAGCACCGGCACGTTTACCGCCAGCATTTTTTCCATCGTGCTGGTGTTGTTTATTTTATTGGTGGCCTATCGCTCTATTTTGCTCACTATAGCCACGTTGATTACGCTTGCCTTGGGCATGCTGTTTTGCGGGGCGTTCGCGGCCTTTTCGGTCAGGGAATTAAACCTGATTTCAGTGGCTTTTGCGGTATCCAATATTGGTTTAGGCGTGGAATATGCCATTCATTTTTGTTTGCGCTATAGGGACAACCTGACCCATCATATCCATAAAGAGCTGGCCCTGCGCAGCACGTTGATCAGCACGGCGCCCTCGTTGTTATTGTGCGCGGGCACCACCTCCATCGGCCTTTATGCGTTTATACCGACCGATTACAAAGGCGTATCCGAACTCGGCCTGCTGGCTGGCACCAGTCTGTTTATCTGTCTGTTAATTACCTTGATCGCCTTGCCGGCGCTGTTAAGAGTTATTCCGGCTCCGGCAAAGTTCCAAGCAGAAGAAAGCGTCAACGGGTTGGCCAAACTGTCGGAAAAAATGGCATTCTTACCGCTCCATTATGCCAAACCGATTTCCATCGCAACTTTAGTTATCGCCGTTATTTCAATCGTGCTGACGTTTAACGTGAAGACCGATTTTAATCCGATTAACCTTCGCGACCCCAATACCGAATCGGTTATCGCGTTCAAAAATTTGATGAAGGACAAGGAAACCACGCCGATGACCTTGACCGTTCTGGCCAAGGATGAAAATAGCGCCAAGGCTTTGGAGCAAAAACTTTCGGCTTTGTCGTCGGTTGATAAAACCGTCAGTCTTTTCGACTTTCAACCCGCCGACCAGGACGATAAGCTGGCCCTGATTGAAGAAATGGCGCTGATGCTCGGTGCGCAAACACAGAGTTTTCCGGAGCTAAAAACCGATACCGATCCGGTTCCCGGCATTAACCGTCTGATCAAAGCTATCGACACCGTCCTGCCTCAAAAAACCGATGCACGTGAGCGCAGCGTGTTAACCAATTTTAAGCAAGAATTACAGGATATTTTGATCGAGCTTGATGCGCGGCAACAACCCAATCGGCGCATGTTCATTGAAAAAATCCAAACTACCTTGCTCGGTACATTACCGAGTCTAATGAACGAATTATCAGCAAGCTTCAATGCCGGTAAAGTCACTCTGGCCGACCTGCCGCCCGACATTAAGGACAAATGGTTGAGCAAGAACGGCTCGTACCGCATTCAGATATTTCCTAAAAAAGATCTGAACGATCTGGCCAGTCTGGAAGAGTTTATTACCGAAGTGCAGTCTGTCGCGCCTGAAACCACCGATTTGCCGATCATGTATTGGGAATCTATGAAAGAAGTCATCTCAGCGTTTCAGGAAGCTATTGTGATCGCGCTGATCACCATCGCGCTGCTGTTGTTTGCCATTAGGCGCAATATTGTCGATACGGCGCTGGTCATGACGCCGCTGATATTGGCAGGGCTGTTTACCATGGCGAGTGCGGTTCTCACCAACACGCCGATTAATTTTGCCAACATCATCGCCCTGCCGCTGTTGCTGGGGTTGGGCGTTGACAACGGCATCCACATGGTTGAAAAGCTGCACCATTCGCTTTCCGAAGAGCAGAATATTTATCAATCCAGCACCGCCAGGGCTATGTTCTACGGCGCGCTGACCACGGCCTCCAGCTTTGCCGGATTGGCATTCTCGCCGCATCAGGGTATCGCCAGTATGGGCTTGATTATCACCATGGGCATATTCTGGATCATGGTTTGTACGTTTGTTGTTCTTCCTGCTCTGAGTAAGCTGGCGTTAAGGGTTCGAAATAATAACCTTACTCCCATTTGACTCAAAAATCGTATACTTTATAAGTTAACAAAACCGTAAAGGAAGGAGGGGGGATGACTTACAAGTGTAGGTTTTTTCATCCTCCAGTTTGCCCTGTAGAAACAGTCCAGCC
>DAINRH010000132.1:1326-11667 GCA_036741905.1 Methylobacter sp. | reverse complement strand
GCATCCCTGCCAGAACGACGGCATCCCACAGACCTGGGTGTATGACGTAAGGAGCCTGTCTTGGGAGTCTGTGAATGAATGCCGGGTATCACGCCGTCAGCGAGAAACCTACAGCGGATGTTTTTTTCGTGCTTTTCGTGGACAATGCGTAACATCAGTTACTTAACGTAGGGCGTACCGCGCGCCTTTTCCATTTAGGTTAAATTGATACTTAACTTCCTTCTGGCGCGCGGCACGCCCTACTCCGTTGCTCTGAAGGAACATTGTGGCGTCAGTTACTTTTATTCACCACGAAGGCACGAAGTTTATGTTTTTTCTTCGTGCTCTTCGCGCCTTCGTGGTGAATAACCTGCCGTACCCCCCCGAATATTCGTCATAATTTATCTGTATAACACTATAGCTGCGGTTCCAGAATCACGAATACCTTCACCGTCTCAATCATTTAAGAGACAATGCGCTATGCTGACTACCCCGGACAGGATTGAACATGTCGCCGACTACATTAAAAACTGAAGCCAACTCTACGATAACCATTCCCAGAGGCTACCGGGAAATTCCGTTCAATTACACGTCTGCGGATGATTGGCAGGTCGTGTCTTTCCTGCTGGGGACGGAAATCGCGCTGATTCTGGAGGAATTGCGCGACCGCCGCGTCACCGGACGCTCCGCCCGCTTGCTGATGCGTTTTTTCGGGGAGATCCTGATTTACCGCCGCAATCCTTATCTGTTCCAGGAACTGGTCAGCTCGGCGGCAAGGCGCAAGCGCATGTTCGAAAATGCCGAAAAGCACTTGGGCATCATCGAGCAGAATATCGGCGACGAAGCCCGAGTGCATAAGGTGCTGGTCGCGTCCCGCCAACTGCTGGACGCGTTTCGCAGCGATGTCGAAAAAGTGCCGGGCTTGCGCCGCCGCATGAAAAGAGAGCTGGGCGCTGTGACCGGCGTCAGTAACGTATTGTTCGATCCGTTCACGCTGGTTTCCCATGCCACCGATGCGACCGACTGGCGCTTGTACCTGCCTGTGGCGGTGGTGATGCCGGACAAGGAGGCGCAACTGTCGCCGCTGCTCGCAGCCATCGCCAAGATGGGACTCAAAGCGGTGCCGCGCGGCGGCGGTACAGGACTGACCGGCGGCGCGGTTCCGTTGCGTCCGGACTGCGTGGTCATCAACACCGAAAAGCTCGACCGCATTCGAGGTACGCGGGACATGGCCTTCAAGCTCTGGGACGGACAAACCGCCGTGGCCCAAGTGCTTGAAGTTGAAGTCGGCGTCATCACCGAAAAAGCCCACCAATATGCAAGCAACCGGGGCTTGGTTTTTGCGACCGATCCGACCAGCGCCTGGGCGTCGTCGATAGGCGGCAATATAGCCGAAAACGCGGGCGGCAAGTGCGCGGTGCGCTGGGGAACCTGCATCGACAACCTGATTTCCTGGCGGATGGCGATGCCCGGCGGCAAGCGTTGGGAGGTGCGCAGAACCGACCATCAGTTGCGTAAAATCCTGCCGGAAGACAATGTGACTTTCGAAGTAGCGGACATGACCAGCGGCGAGTCAATCAAGAGCATTGTGTTAAAAGGCAGCGAGATCAGGAAGAAAGGCCTGTGGAAAGACATCACCAACAAGGCCTTGGGCGGCGTTCCGGGCCTGCAAAAGGAAGGCACCGACGGCATCATCACCTCCGCGGAATTCATCCTTTATCCGAAATTCGAAGCCACGCGCACGATTTGCCTGGAGTTTTTCGGCCAGGATATGGAAGAAGCCAGCCGCGTGATTGTCGAGCTGTCCAAAGCGTTTCCGTTTCCCGATCAAGGCAAGGATACGCTGGTGGCGCTGGAACATTTCGATGACGAGTATGTGCGAGCCATCGACTATCAGGTCAAATCGAGCCGGTTCAAAACACCGAAAGCCGTGTTGCTGATCGATGTCGCGGGGCATTCTTTGGATCAGGCGCAGCAAGGCATCGACAAGATCCGCGCGATTCTGGACCGGTACCCGAACAGCGAACTTTTTGAAGCCCACGATGCGGCGGAAGCCGAGCGATACTGGGCGGACCGCAAGAAATTCGGCGCGATTGCACGGCGCACCAACGCCTTCAAGCTGAATGAAGACGTGGTCATTCCGCTGGACACGCTGGCCGAATTCGCCCGCTTTATCGACGAGGTCAACGTACAGGAAGAGTGTTATGCCCAGCTGAAATTTCTGGATCGGGCCGCGGCCTTATTCCGCGAGCCGCCGTTTGAGGACAATGCCGATTCATTTGCGGCCAGGGCCGATGTGGCGCTGGAGCTTTATGCGAACGCCAGAAACGCGCTGACGGCAGCCGACGAAGCAACCTTGCGCAGCCTGTCGGTCATCAAAAAATTCAAAAAGGACTTCGCCGAACTGGCGCGCGGCTTTCCCAAGATTATCGCCGCCGTGAACCTTGCCCATCAGGAAGTGCGCGACCGGCGCATCGTGCTGGCGACGCATATGCATGCCGGGGACGGCAACGTGCATGTGAACTTGCCGGTGCTGTCCAACGACCGGGACATGCTGGAGCGCTCCGGCGAAGTCATCGACCGGGTGATGTTCAAAGTGGTCGAATTGGGCGGCGTGGTGTCCGGCGAGCACGGCATCGGCGTCACCAAACTCAAGTACCTGGAGCCGGAACGCATCGCGGCGCTGAACGCCTATCGCAGCGAAGTCGATCCGACCGGGCTGATGAACCCCGGCAAGCTCGAAGATTTTGCCGTGCTGGAGCATATTTTCACGCCCTCGTTCAACCTGTTGGGACTGGAAGCGCGCATCCTCCGCCACGGTCAGTTGGAGGAGCTGGCCAACAAAATCGCCCATTGCGTGCGCTGCGGAAAATGCAAACCCGATTGCGGCGTGTTCCATCCGGCGGGCAGCCTGTTTTATCATCCGCGCAACAAGAACCTGGCGATCGGCGCGATTATCGAAGCCTTGCTGTTCGACGCGCAGCGCGAATATTCGAACTGCTGCAATGGCTGGAAGAAGTGTCCGATCATTGCACGACCTGTCACAAATGCGCCAAACCCTGTCCGGTCGACATCGATTCCGCCGACGTATCGGTGCTGGAACGCCGGATTCTGGCCGATTGGGGCTATAAGCACACGGCCGCGGCGACCAAGATGACGCTGCGCTACTTGCACAGCGACTCGCGGGCCTTCAATAAGGTGTTCCGCTTCGGCGTTCTTCGGGCCGGTTTTGTCGGCCAGCAGCTGGGCGCTGTATTAGCCAAGCCGTTGCAACCGAAAAAAGGTTCGTCAAAACATTACCCCTTGCAATTGCTGAGCTCGCCGATGCCGACCGTGCCAGCACTTACGTTGCGCGATTTACTGCCCAACTGCAAGGAAGACCAGGTTTTGGTGTTTGAACCCGATCAGGAAGCCGAACGCACCGTATTCTATTTTCCCGGTTGCGGTTCAGAGCGCATGGTGTCCGACATATCGATGGCCGCCATCCATGTACTGATGGGCTTGAAAACCCGCGTGGTGTTACCGCCGCCGTTCCTGTGCTGCGGGTTTCCGGCCTATGCCAACGGCCAAGCCGAAATGCACTCGCAAAACGGCTTGCGCGTGACCATCCTGCTCAATCAAATCCGGGACATGTTTACCCATCTGGAATTCGACGGCTGCGTGGTGACTTGCGGAACCTGCCGCGAAGGACTCAATGAAATGGAAGCAGCCAAATTGTTCGGCGGCAGGCTGGTCGATATAGCCCGTTATGCGCTGGAGCGGGACTTGCAATTGGCAGGTACAGGCAGCGAGAGCTATCTGTATCACGCGCCGTGCCATGACTCGCTGGACGGCAAGGCGCTGGACGTGCTCGATCAGCTTGGCGGATTCGGCACTGTTCAGCCGGTGCCGAATTGCTGTTCAGAGGCGGGAACGCTGTCGTTGTCCCGTCCCGACATCTCCGCCGCGATGCTGCATCGCAAACGCGAATCGTTGGCGGAAGCTATGCCTGAAAAGGGCAGAGCCACCATCCTGACCAACTGCCCGTCTTGTATGCAGGGCTTGGGGCGGAACAAGGGTATGGGCGTTGATCCGCAACATCTTGCCGTGGCGTTGGCTGAGAAATTGTCAGGGAAGTCTTGGTTGAAGAAGTTTAAGGCGCAGGCGGGGAAGGCTAAGGCGTTTAATTTTTGAGGTGAATAGCTAAAATGTTGGGGAACGAAAAGTTGTTGACCAACCTCCGAGCTGCACGTTAGCCGCCATTACCAGTAGTGAAAACAACAATGAGACCACTTGCAGAAGAACATCCGCAACTTTTCCATTACACGAGTGCGGCAGGGTTGGACGGTATTATCCGAAACCAAACATTACGGGCGACGCACTACGCATATCTCAATGACGCTGAGGAGATTAGACATTTCCTCAAAAATAGACTGCCAGAAGTCTTTGAAAAAGTTATTTTGAACCAAGGTGACAAGGAAGAAGAAGCACGTCGCTTTGGAAGGAAAATTGCTGAGTCGCTTCTAGAAAAGCTACTGAATAGTGCCGCAAGCAGCGAGCCCTTGGCAGAACCGTATATCACGTCGTTTTGTACGCCAAGTGGCAGGGATGGTCGTGTGGATAAGCATGGCTTGTTAAGTCAGTGGAGGGGATATAGCAAAGAGGGTGGATATGCGATCGTTTTTGATACCGAAGGCCTTTCCGAGTTACTAACAGAATTCGCCGAAAAATACGAAAATGGTGGCCATCTGTTTGCCGGAGACGTTGTTTATTCCTCCGATAGCAACGAAACTTTCTCCAAAGAGTTTGCGGTAGATCTGACCACGATGGAAAAATTTCTATTCAGCCAGCTACGAGGCATTGAAGATCACGAGAATTTGGAGAATATTTTTGCAGCCGTCATGCGGTGCGCCTGTCGCTATAAACACTGGGGATTCAAAGAGGAAAATGAGGTGCGCCTAATTCTTATCCCAAATAACAAGGAGGTGCGCGAATACGCCAAAACAGAAGGAATCACGATAAACGATATACCACGGAAGCAATATATTCGTTCGGGAACGAATGTTCCCTTCGTGGATCTGCTGGAAGGTATAACTTCTTCAACGAGATCATTGCCGATTCAGCGTGTTATCGTAGGTCCCTGCGCAGAGCACGAAAGAGCTAGGCGAGTCCGCGCAGTCGAAATATTACTTAACCAACACCACATCAACGCCCAAGTATCGGCCTCTGAAATACCTTACGTTGGGTAACGCTATAAGCGAGTAGCCTGGATGGAGCTTGCGGAATCCAGGGCTTCGTGGCACCGACCATCCCATATTCCGCTATGCTACATATGGGCTACGCGAATGGGGCCGCTGTCCGATTGCGCACAATGTCAGGCATGAACCTCAACGAACGAACTTGAAGAATGCGGCACCGGAATGCACTGCCCCTCTTCTTTAAGCCCCTCAATGTGAAATTCGATAGCTTCCTGGATAAGTTGAAGCGCCTCTTCAAACGACTCTCCTACTGCTACACAGCCGGGAAGATCGGGGACATAGGCGCCAAAACTTGTCGGGCCTTCTTCAATGACAACCATATAACGCATATAAACCTCTACTGCTTAAGTCCCGCTTGTTTCAGAACACTGATAAGCGTTCCGGGCGGGACATCTACGCTGGGCTTGCCAGCAATTGTGACCGTACCGGATTTGATGGAATGATGGAACTGGCGATGGCTTCCTCTTTGCCGCACCAGCTGCCAGCCATCCGACTCAATCAAGGCGATAAGATCTTTAACTTTCATGCCGGGAGTTTAGCACAGCCTCTTCTTGATACCCAATTACGCTAGTCCCCAAGCTCCGGCTACCTGTATCGCGAAGCTAGAGCTTCGCGTTCTGGGTTCCCAAGCTGTGGAGCTTGGGAACCAGCGAGACTGGCGCGTAGCGCGTAGCTTGGATGTTGCTTACTAAATCCGGGGCTTTGTGGTTCCAATTATCCGGTTTCGCAAGCCACATACGAGCAATGCAGAGACATATCTCATTCACGCGCGCTGGTTCCCAAGCTCCAGCTTGGAAACCTAGTCTTGGAAGCTCCAGCTTCCCGAGCAACTCACCACGACCGAATCACCTCAATCAACCCCTCCTGACCGGCATAATTACGCGCACTGGAATAGCGCCAATGTTCCGGCTGGTCCACATAGCCCCGCTTGACTGGATTGTAATGAATGTAATCCAGCTTCTGCCGCATAACCACCTCAGATTCGATGATTTGCGGATGATTGCCTTCTTCCCAAACCTGATAAGTGGTTTCCTGCTTATGGGCGCGTTTAAAAAACGCCAGCAGCTCAAGCAGCTTGGCTGAGCGGCGTTGTTCCAGATGCGCGATGATTTGTTTCGCCGTGTAGGATTTAAAACGCTGCATGTCATGGCTTAAATTTTCCGATGCGGCGATAAGATGCAGATGGTTTTCAAGGATGACGTAACCGTAGAGTCGAAAGCCCGATTCCTTCTGTAAAAAACTCCAAGAGTCCAGAATGATGTTCACGGTTTCCGGGTGGGTAAATAACGGTATCCAGTAGTTTACTGTTGTGGTCAGGAAGTGTGGGCAGGGGTCGCATTGGACACGGTAGCGGCTTCTGGGTATGGTTATACTCCTGTGTGGCTAGGGTATACGGGAAGCTGGAGCTTCCCGGACTGGGTTCCCAAGCTGGAGCTTGGGAACCAGCGCTAGCGAAACTCGCAAATGGGATTGAATATAAGCCGCAGTCCGATTGACTGCAATGTCAGAAATGAGCCCGCGATGAAGAGCCGCATCAGTGCAATACAATCGGCATCGTGCATTTCAACGGCCTTTACCCCGGCGTCTTTGAGCCAATCCAAAGCTCCTCAAAATTGACCGATTCGCCGACCACCACTGTACCGATAACTCTTAAGCAATACCGGAAACCAAGACGGGTAAGGCGCGCCCTACCCGTTGCCTCGACAATAATGACGTAGCCTTTTAATGGTTAGTCACTAATTTAGCTGATGTTACGCATGTACCTAATAAAAAAGCGTAGTCCACGAAAGGCACAAAAAGCACGAAAAAAACCGGGTACAGGAACAATAAGTAAAGCCCATCGTCAAAATTGGAAAGATGAATGTCGTAAACCGGGAAACATACGGCGCTTTATTTTTTTCGTGTCTTTCGCGCTGCCTGGATGTCGTGCGTAGGATGCACTCAACTCGCGGCGCAGCGCGCCTTTGACTGCATTTCCACGTAGCGCTTTGCGAGCCGGGAAGCTCTAGCTTCCCGTACTGAATTCCCAAGCAGGAGCTTGGGAACTAGCGCGCAACATACGGCTCTCTATTTTTCGTGTCTTTCGTGCTTTTCGTGGACAGTGCGTAACATCAGTAATTTAAATTGAAAGTACTGTAGCTTAGTTAACTACACGATGTCCGCGGTTTCTCATGCAGTTGGAATAGGCTCTTTTGTATCCGGCTTCGCCTTCGAAACCCTGTTTGGCGCCGCCGCCGATACCGCCGACTGTCGCGCCTATCGCTGCACCCGTTCCTGGACTGCCTGTTATCGCACCGATAGCCGCACCGCCGGCCGCGCCGATTAAGCCGCCTACGCCTGCACCGATGGCCGTTTCTTTTGCAGTACCGCCGGAGGCATGACTGGCAAGATCTTTACACTCGGCCATATCCTGGTTGATTCGATAGGCATTAGGGTCATTGTAAGCGTCAACGGTCGGCGTCCATCCGCCTTGGCTGTAGCAACCTGAGATTAATGCGCTGCCTATTAAAACGATACGGGTTGTTAGTTTTTTCATTTTGATTACCTCGGGTAAAGTTATTTCTTTGCAGAATACTTCATTTTTCATGAATAAAGAATGAACACCATAACACTATAAGCGCTTGGCGCTTTATGAATGCTCTCAGAATAAAGGATCGACGCTCTGCAAACAATAAGTACTATCGCTGACCGCCAAGTCTTGGCGTTATAGCGCCCTTAAAATCCGGAGCGGCGCTTTATTAACGACATTCCTGACCCCCCAGCAGCCCGCCAAGCCCACTAATAAAGCGCCGGTTGGCGGCACAATGACCCATAAATAAACATTAGCGCGGTACTCCATGTGCATGACATGGCTGTACAGCGCATAGAGCATGGCTTCCGAGATGACGACCGCTAACAGGCCGGAAATCAGCCCGAGCAGGCTAAACTCGATGAGGTGGGTTTTTCTTAAAAATGCGCGATTGGCGCCCAGCGTTCGCATCAACGCGCCTTCATGAATGCGGCTGTCCAACGTCGCATAAACGGCGGCGAACAATACCGTAAATCCGGCCAGCAATGCAAAGTACAGTAGGTAATTGATCGCTTCGGTCAATTGGCTCAGTATGGTTTTAAATTGGCGTAGGATTAAATCGACTTCCAGAAGGGTGGTGCTGGGATATTTTTTGACCAGCGCGTTTAAAAAGTCTTTTTGGTTATCGGGCAAATAAAAGCTGGTGATAAAGGTGCTGGGAAAAGCATCCAGCGTGCCGGGCGAGAAAATCATGTAAAAATTCGGCTTCATGGTATCCCACTGAAGTTCGCGGATGCTGGCAACAGTGGCTGTAAACTGCCGGCTGCCGACGGTAAAGGTCAACAGGTCCCCCAGCTTGATTTTCAGGCTTTTGGCTAATTTCTGTTCGACAGAAACCTGCCCGGTTTGCGCATCCTGCCACCAATTCCCGGCGGTGATTTTATTATCCGCAGGCAGATCCTGGGTCCAGGTCAGGCTCAATTCACGATGCGTGGCATTTTCGCCCGGTGAATCTTTGCTGACGATTTGTTGCACCGGGGTGTTGTTGATGGCGACCAGACGGCCTCTGATGACCGGATAAAACCGGCTTCCGTTGATTTGTTGCTGTTGCAGGTCTTGTTGAAAGCTTTGTTGCTGATCGGGGAAAATATTCATAGCGAAATGATTGGGCGCATTAGCGGGCAGCTGTTTATGCCAGTCATTGATTAAATCGGTGCGCACGGTAAAACTGAGCACCATCGCCACCAACGTAATGGAAAACGCCAGTATTTGGCCGACGCTGCCTCGGCTGTTTTTTAACAAGCCCTGCAAGCCGAAACGCCAGGTCAGGCCAAGATGCGGCAACAGTCTCCGGCTAAATCGCAGCAAACCATAAACCAGCAAACCGAGCAGCAGCAAGGAACTCAAGCCGACGCCGATAATGGTTGCGGTCATTTTAAGATCATCGGTATAGCGCCAGATCAATACGCCGATAATGCCGATGGCCAAACCGTAAATCAGCCATGCACTGCTCGGCAAAGGCTCCAGTTCGCGGCGCAATACTCTGAGCGGCGACACTTTTTTAAGGCGCAATATCGGCGGCAGCGCGAAACCCAATAAAATAGCCATGCCGATGATAAAGCCGAAAAAAACCGCCAACAAACCGGGATCGGCGACCTGTTGAGGCAACAGCGATCTCAATAAATGGAACAACGCTTGCTGCGCAAACCAGCCCAGCAGGCACCCTATCGCGCTGGCTGATAAGCCCAACACGACAAACTGACTGCCGTAAAGCCAGAGTATTTCGTTCTGTTTACAGCCCAGGCAGCGCAGGATGGCGGTGGCGTTAAAGTGCCGTTCGGTATAACGCCGCGTCGCCATCGCAATCGCCACGCCGGAAATCAAGATGACAATAATGCTGGATAAGCCCAGATAGCGTTCCGCGCGTTCCAGCGCCGAACCCAGCTCCGGGCGGTCTTCATGTATATCCATGATGCGCTGGGACGGATTCAACTGCGGTTTGATCCATCGATTGAATTCGCTTAACGCTTTGCTGTCGCCGCTGAATTGAAAGAAATAATGCACGCGGCTGCCCGGCTGCAAAATGCCGGTAGACTGCAAATCGTCCGCATTAATCATCACCCGCGGCGAGAAGCTGTAAAAATCGCCGCGCTTGTCGGGTTCGTAAGTAATAATGTTGCTGACGGTGAGTTGTTTTTCTCCGACATGTAAGGCATCGCCCAGATTAAGTTTAAGCGCCGACAGGATGCGCTTTTCAACCCAGGCGGTTCCGGGTTTTGGGCCGGTGTGTTCGACGGTTTCAGTCGATGCCGTAGTGCTTTTTAAAAAACCGCGCAACGGATAGGCGGAACTGACTGCTTTAACACCCGCCAATAACAGCTCGTCATGCTCAATCAACACGCTGGAAAATTCAAGCGTTTGCGCTTGAGCGAGATTGAGTTGCGTTGCCTTGGACAGCCATTCGTCAGGAATCGCGGCCGGGCTTGCGATCACCAAATCGGCCGCCAGAAATTCCGCCGCTTGAGTGGTCATGGTCCGTTGCAAGCGGTCTGCAAACAGCGATATGGCGGTCGAGCTGGTGACTGCAATGATCAGAGCCAGTATCAGTATGGTTAA